>NZ_FNUC01000004.1:3410023-3722547 GCF_900106035.1 Jiangella alba
CGACGCAGTGGATCCCCGATCCACTGGTGTGGGACAACTTCGTCGAGGTCTGGACCGGCGAGCAGTCGATGCTGCGCTACTTCAGCAACTCCACCATCGTCGTGGTGGCGACCATTCTCGGCCAGCTCTTCGTGGTCACGCTCGCCGGGTACGCCTTCGGGCAGCTGAAGTTCAAGGGCCAGAACGTGTTGTTCATCGCCTTCCTGGCCACGTCGATGGTGCCGGCCCAGCTGCTGCTGGTGCCGCGCTTCATGTTCTTCAGCCAGATCGGGCTCTACGACACCCTCGTCGCCCTGATCCTTCCGGGCATGGCATCGGTCTTCGCGACGTTCCTCCTGCGGCAGCATTTCGCCGCGGCGCCGCGCGAGCTCGGTGAGGCCGCACGTATCGACGGTGCGAGCGAGTGGCGGATCTTCTCGCGCATCTACCTGCCGCTGGCGCGGCCGATGCTCGCCGCCCTGGCGATCCTGACCTTCGACTCGACGTGGAACGACTACGAGAGCGCACTGATCATGATCACGGACGAGGCGAAGTACACGGTGCCACTCGGACTGACCCGCTTCATGTCCGACGACGGCACCGTGTCGCTGGGGCCGGCATTGGCCGGCTCCGTCTCCTCGATCATCCCGGTGCTGATCATCTTCCTGATCTTCCAGCGGCATTTCATGAAGTCGATGGCGCGAGCCGGCCTGCGCTGACGAACGGTACGGAGGAACCATGACGGCTGCGGCCGCCGAGCATCAGGTCACATCGGTCTCCGGGTGGGAGGCGCTACGGCTGTCGACGAGTGATCTCGAGGTCACCGTCGTCCCGGGCAAGGGCGCGGACATCGCCTCGATCCGCGATCGCGCCGGCGGCGTGGAGTTGCTGTGGACCCCTCGCTGGGGTCTGCGGCCGCCGTGGGCGCTGCCCCTGCCCGGGGCGCCCGAGGCACTCGCCCTCGACCGCTCCGGTGGTGGCTGGAACACGATGTTCCCTAACGCCGGCCGCGCCTGCGTCGAACACGGCGTCGACTGGGGCTTCCACGGCGAGACCTGGCTCGCTCCGTTCGACTGGGAGCCGGCGCCGGGCGGAGTTCGCCTGACGACGGCCCTGGCGCGTAGCCCGTTCACGGTCAGCAAGGTCGTGAGCGTCAGCGGCAACCAGGTCGTGGTCACCGAGTCCGTGACGCACGTGGGGGCCCGGCCCGTCGACGTGCTCTGGTGCCAGCACCCAGCGTTCGGCGCACCGCTGATCGGGCCGGCGACCACGGTCGCGATCACCGGATGCGTGGTGCACCCGGACCTGCCCGACGACGTCCCGGCCACCGCCGCCCCGCCCCACTGGCCCGAGCACGTCGAGGTCGACGGCTCCCACGTCGATCTCTCCCGGCTCGACGCCGCGGGCAGCGGCGGGGCGCGGCTGGCCTTCCTCGGCTCGTTCGGGGACGAGCAGGTGCGCGCGCGGATCCACAACCCTGAGCTCGGGCTCGGGGTGGAGCTGGCCTGGAGCAGGCAGGACTTCCCCTTCGCCTGGTACTGGTACGAGTCCGGCGGGCGACAGGACTACCCCTGGTACGGGACCGCGCACTCGCTGGCGCTGGAACCGGCCTCGGGCTATCCCAGCGGGGTGCACCGGGCGCGTCGGCTCACCGGCACCGAGCTGACGATCCACCCGGGGGAGACCGTGACCAAGTCCGTGGCGATGACGGTCGTACGCGGGGAGTGAGATGAGCTGTTCCAAGGGGTGGCCGGTGTGAGCGGCCGCCGTTGACCCCGTCACCATGTTGGCAAGGCTGGCCGCCCTGAGGATCGGACCAAACGGGACACCCGAGACACGGTGAGCCATGCCAAGCACGCGGTCAGCCTTGCCAAGGGGGCTCCCTGGGGCGGTCGGTGCGCGTGCGCGGGGCCGCGTCACCCCGGATGACACCCAGCGCGTCCAGGCCCCGGGTGCCGCGTCGGCCCGGCATCCAGCCCATGTCATCGGCGATCGACCACACCCCGCTGGTGCGGATCGCCGATGATCTTCGTGGCGGCGCGTGTTGCGGCGTGGTCGTGGTGTCAGATAGCCGCGGTCTGGGCGCTGCGCCCGGCCGAGCACGTGGGCTGCTGACGGATGGCGGGCGGAAAGGTGGCGCTGGGGGCCCAGCAATCCACCCGCCATCAGGCCCGGGCCCGACGAGGCGCCTCAGAAGGGGTCGTCCAGCATGGAGTCGATCGCACCGTCGATCGACTGGCCGCCGTCGACGGTGATCGTCTGGCCGACGATGAAGCGACTCTTCGACTTGTCGGCCAGGAACACGGCGAGCTCCGCGATGTCGGCGGGCGTCCCACCGGCCCCGAAGGGGATCTTGCGGTTGAAGCCGTTGAGGTCGCGCTCGGAGTAGCGGTCGAGGGCCTTGGTGTGGATCAGGCCCGGTGCGATGCAGTTGACGTTGATGCCGTACTCGATCAGCTCCACCCCGAGCGACTTGGTCAGCATGTTCAGCCCCGCCTTGGCGGCCGAGTACGGCAGCGCCTTGCGGCGGACCCAGGTGACGTCACCGTGGATCGACGAGATGTTGACGATGGCGCCAGGCACCTCCTGAGCGACCATCGACCTCGCCGCGGCCTGCGCGCAGTAGGACGCCGCGCTCAGGTTGAGCGCGATCTGGCCGTCCCAGTACTCGGTGGGCATGTCGATGAAGCCGCCAGGGGGCATCCGCAGCGCTCCACCGGCGTTGTTGACGAGGACGTCGATGCGCCCGAAGCGTTCGACGAAGTGTTCGACCATCGCGTGCGCTTCGCCCGCGTCGGCGACGTCGGCGGCGAAGATCTCCGCCTCGACGCCGAGCTCCCGGCACTGCTGCGCGATCTGCTCCGCATCCGCGGCCGAAGACCTGTGGTTGACGCCGACGTGGTACCCCTCGCGGGCGAACGCCAGCGCGCAGCCGGCGCCGATCCCACGCGAGGCCCCGGTGATCAGGGCGGCCTTCATGTGTGCTCTCCCTCGGCGGCCTCCTGGTAGGCGGCCACCGTGTGCATCGGTAGGAACAACTTCTCCGGCTCGACACCGCCGACACTGCCGACCAGCGCGCGTGCGACCGTGTGCGGGTCGGTGACACCGGCCGCCGCCATCCCGGCCACGAACCCGCGATCGTGCTCGTAACAGCCGATACAGCCGGCGAGGAAGCGGCGGGCCGCCTCTTCGCCGACGGCGGCTTCGCCCAAGGGCAGGTACGGGTGCCCGCAGACGATGTTGCGCACCGGCAGCGCGAGCAGGCGGTGCAGCGAGTCCAGATACCGGGCCGGGTCGAACAACAACGCGCAGCCCTGCGAGATCGTCCCGTTGAGCTGCAGTGAGTCGCCCGTGACCAGCGTGCCGGAGCGGACGTCGAAGAAGCAGCACGCGTCGGTGTCGTGGCCGGGCGTGTGGATCACGCGCAGCGGGCCGACCATGTCGCCGTCGTCGAACAGGAGGTCGGGCACGACGCCGTCGAGCACGGGCGGCGGCGCCGGGCTGTGCTCGGGGAACCTGGCGCGGATCTCACGGCTGTACGCGAGCGGGTCCCGCATGCGTGCCCCCGACTCGGAGAACACGCCCACCTCGAGCGACGGTGCGATCTCGCGCATGCGCGCGATGCCGCCGACGTGGTCACCGTGGATGTGGGTGGCGAGTACCCGGCCGACGTCGGAGAGTTCGATCCCCAGTTCGGCCAGCGCCGGCACGATCGTGGAGTCCACCGTCTCGGCCGACCCTCCGCTGTCGACGAGGATCGGAGGACCGTCGCCGAGCACCAACGTGACGCCGGTCCACACACCGGTGAAGGGAACCTTGAGCAGGAACACGCCGTCGGTGATGCGGGTGAAGCGCTCCACGGGCTACGCCCCGAGACCGATGGCGTCGTCGATGCCGGCCTGGTAGTCGCCGACGGAGCCGTCGAGGATGTCGTCGACCGTGACGATCCGGCCTCCGGCGGCGCCGGACTCCATCATGGCGTAGCAGACCGCGATCGCCCGGATGCCCTCCTCGAGGCCGACCTCCGGCGGGGTGCGGGTCGCGATGGCGTTCCCGAACTCGGCGTACTCCACGGCCAGCAGGAGTCGGTCGACGGTCTCGAAGTCGAGGCCGTACGCGGTCGCCTGCGGGCCGCCGAACAGCGCGGCGGTCACGTCGTCGAGCCGGAACCGCGGCACCAGCGGGAGGATCTCCGCACCCGTGTAGGTCTTGGTGCGGTCCAGGGTCAGCACGAGGGGCCGGCCGCTGCGGTCCTTGGGAATCTCCACCGCACCCGCCGACCCGTGGACGCTGCGGGCCCAGCTCTCGCGGCCGTGCTCGGCGCGGTTCTCGGCGTACTGCCCGACGGCGCCTGAGGCGAAGTTGACCATCGCGAACAGCGCGTCGTCGGCCGTGGCCTCGAACTCGGCGGGCATCGCCGCCTGGGACTGGCCGTACACGCCTCCGGGGTTCGAGGCCGGGGCGCCGCCGGTCGCCGCCGGGTTGTAGCGGATCTTCTCGAACAGCCGCATCTGCGCGTAGACGCTGACGACGGGGCCGAGGTAGTACTCCATCATGTCCGTGTAGTGCGTGCCCGCGTCGAAGAGGATGCCGCTCTCGGCCTTCAGATGACGCCACATCGAGATCGCCATCAGGTCGCCGCCGCCACCGGAGCTCTGGTGGAAGTAGCGCGGCTCGCCGAGGACGCCGCCCTCGATGAGGGCCTTGACGAGCCGATTCGTCGGGTCCCGCCGGAAGTTCTCGGCCACGCTGAGGATCCGATCCGATCCGGCGACGGCGTCCTTGAGCTGCCGAGCGGCCGCGACCGTGAGCCCGACCGGCTTCTCCACCATCACATCGAGCCCGAGGGCGATCGCGTCGGCGGCGAGGCTGTGATGGAACCGCGGCACGGTGGTGATGTCGACCGCCACCGCCCCGAGGCGTTGCGCCGCGTCGAGGTCGGCGCACGTGGCCGGGCGGCGCCCGAGCCGCGTCTGTGCCTCGTCGGCGAGGCGATCGGCGCGGGCAGGGTCGACGTCGCAGACGGCAACGAGGTCGAACGGATTCAGATCGGCCCGCTCGAGTTCGGACAAGCCGAACAGGTGCCGTGTCCCCATACCGCCGCAGCCGACGATCGCGACGGGAATCCGTTCCATGCTGCCGCACCTCTCCCTAGGTTCTCGTTCGACTCCGCGCGACGCCACGCCGGACAGGTTCCCGCGGCCGTGGGGGCCAGGTGCCCAAGGGAATGACGGTGGTGCGCCATGCAGTCCGCCACTGACGCTAATTGACTACAGCTTAATATGTCAATACATATTTACGGATCGACGGAGGTTCGGCGCGTCCGCGTGGTGCGTCAGTTCTCCTCGAGCACCAGATCGATCGCGTAGCCGTCGGATCGGTAGACGTGCTCGGCATGCTCGACCGGCGCGCCACCCGGCTCGAACGCCGTGCGGCTCAATGCGATGACGGGCAGCCGGCCGGAGATCCCGAGCAACTCGCTCTCCTCCGCCGTCGGCAGTCGGGCCGAGATGGACTGGTGGGCGACCACGGAGCCGACGCCGTGATCGCGCAGCATCGAGTAGAGGCCACGTTGCTCGAGCTGTTCCTGCGTGATCGAGATGAAGCGCGGCGGAAGCCAGTTCTGCATGATCGCCAGCGGCTCGCCATCGGCGAACCGCAGCCGTCTCAGGGCCAGCAACTCCGCGTCCGGTTCGAGGTCGAGAGCTGCCGCGGCCTTCGGGTAGCGCTCGTTCGCCCGGCTCAGCACCTTGGTGCTGGGGTTGCGGCCCTGAATCGACAGGTCCTCGTACAGGCTCCCTTTGCTCACGCGCCGGTGTACTCGGCGACTGGTGACGAAGGTGCCGCGCCCTTGCCTGCGCACGAGCAGGCCTTGGTCGACGAGGTGGTGGATCGCACGCCGAACCGTCGGGCGAGACAAGCCCAGCCGTTCGCTCATGGCGACCTCGTTCTCGAACGGGTCGCCCGGCTGCGCCTGGCCACCTGCGATCGCCGCCGCCAGCTGTTCGGCGAGCTGGAAGTACAGCGGAATGGGCGAGGCGCGGTCGAGTGCCACTGGGACTACCGCTTCTCCTGCTGGCATCTTCACCCTGTTCTGACGTTCAACATGTCAACTCAATGTGACAATAGCGGCGAGCCACATGCTGAGACAAGAAGCTCGCCTCGGCGGGTCGGGTCATCGACGCTGCTCGTGTGACTCGAGAAGCTCGGCCACCTCGGTCATCGTGGGCATGGCGGCCGAGCACGCGCGCCGCGACGTCACGATCGCCCCTGCGGCCGCGGCGCAACGCATCGTCTCGTGCAGCGGCCAGCCGGCCACGGCGCCCTTGAGGAGCAGTCCGCCGAACGCGTCGCCGGCTCCCAGCCCGTTGACCGGCCGCACCGGGAACGCCGGCTGCTCGACGAGGAGCTCGCGGGTGGCGGCCAGCGCCCCGTCCGCCCCCTGTTTGACGACGGCCAGTCGTGGCCCTCTGCTCAGCAACCGGCGCGCGAGGTCCGCCGGCGTCCCCGTCTCGCCGAGCGCGATCGCCACCTCGCGCAGGTTCCCGATCACGGCATCGACCTGGGACAACACGGGCAGCAGGCGATCATGCAGGGCGTGTTCGCTCGGCCAGAAGTCTGGCCGGTAGTCGAGGTCCAGGAAGACCTGGTGCGCCGCGGCGATCGCAGCGGTCTGCGCGGCGGCCGACCGGGTCGTGGCGAACCCGGAGGCTGTGATCCACAGGACGCGCGACGCGGCCGCGGCGGCCACGAGCTCGTCGACGTCGAGGGCGTCCTCCGGCGGTGGCGTGTCGCGGAAGAAGGTCAGTCCGGGGGTGCGGGGGTCCTCGAGATCGCACACCGCGAGCGTGGTCCGGCGGCCGGGGACGGCGTGGACCCACCGGGTGTCGACGCCGAAGGTCTCGAGCTGATCGACCACGAAGTCGTGGAAGAGGTCGTCGCCCGTGCGGGTCACCACCGCGCTGCGCAGGCCGGCGCGAGCCGCCGCGACCGCGACGTTCGTGGGTGACCCGCCGAGGTACTGGCGGTAGGACTCCACGTTCTTCGGCGGGCGACCGTCCTCCGCCGGGTAGAGATCGACGACCGCCCTCCCGGCCGTGACGACGTCGAACTCTCGGTCCATCTGTGCAGACATAGAAACATATTAACAATCTGTTAGCATCACCTCATGAACATGCCGGATGGGAGCGCGGCGGTCTCCGACGGAGGACCGCCGATGGCAGTGCTGGCGTTCGATCACCGAGAACGTGCGTTCGCCTCAGTGCGCTCCACAGGGATGACGCGCGAGGAGATCGGCCGGTCGAAGGAGCTGATCTTCGAGGCGTTCGTAGCCGCCGTGGACAGCGGGCTCGCCGGAACGCGCCCCGGCGTCCTGATCGACGAGGAGTTCGGCGCACCCATCGCGCGGCGCGCCGCCGCGCTCGGTTTTCCGGTCTCGATGCCGGTGGAACGGGCATTCGAGCCCGTGTTCACCTTCGAGTACGGCGGCGACTATCGGCGGCATCTGCTGGAGTTCCGGCCCGCCTGCGCCAAGGCGCTCGTGCACCACCGCACGACAGACCCGCTCGAGGCCAGACAGACGCAGCTCACGAGGCTGCGTGAGCTCTCGGAGTTCCTGGCCGAGCAGTCGATCGGCTTCATGCTCGAGCTGATCGTCGGTCAGAGCGACGGCGGCACCGGGCAGATCCCCACCGTCGACGTCGAAGAGCTGTGCGGATCGATGGCCGAGATGCAGAACGCCGGCGTGCTCGTCGACCAGTGGAAGGTCGAGGGCATCTCCTCACCCGACGAGGCGGCACAGGTCGCCGCGCAGGCCGTCGTCGCAAATCCGCGGGCCACGTGCGTGGTCCTGGGAGCCGGCGCGCCCAACGACGTCGTCGGCCATTGGCTCGACGTCGCCGCCGCCACCCCCGGCTTCAGCGGGTTCGCGATCGGGAGGAGTATCTGGGGTGGGGCCGTCGCGTCCTGGCTGGATGGCAGGCTTGCGCGTCACCAGGCCATCGAGCAGATCGCGTCGACGTACAGGTCGTGCGCCCTGCGCTACATGGGAGCACGAGTCAGCTGATGCAGGCATTGCGCAAGACGGGACCCGACCCCGGCGCCATCGAGCTGCAGGACGTCCCGCGACCCACGGCGGCGCCCGGCCAGGTCGTGGTCGACGTCGCCGCGGCGGGTCTGTGCGGGACCGACCTGCACATCCTCGACGGCAGTTACGGTTCGCGGCCCCCGGTCACGCTGGGGCACGAGGTCAGCGGCACGATCGCCGCCGTCGGTGCCGGCGTCGACCCGGCTCGTGTCGGTGAGCGGGTCGCGCTCGAGACCTTCTTCTCGACCTGCGGCGAGTGCCGCGACTGCCGCAGCGGTGCGCCGAATCGCTGCGGGTCGCGAGTGTCGATCGGTTCCGGCGCGGATGGCGGGTTCGCCGAGCAGGTCGTCGTGCCCGCCCGCAACGCCCGCCGGCTGCCGGCGCACGTGTCGTCGGCGGCAGGTGCTCTCAGCGAACCGCTGGCCTGCGTGTGCCGGTCACTGTTCCAGCCGACGCCGGCCGTACGGGCGGGCGATCGCGTCCTCGTCATCGGGCCGGGTGCGATCGGGCTGCTCGCGGCGCAGGTCGCTCGGGTCTCGGGCGGCGAGCCGGCCGTGCTCGGGACACCGGCCGACGCCGAACGACTGGAGGTCGCCAGGGCGCTGGGGTTCGCGATCGCAGCCGACCCGGCGGACGCGCCCACCGACGTCGACGTCGTGCTGGAGTGCTCCGGCTCGGGCGCCGGCATGGCGTTGGGGATCGAGCGCGTCCGTAGGGGCGGCCGGTACGTCCAGATCGGCCAGCGGGGCGACGCGGTTCCCGTCGACCTCGCACTGGTCTCCTTCCACGAGCTCGTCATCACCGGCGGATTCGCCAGCACGGCCGACTCCTGGGATCGCGCGATGCGGCTGCTCGACCACCGGCTCGTCGACCTCGAGCCCCTGGTCAGCCGCAGGTATCCCTTGCGCGACTGGCAGGCGGCGTTCGACGCGGTGCGTACGAGCGCGGGCGTCAAGCAGCTTCTCTGCCCGGAGGGGACGCCATGAAGCTCGGGTACAACACCTGGTCGACGCCGAACCTGCCGTTCGACCAGGTCGTGCGGGCTCTGTCGCGCATCGGGTACGACAGCGTGGAGGTCACGGTCTGCGAAGGGTGGCCCACCGACGCGCTCACCGCCACCGACGACGACGCCGGGCGCTGGCGAGCGGCCGCCGACGCCGCCGGCCTCGAGATCTCCAGCGTGACCGCGAACGCTCCGCTGGTGTGCGATGAGGACACGTGGGCCGGCAGCCGCCGCCGGCTCATCCGCTCGTTCGAGGTGGCCGCCGTCCTCGGCGGTGGCGGGGCGCTGCCGGTCAGCCTGGGCGCGCACAAGCCCAAGGCGCCACTGCTGGGCGGCAACCCGCCGCCGATCATCGCCCAGGACAGCTGGGAGTCGGACCGGCCGCTCATCGTCGACCGCTTCGGAGACCTCGTCGAACAGGCTGTCGCCGCCGGCTGCACCGTGGCGCTCGAACCCCACGCGGGCGCCGTCGTGTCGACGCCGGAGCAGGCGATCGCGGTCCTGTCCGACGTCGGCTCACCGGCGCTCGGGCTCAACCTCGACATCTCCCACTTCGCGGTGCGCCACTTCGCCCTGGCCGACGTCGTGGCGTCGTTGTTGCCGCACGCCGTCGTCGTCGAGGTCAAGGACCACCGTCACACCGACGAGGGGTTCGACTTCCTCATCCCGGGGGAAGGTGAGTTCGACTACCCCGTCTTCCTGGGGTTGCTCGACCGTGGCGGCTACCGCGGAACGGTCTCGGTCGAGATCAGTGTCCGTCGTCAGGCGCTGCCGGACTTCGACGAGGTGCGAGCGGCCGAGTCGTCCTACCGAACCCTGGCGGCCGCCGCACGGCAGGCCGGGATCGCCCGGGACTCACTGAAGGGGCGCTCATGACCGACGACGTGCGAGTCGGGGTCATCGGCCTGGGCAGGTTCGGCACCATTCACGCCGAGGCCGCCGCAGCCCTGCCCCGCGTCGAGCTGGCCGGACTGTGCTCCCGGACCTCGGCGCGAGCGGAGGAACTGGCCGGACGGTTTCCCGACGCGACGGCATACGACTCCGTCGAGCGCATGCTCGCCGAGGCGGACCTGGATGCCGTGCTCATCGCCACCCCGCACAAGCATCACTTCGAGCCCGCGATGCAGGCCATCGGCGCCGGCGTCGCCGCGCTGGTCGAGAAGCCGCTGACGACCTCGCTCACCGAGGCCCACGAACTCGTCGTGGCGGCTGACGACGCCGGGGTGGCGCTCGGGACCGTCTTCCAGCGTCGGTTCGTCCCGGCGGTGGAGCGCATGCATCGTGCGATCGCCGAAGGACGTCTCGGTCGTGTGGTCGCGGCCGAGTGTCTTGCGCATCTCGGCCGCGACCGCCGCTATTACGAGCAGGACGACTGGCGCGGCTCGTGGGCCGGGGAGGGCGGCGGTGTGCTGCTCACCATGGCCGTTCACTACATCGACATGATGAACTGGATGCTCGGCACCCCGACCTCGGTCTACGGACACTGGGCGACGCTGAAGCACGCCGACTACATCGACGTCGAGGACGTCGCAGGCGCCGTCGTCACCTACGACAGCGGTGCGATCGCGACGGTCCAGGCCATGACGACGTTCGAGAACGGCTTCGCCTCGCTGCCCAGCCCCACGGTCGGCTACCGCGCGCCGGGCTTCCGGCTGGCGGTACACGGCACAGCCGGCCACAGCGTGGGCGTCGAGGAGAATCCCGAGCTCGCGCAGGCCGTCAACGACCTGTGGACGTTCGACGGAGAGGAGCCGCAGGTGAAGAGCCGGCGTGCGGAAGAGGCTGGACGCCCCAGCGTGCCCGAGTTCCATGGTCGCCAGATCGCCGAGTTCCTGGACGCCGTGCGTGAGCGTCGTTCCCCGGCCGTCACAGGTCATGACGGCCTCGCGGCGCTCGAGGTGGTCAAGGGCGTCTACCTCGCACAGGCACGTCGGGCTCCCGTGGCGCTGCCGATGTTCGATGACGACCGCCGCGCCGCCGACGCGCTCACCGAGGGCGTCGCGTGAGCGCCGCGGGCCGGGTCGCCCTCGTCACCGGAGGCGCCACGGGGATCGGCCGCGCGACCTGCCTGGAACTCGCGCGGCGCGGTGTCGCGGAGATCCACATCGGGTACTCACGATCGGGGCAGGCAGCCGAGGATCTCGCCATCGAGCTACGCGCTCTGGGCGCCGCCGCGTACCCGCTGCACGTCGAGGTGTCCGACCGGGACGCCGTCGGCCGCGCCGCAGCGCACCTGCTGGAGACCAGCGGCGGCCTCGACGTGCTGGTCAACAGCGCGGGGACGACCACGAAGATCGACTTCGCCGACCTCGAGGCGGTGACGCCGGAACTCTGGGACGAACTGCTCGGCGTCAATCTGCTGGGCGCGTTCTGGGTCTGCCAGGCGTTCGCGGAGTCGCTCAAGGAACGTCACGGCTCGATCGTCAACGTCACGTCGATCTCGGCGACCCGCGTCGTCGGCAGCTCGTTGCCGTACAGCGTGAGCAAGGCGGCGCTGGCGCAGCTGACCCGAGCACTGGCCGTCGCCCTCGCTCCCACCGTGCGCGTCAACGCCGTCGCACCCGGGACCGTGATCTCGGGCTGGCACGAGCGGCTCGTCGGCGCCGAGAACGCCCGGAGGAACTTCGAGGCCGAGGCCGACCACGTACCTCTGGGGCGGCTCGCCGACGCCGGGGACATCGGCAAGGCCATCGCGACCGTTGCGCTCGACCTGGCTTTCGTCACGGGGGAGGAGATCCTCGTCGACGGCGGCAAGGCGCTGCGCTACTGAGCCCGTTGCCCTCGCCGGGCGTTCACTCCCGCGACCTCGACGACGGCACCGACGTCGTCGACATCGTGACGATCGGCGAGGGTATTCGATCAGCCGGCCACCTGGATGCGCTGACCACGCCGCACCCGGAGCGTCACGTCACAGCCACGCCGGCGCCGCCGGCACCGGACCGCCGTCGAGGGCGCTGACACCGGCGGCTCCGCGTCCGGTCGCCCATCGGGTGACGGCCGCCGCCGTCCCGATGACACCGGCCTCCGATGCCGGCTGCGGGTCACGATCGTCGCCGGGGTCGCGGTCGGTGACGGTCATGGTGGGCAACGGTGCCGGTCGCCGTCCCCAGGCGGCTCGCACGTCCGCGAGCAGCTGATCGAGGAGCCGCGCCGGCAGATCCTCGAATCGGCCCCCGGCGTCGAGGTCGACGGCGTGGACCCACACCTCCCGGGTTCGCATCCACACCGTCTCCCGGGCCGGCACTCGTCTGCCCTGCGCGGTGACGACCTCGCTCAGCCACGATTCGTCGTCGAGATCGCGCCATTCCACGTTGAGGTGGATCGCGGCATGATCGGAGAGGTTGCGCAGGGCGGTCGCCGGCAGGGTCGCCGCCAGGTCGATCTCCTGAACCCGCGCCGCCGGCGAGGAGTACATCGGCGTCTCCACGCCGCTGGCCGCCCACGTCGTCAGCCGTGTCAGGGCGCGGGCGTTGAGGCCGACGTGGGCGACGATGTGGCGGCGGCTCCATCCCGGCACCAGTGACGGGGCGTCGAGTTCATCGTCGCGGAGGTCCCGGACGAAACGTGAGAAGTACGCCTGCCCGCGGCGGGCGAGCAGCAGGGCCGCGGCCAGCGCCGGATCCTCGGTCCGATCGGTGCGCGCCGCCATCTAGACCTCGATGCGGACGAGGTTGGACTGCTCACCCAGACCGTCGATGGCGGTCTGCAGCCGGGACCCGTTCGCGAGGTAGCGCGCGGGCGTGCGCGCATGGCCGACCCCGCCGGGCGTACCCGTGGAGATGACGTCCCCAGGGCTCAGCGTGACCAGCTCCGACACGTAGGCGATCAGGTCGGCGGGATCGAAGACCAGATCGTCGATGCGGGCCGACTGCATCACCTCGCCGTCGACGGTGGTGCGAACCTCCGCGGACGTGGAGTGCTCGTCGGGCGTCACGAGGAACGGACCGAAGGGCGTCGACGCCTGCAGCGTCTTACCCTGCAGCCACTCCGTCGTGCGGTACTGGTAGTCGCGCATCGTGACGTCGTTGAGGACGGCGTATCCAGCGATGGCGGCCGACGCGGTGGTCCTGTCGGCGCGGAAGCACGACGAGCCGACGACGACCGCGAGCTCTCCCTCCCAGTCCAACGCCCGCGCCAGGCGGCCGGGCACCACGATGTCGTCGTACGGCCCGGTCACCGCCTCGGGGAACTTGGCGAACAACGTCGGGTGCTCCGGTCGTTCGCGTCCCATCTCGCGGATGTGCGCGGCATAGTTCAAGCCGACACAGATCACCTTGCCGGGCCGGGGAATGACCGGTGCCCACCGCCGAGGCTCGATGCCCTGGCGCACGTGGGCCGGCCCGTCCGCGGTCTCCGCGCGGGCACGCCACCGCGGATCGTGCAACAACGCGCCGACGTCGGCGGCGCCGGCGATCTCGACCACGGAGGTGTCGTCGACGCGCACCGCCACCGTGTGGTCGTCGACTCGAAGGGTCGCCAGTCTCATCGGGACACTCCCTCGATCAGGGTCCGCGCGAACCCGAGCCGCTCGATCACCGGGGCGTCGCTGAACCGGAACAGGTCGAACGACGTCCGGGCGGACAGCGACCAGGAGATCCAGCTGGGGACGACGAAGAGGTCTCCCTTGGTGACAGCGTGGTCGACGCCGTCGAGGGTGACGTGGCCCGCACCGTCGAAGACCTGCCAGACCGACGACCCGACCTCCTGGCGGGCGCGTGTCCTGGCGCCGTCGCGCAACCGGTGGAACTCGCATCGGATCGTGGGCATCACGTCACCGCCCGTCGTGGGGTTGGAGTACCGAACCGCCGCGTGGCCCTGCTCCACGGTGGCCGGCTGACCCTCGTCCTCGAGCAGCAGCTGCTCGGTGAGCGCGGCGTCGGTGTGCTCCCATCGGTACGCGGTCAACGGCGAGCTGTTGCTGTCGTCGAGCACGGACACCGGCCGCAG
The DNA here is from genome assembly GCF_900106035.1 of Jiangella alba. Classification (GTDB taxonomy): domain Bacteria; phylum Actinomycetota; class Actinomycetes; order Jiangellales; family Jiangellaceae; genus Jiangella; species Jiangella alba. The sequence goes on from NZ_FNUC01000004.1 coordinate 3,424,039, forward strand.
CCCCGGATGAGCCCACAGCCGCTCGGCTCGGGACACCGATGGCGACGCCTCGTCGGTGACCCGGTCCGAGCCGTACTCGAAGAACCCGACGTCGGTCTTGGCGGCGAACGGGATATCGAGACCGTCGAGCCAGGCCATCGGCCGGTCGGTGTCGTTGTGATGCCCGTGGAAGTGCCAGCCGGGCGTCAGGAGGAGGTCACCTCGGCGCATCGCGACCGGGTCACCGTTGACCACGGTCCACACCCCTTCGCCCTCGACCACGAACCTGAAGGCGTTCTGCGAGTGCCGGTGCTCCGGCGCGGTCTCGTGCCCGCCGAGATACTGAATGGCCGCCCAGAGCGTCGGCGTCGCGTACCCGGTCCCGGGGAGCCCGGGGTTGACCAGGCCGATCGCACGTCGTTCACCGCCTCGCCCGACCGGGACCAGCCGCCCGGAACGTTCGGCGATGTCGAGAAGTCTCGTCCACCGCCACACGTGCGGTACCGCCGCCGGCGACGGCGTCAGTGGTTGCAGATCCTCGCGTTGGGTCCACAGCGGGGCGAGATCGTGGTCGCGGAAATCCTGGTACAGCTGAGCGAGCTCGGGAGAGTCCACGTCAGACGTCATCTCCTGCATCGTTACCTCCGAGTCGTGGCGATCGTCTTCTACGGCACGGTGAAGCGCTCGACCAGGTCCTGGCGGAGCGTCAGTCCCAGTCCCGGCGCATCCCCGAGTGCCAAGCGCCCCTCGTGGGGCTCGATCGCGTCGTGATAGATCAGGCGCGCCACCTCCCAGCCCTGAAGGTGGAACTCGACCGGGCCGCTGCGCGCCACCCCGGCGTAGAGGTGGGCGTTGAGATGGGGCCAGTTGCCGCCCATGGCCACCGGAAGGTGATGCGCCTCGGCGATGGCCATCGCTCGCCGGGCGCCGGTGAAGCCGCCCAGATCACGGACGTTGGGCTGGGCGATGTCGATCGCGCCCGACGCGACGAGCCGATGGAAGGTGGCCACGTTCCCCATGCCCAGGCTTCCGCCCGCGATCGGGATGGCGATCCGGTCGCGCGCCTGAGCCATGAGACCCGGATCGCCGAGGGTGACCGGATCTTCGAACCAGGTCAGGTCGCAGTCGCCGACGGCGTCGGCGAGCGCGACTGCCTGGGGCAGGGTGAGCCGCTTGTTCGCGTCGATCATGAGGTCGACGTCGGGGCCGATGGCGGCACGGACCGCGCGAACCCGCTCGGCGTCCACCCGCAGGCCCTGGTTGCGCAAGCTGTCGTCCGGCCCGGCCTGCGCGCCGACCACCAGTTTCAGGCCCCGGTGCCCGCCGTCCACCAACTGCTCGGCCAGCCGCACGAGCTCGGCCTGGCTGTAGCTGGGAAGGCCGAAGGTCACATATGCCCCGACCTCGGGGCGGGCGCCCCCGAGGAGTTGCCACACCGGGGTCTGAGTCCGATGGCCCAGCGCGTCCCAGATGGCGATGTCGACCAGGCTGGCGGCGGTCGCCCAGGCTCCGGTCGTCGGGCGGTGCGGCATGCGTTCTTCGAGGAGCTCGCGAACCGCTTCGGGCCGGGCGGGTGCTCCCACGAGCAGTGGGGTGGCCTCGTCGCGGAGATACGCGACTACCGCCGATGCCATCGGAGCGAAGAACAACGCGTGCCCACTCGCGCCGGCGTCGGTCTCGACCTCGACCAGGAGCGACGGGACGTGGCGGGGACCCGGGCTCAGCGGCATCGTGACCGGCACCTCGAGCCGGCGTGCCCGGAGGGCCGTGACCTTCATGCGTCGCCCCGTTCCCGCGCGACGGCGTCCCGCAGGGCGCGTACGGCCCGGCCCACCGCCTCGCCGGCGCGGAGCAGGCCCGCTTCCTCGGCGCCGGTGAGCCGGAGCTCGACCACCGCGGGCCGATCGCCGGACAGGTCGACGGGAACGCCGAGGGCGACGCCTTTCAGGCCGTACTCGCCGCCCAGCACTCTCGAACACGGGAGCGGCGCCGGCCGGCGGTTCCACCAGGTGTCGATCATCCGGCCGATCCCCGCCGCCGACGCCCAGCCGGTGGAACGACCTGGCCGGAGCTCCTGGTAGGAGCGGAACCAGTCGGCCAGGTAGCTGTCGATCGGCGGCCGGTCGGCTGGGGCGACCGAGCGCGGGCGTCCATCGACCGACACGGCGGAGTAGACAGGCACTTGAGCGCCGCCGTGCTGACCGAGGTTCCAGCCCTCGACCCGGCCGATCTCGACGCCGAAGTGCTGCGCCAGCGCCGCCCGGAATCGGAGCGTGTCGTTCAGGCTGAGCCCGAGGACCTGTTCGGCCCGCAGCGATCCGGAGTCGACGACGAGGGTGGTGATCGCGTCGACCGGGTTGGTCGCGACCACCACGAGCGCGTCGGGTCGCACGAGCCGCAGATTGGGCAGCAGGCCGGCGAGGAGTCCCGCGTTGCGGGTCACCATGGCGGCGCGGTCCGGGCCGGCCGGCGCCGAGAGCGAAGCGGCCACGACCACGACGTCAGCCTCCGCGAGCGCCTCGGTGGACCCGATGCGCACTCCAGGGCGTGCCCCGAGTCCGCGAAGGTGCTGCAGATCCATCAGCTGCGCCTGCACGGCGTCCGCATCGACGTCGACGAGGACGAGGTCGCCCGCCGGAGCCGAGGCCAGCCAGTGGAAGGCGAAGGCCGACCCCACCGTTCCCGCACCGCCGATGACGGCGACCAGCGGGCCGTCACCGTCACGAGGTCGAACCACGGGTGGCCGCCCTTCCGTGAGCGATGACGACGCGGGCCGCCTCGTTGACTCGCTCGAGCAGCGGATCGACCTCGTGGGCGGTCCCCGGGTCCGGGTCGACGACCTGCGCCACAGCGTTGATCAACGCACTCGCCGGGTCTGCCGGCATGGTCGCTGCGCGCCAGGCGACGTGCCGGTCCGGGCGAACCAGCAGCGCGCCGTCCTCCTCCGTCCCGGACCGAGCCGCCCACGTGTCCGCGGCGGTCGACGTGACGACGGCGAGGGCGAGCGGAGCCGCGAGGAACGGCGACGCCGTCTTCAGGGCGTCCGCCCAGGCGCCGGCGGCGCTGTCGCGTACCAGCAGGGTGAGTCCGTCGTGGGCGACGAGGTCGTGCGTCGAGATCGGCGAGCCGTCGTACGTCACCCACAGGTGCGGCAGATGGTGTCCCGGACGGGCGGTGGGCACGTACGTGACGCTGGACTGATGGCCGGCCGGTGGTGGCGTCCCGTCGGGGACGAGTGCCCCGGCGGCGTAGGAGTACCCGACCTCGATGTTGAGCTGGCTGTAGTCGAGAGCGTTCTCGGCCACGGCGGCCGACGCCTCGGCTCGGCGCCGACGGCCCTCCTCGGTGTCCGACGCCCAGATCGCGACCTGCTGCCAGCCCTCGTCCTCGGGCATCGTGGCGGACAGGCCCATCGCGGCGGCGATCGGCAGATGCCGGTTCGAGTTCTCCATGGCGTGGGCGGTGTAGAGAGCCGCGACGGGGCGGCGCTCGGTCTCGTAGCTGTCGAGCAGGGCGTCGTGACCCCACCCGCTCATGACCGCGGCGAGTTTCCAGGCGAGGTTGGCCGAGTCCTGGACGGCACAGTTGAGTCCGAGCCCGCCGGTCGGCGGGTGGCGGTGGGCGGCGTTGCCGACGAGGAACACCGGTCCACGCCGGAACTCGCGCGCGACGACGGCCTCGTACTGCCATCGGCTGATCGCGTGGACCTCCAGATGGTGGTCGGGTGGCAACCCGAGGAGATCTCTGGCCGCGACCTCCGGCGCCGAAGCCACGGCGTCGGTCATCGCCGCGCCCGAGAGCGCGAGTGCCCATTGCGGTGACGACGCGTCGTAGCGGCCGGGTCCCAGGGCCTGCAGCACGCCACCCACGCGGCCATGGCTGCGAGGGTTGATGAAATGGGTGATCAGCGCGTCCGGATCGGCGTAGCCGGACAGGTCGGAGGTGAAGTACAGGCTGGAGATCGTCCGCATCCGCTGCGGCCCGTCCATGGCGATCCCGAGGGCCGCGGCACCGGTGCGGCCACCGTCGGCGACGATGACGTAGCGCGCGGACACCTCATAGGTCGTTCCGCGGGCGAGGTCGCGCGCGACGACGACAGCGCTGTCGTCGGCGTTGACGCGCAGGTCGACGACTTCCTGGCCGGCGCGCACGGAGTCGCCGAGGATCTCCCTGGCCTTGTCCCACAGCACCCGGTCGAGATGGATCTGGGGAACGTTGCAGAACCGCTGGGGGCTGGCCGCCCGGTATCGCGCCTCGTCGGTTCCGCCGCCCCAGGCCTGCACCTCGCCGATCTTCCGGCCGTGCAGTGGCGTCGGCCCTCCCAGCGACGTGTACCAGGCCACCTTGTGCCAGCGCTCGTTCTGCGGCCCGAGCTCGTAGACGCGGTCGGCGATCCCGATGTCGTCGAAGACCTCCATGGTTCGCACGTTGAGCAGGTGCGCGCGCGGCAGCCGCGGGGCTTCGGACCGCCGCTCCAGCACGAGGGAGCCGACGCCGGACCGGGCCAGGAGCAGCGCCGCCGTCAGCCCGGCCGGCCCGCCGCCCACGATGAGCACCGGGACGTCGACGGAGGACGCCAGGTCGTCGCTCATGCCTGACTCACCAGCTTCGTGTTCAGGTAGCCGTCCAGGGCCTCGGCGCCGCCGTCCGAGCCGTACCCGCTCTGCTTGAGCCCGCCGAACGGGGTCTCCGGTCCGACCAGCTGTGCGTGGTTGATGGCGATCATCCCGGCCTGGACCTCGGCGGCCACTCGCCGGGCCGTCTGCAACGAGTCGGTGAACGCGTACGCCGCCAGCCCGTACTCGGTGGCGTTGGCGATCTCGACCGCTTCGTCGTCGGTGCCGAACGGCGTGAGCAGTGCGAGCGGCCCGAACGGCTCTTCGTGCATCGCGCGCGAGTCCGGTGCGGCGGCGGCGATCACGGTGGGCAGGTAGTAGCTGCCTCGTGGCTCCCCGGCCGTGCCGCCGGCGAGCAGGTGTCCGCCGCGCCCCACGGCGTCGTCCACGAGCGATTGGACCGCCGCGACCCTCCGGTCGTGAATGAGCGGCCCCATGGTGGTGTGCGGATCGGTGCCGGGTCCGACCACCAGGCCGGTGGCGTGCTTGGCCAGTCGCGCCGCGAGGTCGTCGTGCAGGGACTCGTGCACGACGAACCTGGTCGGTGAGATGCACACCTGGCCCGCGTTGCGGAACTTGGCCGCACCCGCGGTGCGCAGCACCAGATCGAGGTCGGCATCCTCGAACACCAGGACCGGCGCATGCCCGCCGAGCTCCAAGGACGTTCGTTTGACGTGTCGCGCGGCCAGCCCGGCGATCTCGGCGCCGACCGCCGTGGAACCGGTGAACGTCACCTTGCGGATCGCGGGATGCAGGATCAGCCGCTCGGAGACGTGCGCGGGGTCGCCGAAGATCATCGAGAGGACGCCCGCCGGCAGACCGGCGTCGTGGCACGCCTGGGCCAGCGCCAACGTCGTCGCCGGAGTCTCCTCCGCCGGCTTGATCACACAGGTGCACCCGGCGGCGAGAGCGGCGCCGATCTTGCGGGCCGGAATCGTGATCGGGAAGTTCCAGGGTGTGAGGGCGAGCACGGGACCGACGGGCTCGCGGATCACGAGATCCTGGCGGTCCGCCCTGCCGGCCGGAACCACCCGGCCGTAGGCCCGGCGTCCCTCCTCGGCGAACCAGTCGAAGATGTCGGCCGCGGCATGGACCTCCGACGTGGCCTCGGCGATCGGCTTGCCTTGCTCGAGGCTCGTCAGGTGGCCGATCTCGGCGGCTCTCGAGCGCAGGACGTCGGCCGCACGGCGAAGAATCCGGGATCGCTGCAACGCCGGTGTCCGGCGCCACTCCGGGAACGCCGTCGCCGCCGCCTCGGCCGCCGCATCGAGATCCTGGGAGCCGGCGAGCGGAAGTGCCGCGAGCACCTCGCCGGTGGCCGGGTTCGTGACCTCGCGGGTGGCGCGGCCCGGCTCGGCGCCCACCCAGTCTCCTGCCAGGAAGAGGCGAAGCTCCGGGTAGCTCTCAGTCAACGTCGTCACCGCTCTCCGTCGTGGGCCGCAGGTCGTAGATGTCCAAGGTCAGTTCGCCGGCGCGCAATCGATCCAGGTACCCGGCTTCGGCCGTCTGGCGGGCCCGTCCGGCGGCCAGGACCCGGACGGCCCGATCGGCGGGGATCGCGACCACCCCGTCGGCATCACCGACGATCACGTCACCCCTGCGGACCCGCGTCCGGCCCAGGACGACCTCGTCGACGGCGCCGCGGGCGTCGCGCTTGCTGGTGCCGCGGATCGCGATGGCCGAGGCGAACACCGGAAAACCGAGCTCCGCGATCGCCTCGGTGTCGCGGACCCCACCGTCGATGACCAGGCCGTGGACACCGCGGACCTGCGCGGCGACCGTCAGGACCTCACCCCAGTAGCCGTGATCTCCGCCGGCCGCGTTCACCACCAGCACGTCGCCGGCGCGCGCCTGTTCGAGGGCGAGATGCAGGGGCAGGTTGTCGCCCTCGGCAGCCTGAACGGGCAGCGCGCGGCCGGCGAGGGTCAGGCGGGCGCCGACCGGTCGCAGCCGGCTGGGAAGGTCGATCGGGAGACCCGACGCCTCGAGCAGGGTGGCGGAACCGAGGTCGCCGAGCGCGGTCAGGACGTCGTCGTCGACGGCGGGACGTGTCGTCATGGGTTCACCCGCGTCCGCTGCAGCTCGTGGTACCCCTGGCTGGACCGCGCCGCTGCCAGCGTCCGGCCCGACAGCACCTGCTGGACGATGGCGGACTCGCGCTGGTCGATCTCGCGGGCGATCGCCTCGACGTCGTCGACCACGTCGCGACGGATCGCCACGACCCCGTCGGAGTCACCGAGCAGCCAGTCGCCGGGTTCCACGCGCTCTCCGCCCACGGTCACCGGGCCGTTGACCTCGGCGACCTCGACCCGGTCCTTGCCGGTGCGCATGAACCTGCCGCGGGAGAAGATCGGATAGCCGGCCTCCAGCGCCCGGTTCACGTCGCGGCACACGCCGTCGATGACGGTGCCGGCGACGTCGCGGTCGACCGCCATCGCGGTGAGGATGTCGCCCCACACGGTGCAGTCCACGGCGCCGCCGTTGTCGAGGACGACGACCGAGCCCTGAGGCACGTCGTCGAGGTAGTCGCCCACGGTGCCTGGAATCGCGCCCACGCGGACGTACCTGACCGTGAACGCCGGACCGCACATCCGGACGCCGTCGGCCAGGGGCCTCAGGCCGAGCAGGGCGCCGGGGACACCCAGTCGGTCCAGCGCGTCGGAGACCGTCGCGGTCGTCAGGCCGGCGAACTTCGCATCACTCATGGCTTCCCTGCTGCTCCTCGTCCAGGTCACCGGGCGTCGGAAACGCGGTGTCGTGCATGACGTCGACGATCGAGGCTCCTGCCCGCACCTGGTCGCGCATCTGCGCTTCCCGCGTGACGATGCGTCGCGCCCAGCCGGCCACCTGGCCGGCCCACGCCTGCGGCACCACGACGACGCCGGTGGAGTCGGCGACGACGATGTCGCCGTCGCGGATCTCCACCCCGCCCACCTCGATCGGCTCACCGGAGGACAGCTGCACGATCCGGCCACGGGCGCTGGTCGGCACCGACGCACGGGCGAAAACGGGGAAGGCGGCGTCGTGACTCTCCGCGACGTCGCGGCAGGCGCCGTCGACGATCACGGCGTCGACCCCCTTCCTCAGGGCCGCCTCCGTGAGGATGCCGCCCCAGCACGAGACGTCGGTCCGCCCGCCGTTGGCGACGACGACGATGTCGCCGGGAGCGCCGTCCTCGACGGTGGCGGCGGCGATGTGCGCGCGGGGTCCGGTCCCGGTGCGTTCGCCCGCCTGAACGGTCCTGGCGCGTCCGATGACGACACCGCGCACCGGCCAGATCGGCCGCACCCCGGTGAGCACGGACGGGGGCAGGCCCAGCGTGTCGAGCGCGTCGGAGACCGCGCAGGCGTCCAGGCCGGGAACGTCGCGCATCGCGCCCAGAGCGCTCATGCTCCCTCCTCGGCCTGCGCGAGGCCCGCGTCCTGGTGGTCGTCCTGGCTCAGGAGGACGATGACGTGCTCGGGTCGCACGTAGAACGTCACGGGATCGCCCGGCCGCGGCGACAGCGACTGGCTGACCAGCTGCTCCTCGTCCACGATGGCCTTGACGACGTGACCGCTGACGTCCAGCTGCAGTCGCAGGGCGCTGCCCCAGTCGGTGGCCTTCGTCACCACGGCGTTGACCGCCAGGCAGAGCGCGTCCGGCTGGCTGAACCGGACGTGCTGGGCACGGAACGCCACGCTCACCTGGCCGTCGGCCGGCGCAGGGTAGGCCGAGCGCACGACGTCGGGGCAGTGGTCGAGCCGCACGTGGCAGTGGTCTGCGGCCCGGGACTCCACCGTCGCGGGCAGGATGTTCTGGAACCCCATGAAATCGGCGACGAACGTCGACCTCGGCCTGGTGTAGAGGTCGCGCGGGGTGTCGACCTGCTGGATCCGGCCGGCCCGCATCACGATGATGCGGTCGGACAGCGCGACCGCCTCCTCCTGGTCGTGGGTGACGTAGACCGAGGTGGTGCCGAGGGAGTTGTGCACCGACCTGATGTGGTCGCGCATCGCGAAGCGCAGTTTGGCGTCGAGATTGGACAGCGGCTCGTCGTACAGCATGACGTCGGGCCGGCCGACCATGGCACGGGCCAGGGCCACCCGCTGCTGCTGCCCGCCGGACAGCGCCGAGACGTTCTTGGTGTGCAGTCCGCCCAGACCCACCCGGGTGAGGGCGTCGTCGACCGCCCGCCCGATCTCCGCACGCGGCGTCCTGGCCATCTTCAGCGGATAGGCGACGTTGCCGAACACGCTCATGTGCGGCCACAGGGCATAGCTCTGGAAGACCATGCCCACTCCACGCCGCTCCGGCGGGACGAAGACGCCGTTGGCAGGGGCCGCGATCAACTGATCGCCGATCCGGATGGATCCCTGGGTCGGCGCCTCCAGCCCCGCGACGCAGCGCAACGTGGTGGTCTTCCCGCATCCGCTGGGACCGAGCAGGGTGAGGAACTCCCCGGGCGCGACATCCAGGTCGAGCCGGTCCACCGCCGGCGCAGCCCCGGCCGTGTACGTCTTGGTCAGCGCGTTGATGGCGATGCTCTTCATGCCGGCTCCCAGGCCGCGAAGGCCATCCCGCAACCCGTGCCGGCCGGGCTGCGATAGCAGGGCTGGTAGTCGAGCACCGTGGCGGTGGCACCGGTCGAGCGCATCGCCTCCGCGACGACCAGCCAGTTGCGGATCTCGGAGGAGCCGGACCGCAGCACCGCGTCGGGCAGGTCGCGCAGGGACTCGTGGTCACCGGCGGCGAACGCGTCGAGGGTCGTGCGGTCGAGCTCCTCGTCGACGACCATGTGGCTGAGGCCTCCGGAAGCCACCAGCCCGACCCGCAGGTCGGACGGGAACCGCGCGATGGCGTCGCCGACGGCCGCGCCGAAGTCCAGGCAGCGGGCCGCCGACGGCGGGTTCGGGCTGTAGAACGTGTTGACGAAGACCGGCACCACCGGCAGCAGGTCCGCACCGCCACCCAGGACCTGCTGGAACACGAAGCCCCACCCATGGGGGATCCCGTGGTTGCCCCACTTCCCGCCGGGGAGGCGTTGCGAGGCCGCCGGGTCGAACCCGGCCCGAGAGGTGTGCTGAACCAGGTGGAGGGCGAGCTCGGGGTGACCCCGGCGCCGGGTGTGGGTGTCCGGCTGGTTCGCGACCTCGGCCACCGCCAGCCCGGGGCCCATGCCGTCCAGCTGGTCCTGGGTGTACGGCACGTGGTCCATCGTTTCGCCCCAGTAGACGGCGAACTGCGGGAGCAGGTCGTCGCCGAAGACCTCCTTGTGGTCGCTGCTCACCACGACCAGGGCGTCGAGTCGGGCGTCGTCGACCAGTGCGCCCAGCGCCGCGATGCCGGCTCGGCAGGCCGCGTGCTTGGCCCGCCACACGTCGTCACGGCACTGGTCGGCGAAGGCGTTGCCGCGCACCTGGGCCAGCTCCGGGTAGGTATGCGCCTCGCCCCGGAAGATCAGCGCGGGATTGGCCTCGTCGGCCGGCCGGCGAGCGCCCCACTGCTCCGGCGGGGTGTTCAGCATCGGCCCGTGGGAGGTGCCGATGCCCAGCACGAGTTCAGCCACTGGTGGCTCCTTCGCTGTCGGCGCCGGCCAGGTCGAGCTTGAACAACTCCACGGTGTTGTCGCGGTAGAGGGCCTGACGCTGATGGTCGTCGAGCCAGTCGATCGCGTCGACGAGGTGATGGATGTCGTCGATCCACCGGCCGGTTTCGGGGTCGCGCACGGAACCGGTGCCGGGCTTCTCGGTGCCGAACAGGCATCGATCGACTCCGACCGAGCGCAGCAGCAGCTCGATCGAGTCCTGCGTGTAGAGGCAGGTGTCGTACCAGAGCTTGCGCAGCTGATCGTCGAACGACGCAGCGCCCGGGCGGCGGATCGGTCCGGGGCGGAACCGGCCGCGCTGATAAGGAACGGCCCCGCCGCCGTGCGACACGACGACCTTGAGATCGGGGAAGTCCTGGAACACCTGCGACTGGAGCAGCCCGATGACCGCCTGAGTCTCCTCCTGGATGAAGTGCAGCGAGTAGCTCTCCCGGGCTGGCGGCCGGCACGCGGCAGAGTGGACGAACGCCGGAACGTCGAGTTCGCAGAAGACCTCGTAGAGCGGGTACCAGAACGGATCTCCGAGCGAGGGAGGCACCGCCGTCCCCTCGTACGGGTCGGGGTTCAGCACCGCGCCGACGAAGCCGAGGTCGGTGACGCAGCGCCGGAGTTCGGCGGCCCACGTCTCCGGGGCGAGCTCCATGCTCTGCGGCAGGCCGGCGATGCCCCGAAATCGTCCGGGTTCGCTCTCGCAGACCCGGGCGATGACGTCGTTGGTGCTCTCGGTGAACCATTCGACGAGCTTCGCCGGGGTCTCGCTGTGCATCATCTGGAACGGCCGCGGCGAGATCAGCTGGAGGTCGATTCCGGCCTCGTCGAGATGGTCGAGGTGGGAGACGTTCCCGAAGCTGGGGTTCGGCGCGCGCAGCGCGGCGGCGATCTGGTCGTCGCTGATGTGCGGCTTTCCCCGCCCGTGCGCCCCCCGATGGGACAGCAGCCCCGCCTTGTAGGCGTACAGCTCCGCCGGGGCGGACACGTGGCCGTGACAGTCGATCTTGGTCGGGGTGTTCACTTCGGCCAGACCTCCTGGATCGTCTCGAGCGCCTGTTGGGTTTCGGTGGCCACGGTCTCCAGCGGCGTGCTCCGGATCAGGTCGAGCTCACGCATGGGCGGGAAGTCCGCGGGTCCGTCGCTGTCCGGCATCGTCGGGTAGTAGCCCACCGCGGCCAGGGCCTGCTGACCCTCCGGGGTGAACAGCCAGTTCATGAGCAGCTTGGCGGCGTTGGGGTTGGGCGCGCCGTCGATCAGGCCGAGGTAGTGCCCGGACACGTACGAGCCGCCCTCGGTGGGGAACACGAACCCCATCGGTGCTCCCTTGGCGGACTCGCGGATGAAGAAGCTGTAGGGGTAGTAGCCGGCGATGTCGAACTCGCCGCTGGCCACGGCCGCACCGGTGTTCTGGGATCCGTTCTCGTTGTGCGGCTCCTGCGCGGCCATGGTGTTCAGGTAGTCCTGCCCGAAGCGCTCGTCGGCGAGAAGCGCTCGGAAGGCCGACAGCGAGGAACCCGACACGGTCGGGTCGTCCATCACGATCCGGCCGCGCCAGGTCTCGTCCTTGAGCGCGTCCCACGTCTGCGGGGCGTCGCCGGTGTCGACGGCGTTGGTGTTGTAGCCGATGCCGAACGGCAGCGCGGCCGCGGCGTGGACGGTGTTGGTGGGTTCGGTCCAGCGCGGGTCCAGCCCCTCGGCCGTGAGGGGCGTGTACGGCACGTACTTGCCCTCCTCGATGTGGCCGGCGACGGACGTGTCGCCGCCCTGGACGAGGTCGCCCACGTGCTGACCGCTGGCGAACTCGTTGCTGATCTTGCTGTCGAAGTCGGGCCCGGTCAGGTGTTCGCCGCTCACCTGGATGCCGGGGTATCGCGCCATGAAGACCTCGTACACGGGTCCGCGGTCGTTCTCGCCGGCGCCGTAGATGGTGACGCGGTCCTCGCCGGCGTCCTGAGCCGCCTGGTAGAGCCGGTCCATCTCGTCGACGGCCTCTTGGCTACCCAGTGCCTCGACCTCGTCGGCGACCCCGGTCGGTTCGGGGGCCACCGCGCTCTCGTCGGGCGTGCCGCAGGCGGCGAGGCCCGCCAGCACGACGCCGAGGAATACCGCTGTGGTGGAACGCTTCATGGCTCTCTCCTGGAACCCGATGACTTCACGACGGTGGGGAGTCCACCGGGGACGGCGGCTGACGGCCCGGCGGCCGCATCGGCCTCCGAGGTGCTACGGACAGCCTCAGACGCGACGGGGACCGTCCGCGTCATGGTGACCCGATCGGCGCTCGGCGCATCGGGTCTGGAGCGATCTCGGCGCCGGCGATTCGAACGGCTGATCACCCGGACCGCCAGGCTGCCGACGACGAACAGTGCCAGCAGGGCGCCGAGGAGGATGACGAACAGGGCGGCCGCCTGGGAGGTCTCGCCCTGGCTGTGGAGGTTGTAGACGACCAGGGGAACGGTCGCGCTGTCGGTCGTCGACAGCAGCATCGGGATGGTGAGGTTCCCCGAGACCAGGATCGCGACGAGGAACCAGCCGGCCAGAAGGCTCGGAGCGATCAGGGGAACCACGATGCTGAAGAACATCCGTACCGGGCGTGCGCCGCTGACCCGGGCGGACTCCTCGAGTTCACGCCCCACCTGGCGCAGCGCCGGCTGCACCGCGCGGGTGGCCAACGGCACGGCCGAGATCATGAGACCGATCACGACGATGCCCAGCGAGCCGTACATGCTGCGCAGCCCGGGGATGCTCACGAACAACCAGGCGATGCCCAGGGCGAGGATGATGCCCGGCATGGCGAACGGGAGCCAGGTCATCACCTCCAGCGCCCTGCGCAGGCGACTGCGGCTGTGCGTGATCGCGTAGCTGATCAGCAGCGTCATCAGAATGGCGCACAGGCCGCCGACGAAGGCGACGATCGCCGTGGTGCGCAGCGCCGCCGTCGTGGTGGGTTCGCTGAACAGCAGCTGGTAGTTGATCGTCGAGTACACGCCGCCGCCGAGGTACGGCTGGAAGCTGCCCGCGACCAGCTGGGCCAGGGGGAGTACGACGGCGAGCGTGACGTAGCCGACGATGAGCAGCGTGCCCGCCCAGCGCCAGTTGCCGATCGACCAGCGGTCGGTGCGGTCGTTCTTTCCGGTGACGGTGGTGAAGTCGCGGCTTCCCAGGATCCGCCACTGGAGCACGACGAGGACCACCACGACGACGGCGAGCAGCAACGACAGCGCTCCCGCGGCGCCGTAGTCCGCCGGAGTCCGGTCGCGGATCTGGCTGAAGATCTCGGTGGCGAACACGTCGATGCCGGCCGGCGTGCCGAGCAGCAGCGGCACGTCGAAGAACTCGAGGCCCGCGACGAAGCTGAGGATGCACACGCCCAGCAGCGACGGCCCGAGCAGTGGCACGTCGACACGGAGGAAGGTGCGCAGGCGACCGGCGCCGAAGACCCGTGAGGCCTCTTCCAGGCTGCGGTTCATGGCCATCAGGGGGCCGAGCAGGAGGAAGTAGGCGAACGCGGTCGACTTCAGCGAGGTGACCACGACGATGCCGCTCCAGCTGTAGGTGTCCCACAGCGGCCCTTCGGCTCCGGTGAGGTCCTGCCAGAAGCTGTTGATGGTGCCGATCCGGGGGTTGCCCAGCATCGCCCAGCTGATGCCGTAGAACAGCGGTGGGAGGGCGATGACCAGCATCATCGACGGTGTGACCAAGCGCCGCAGCGGGGTGTCGGTCCGGGCGACGATGAAGGCGAGCAGCAGCCCGGTGGTGGTGGAGATGACCATGACACCCAGGGCCAGCACCACCGAGTCGCCGAGCACCGCGTACGTGCCGGCGTCACCGTAGGCGCGGCGGAACGCGTCGAACGACCACTGCGCGGGCCGGCCGGGGGTCGCGTCCCGGAGCGCGCCGACGGCCAGCATCACGACGGGCATCGCGAACAGGAAGAAGGCGACCACCGTCAGGAGCAGCATCGACCGCCGGCTCGAGAACGGGCCGGTGGAGGGCTCCCGAAGCCTGCCGAGCATCATTCCTCCTTTGCCGAGGTCATCAGTTCCACCAGCGACGGACCGCGCGGCTGCGAGGCGCGTCCGATCGCGGCGCCCACCCCGTCCGGCGTCAGGACGCGTTCGCTGTGCAGCCCGAACCCGCCCGCGATCTGGGCGAGGTGCGGCCCGCTGAGGTCCGTGCCCAGCCAGTCGCCGCGGCGTACCGCCTCGCCTCCGAATCTCCCGAGGGCGAGGCCCACCGCCGCGAAGGCCTCGTTGTTCAGCACCACGAAAGTGACCTGGGCTCGATACCGCTGCGCCGTCCACAACGCGGGCAGCCCGAACTGGAAGACGCCGTCGCCGAGAAATGCCAGGACCCGGCGTTCCGGCTGGGCCAGCGCCACCCCGATCGCCGCGCCCAGACCCCACCCGAGCGAACCGGAGGAGGTGGTCAGGACCTGGTCGGGGCGGGTCTGGGGAAGGGCCCCGAGCAGGGCCGGGCCGGCCGTCGTCGCGTCGATGACGTAGTTCTCGTCACCGGTGAGGGATTCGACCAGGGGTCGCACCCAGCCGGTGAGATCGCGGTGCGCGGGCGAGCCGTGTGGACTCAGCGAAGGGCCGGAGCCGCTCGTCGGCGCCGGCGTCCGGGCCGGTGTCGTGGCCGGTCGTGGACCGAGTGCGTCGAGGAGGTCGCGCACCACCTCTTCGGTGTGCCCGACCAGGGCGTGGTCCACCTCGTGCAGCCGGCCGATGCGGCTCGGGTCGACGTGGACGTGCACGACCCTCGCCGCGGCGGGCAACGCCGGGCCACCGTTGACGTCGAACTCCCGGAAGACCTGGCATCCGACGAAGACGACCGCGTCGGCGTTCGCGACCGCTGGATGCCTCGCGTCGTAGCTGCCCTGGAAACTGGGGTGCCGCGTGGGGTAGCTGGATCGCTCGAACCCGCGGCGGTCCTCATGGAGCACCGTCGCGTCGAGACGCTCCGCCAGCGCGACCACGAGATCGCTCGCGCCGTGTCGGGCGACCTCCCCACCCGAGACGAGGACGGTGCGGGTCGCCCCGGTGAGCAGGTCCGCCACACCGCGCAGTTCCGCCCGCGACGGACGGCTGCGGCGCGGACCCGGCAGCGGGCGTGGGTATCGCGGGTCGACGGGATCGGTCGTCTCCAGCAGCTCTTGCGGCAGGCCCAGCCACACCGGTCCGGCCGGCTCGGCAGTCGCGATGCCCAGGGCCCGCTCGAGGTCGGCCGGCAGGGAGTCCGCCGATGCGGGCACGCGGTCCCACTTGACGAGGTCGCGAAGCCCGAGGTCGGGATGGGGAAGCGTGGTGAACCCGTCGCGGCCCGCGAGTACCGACGGCTTGAGCCCGTTCAGGACGAGCACCGGTGCGTAGGCGATCCGCGCGGCGGACAGATGCGACAGCACATTGGCGAGGCCGACGTTGGTGTGCACGTACACGACGGCCGGCCTGCCGCTGAGCCGTGCCTCCGCGTCGGCGGCCGCCATCGCCGTCGACTCGTGGCTGACGAGGACGAGCTCGATGTCGTCCCGGCCCACGAAGGCGTCGAGCATGGCGGCCTCGGTGCTGCCGGGGCAGCAGTAGACCCGTGTGACGCCCCAGGCGACCAGGATGTCGAGCACCTGCCGGGTGACCGGCGTGCCGCCGAGCTCGCCGACGGCGACGTTCGCGCTGCCGGGTTCCGTATCGGCTGTGGTTCTCATTGCGGCTCCTCGTTCCGCTCGCGCGTACCGGCACCCGGCAGGGACGCGGACGGGTCCGGGGCGGGAGACCGGGTGGTCGCGACCTTGAGATAGCGACCCGTGATGGCTTGTGCTTCCGCCTCCGTGACGATGTCAGACATCGTGCGCACCGGAGCGTCCCCGCTGCGCTCGTAGACGGTTCGAAGGATGGCATCCGGCGGTTCGGCGCGATTCATCCGCACCACCGCGGCGGTCACCTGCCGCCGTTCGTCCTCGTACGCGGCGAAGGCCTGCGCCGTGTCGTCCGTTCGGGCCAGGTGCCGGGCGAGGGCCTCCGCGTCGAGGATGGCCTGACCGGCTCCGTTGGACCCTCGCGGCACCATCGGATGGGCGGCGTCGCCCAGCAGCGTCAGCCGCCCGCGGCTCCAGAACGGGAGCGGGTCCTGGTCGATCATCGGATATTCGAGGATCTGCTCGGACCGCCCGAGGAGCTGCGGAACGTCGAGCCAGTCGAAGCGCCAATCGGCGAAACGGCCGGCGAAGTCCGCCAGTTGCCCCCGGCGCTGCCAGTCGCGCTCGCCCCGCCGCGGCATCTCGATCTCCGCGACCCAGTTGACGAGTTGCAGGCCATCGGGCAGGCCGGTGCGGATGGGGTAGGTGACCAGCTTGCCGGGCTGGAGCCAGCCGGCCCGGACCATCGTGGCGCCACTCAGGAAGCCCGGGTGGGCGGCCACTCCCCGCCACATCATCACCCCGGAGTAGCGTGCGGGTCCTTCGTCCGGATGCAGCGTCTTGCGGATCACCGAGTGAATCCCGTCGCAGCCGACGACGGACTCGGCGACGACCGGGTCGAGCGGGTCACCGTTGTCGTCGACGAACCGGAGCTCGACGCGGTCGCCGACCTCCCGGACGCGGTCGAGGCGGCTGTTCGTCACGATGACGTCGGAGCCGCAGCGACGCCGTACCGCGTCCACCAGGAGGGAGTGCAGGTCGCCGCGGTGGATGGAGTACTGCGGATGGTCGTGCCCCGCCCACCGGCCGGCCGGCTCGGTGAAGATGTGCTGACCGAAACGGTTGTAGAAGGCCGCCTCGCGGGTCAGCACCGCCCGGTCCGTGAGCTGCTCCTCGAGCCCGAGCCCGGCCAGGACCGCCGAGGCATGCGGCAGCACGTTGATCCCGACGCCCAGTGCCTGCAGGCGAGGTGCCGCCTCGTAGATCAGGCTCCGGATGCCGTGCCGCTCCAACTCCAGCGCCAGCACCAGGCCCCCGATGCCGCCACCGACTATGGAAACGGTTCTCACGTGCGTCCTCCCAGCTCGTCTCGTCCAGCGTGCGGTTCACGTTACCGACGTGTTTCCGGCATGCGGGCAAAGCTGTTACGATTTCCCGGTATGCGGGAAACGCTCAGCTCCGTCGTCAACGCCGTTCGTCTCGTGCAACTGCTCGCCGAACGCGGCCACCTGCGGGTCACGGAGGCCAGCAAGGCGCTGGGAATCAGCACGTCCACCAGCCATCGACTGCTCACCACGCTGGTGGACGAGGGTTTCGTGGAGCGCGATCGCGTCACCAAGGACTACCGGCTGGGCCGGGTGCTGGTCGAGATCGGCCTCGCCGCCCTGGGCGATCTCGACATTCGCCGGTCCGCGCACCATCACATGGCTCGACTCGCCGCCCGGCTGGACGAGACCGTGCACCTGCTGGTGCTCCAGGGGGCCGGGGCGCGGTTCATCGACGGTGTCGAGAGTCAGCAGCTGGTCCGGGTGACCATACGGACAGGCACCCTGCTGCCGGCGCATGCCACCTCAGGGGGGAAGGTGCTCCTGGCCGAGATGCCGCGCAAGGAACTGGAACGTCTCCTCAGCGTCGACCTGCCGGCGGTCACCGACCAGACCATCCACGCCCTCCCGGACCTCGTCGAAGAGTTCGAGGAGATCCGCAGGCTCGGTTACGCCCTCAACCGCGGTGAGAGCGACCAGGCGCTGCGAGCCATCGCCGTCCCGATCCGCGACGGCGCCGGACGTGCCGTGGCCAGCCTCGCCATCAGCGTGCCCACCGCTCGCGGCAAGATCAGCCGCCTTCGTGGCTTCGTCGAACCGCTCCAGCAGACCGCCGCGGCCATCTCCAAGGACCTCTGAGGTCGTGACCAGCGTCGACGCACTGACCGCCTGGCGGATCGGCCTCGCGGCGATTCAGTAGGAGATGGTGACCGACTTCAGCTGCGTGTAGTGGAACAGCGCCTCGACGCCCTTCTCGCGGCCGTACCCGCTGTTCTTGTGCCCGCCGAAGGGCGTCTGCACGGCACCGGTCGACCAGGAGTTCACGAACACCTGGCCCGCTTCGATCGCGTCGGCGACCCGGAGTGCCCGGCCGATGTCCCTGGTGAACACGCCGGCGACGAGGCCGAACTCGGAGTCGTTGGCGAGGCGAATCGCCTCCGCCTCGTCCGTGAAGGGCATCACGACGAGGACCGGACCGAAGATCTCCTCACGAGCGATGCGCATGTCGTTGCGCACCTTCGTATAGACCGCGGGAGTGACGAAGCCGCCTTCGGCACCTGCGGGTCCGCCCAACGCGGCGTGGGCGCCTTCCTCCTCGGCGAGGTGCAGATAGCGCCGCACCTGATCGAACTGGGCCGGAGTGATCATCGGGCCGATGTCCGCACCGGCGCGCACCTCGGCGGCGAGCGCGACCACTCGCGCCACGAGGTCGTCGTGGACGTCCTCCTGGACGAGCAGCCGCGTGCCCGCCGAGCAGACCTGTCCCGCGTTCGTGCAGAACGCACGGACGACCTCCCGCGCGGCGAGGTCCAGGTCGGCGTCGCCGAACACCAGGCCGGCCGACTTGCCGCCGAGTTCGAGGGTCAACGGAATGATCCGCTCCGCCGCGATCCGCCCGATCACTCGACCGGTCCGGACCGAGCCGGTGAACGCGACCTTCCGGACGGCCTCATGCCGCACGATCGCCTCGCCCACCTCGGTCCCGGACCCGAGGACGACATTGAGCACGCCCGGGGGGAGCCCGGCTTCGGCCGCGATGCGGGCCAGCAGGATGGTCGTCTGGCAGCTGACCTCGGCCGGCTTCAGGACGACGGTGTTCCCGGTGGCGAGCGCCGGCGCCACCGCGCGAGCCGCCTGGTTCAGCGGGAGATTCCACGGCGTGATGACGCCGACGACGCCGTACGGCTCGCGTCGGGTGAAGTTGTGCTGGTCGTGCTGGACGTCGATCACGTCGCCGACCGGCAGGTTCACCAACCCCGCGTAGAACTCGAAGTACGCGGCGGAGTTCTCGATCTCGCCCAGCGCGGTATGGCGTGGCTTGCCGGTGTCCTGGATCTCCAGATCGGCAAGCGCCGAAGCGTGCTCGCGGATCCCGTTGCCGATGGCGGTGAGGATCCGTCCTCGCTGGGCCGAGGGGTGGTGTCTCCAGCTCGCCGTCGCCTCCGCCGCCGCCCGGGCGGCGGCGTCGACATCGGCGGCGGCGCCGGCGGCCACGTCGACCGTCGGCCTGCCGGTCGCCGGGTCGACGCCGCGCACATATGAACCTGTCGACGGGGGGACCGCAACCCCGCCGATCCAGTTGTCGAGACGCTTGATCATGGAGTGTGCCTGCCTCAGATCAGGAGACGTACGGGATCTTCGATGAGCTCGACGAAGGCGCTCAGCCACGCTGCCGCGGTGGCGCCGTCGAGAGTCCGGTGATCGACGGACAACGTCACCGTCATCGTGTCCGCCGGCCGCACGTCGTCGCCGTCGACGACCGGGCGACGGGCGATCGTCCCCACCGCCAGAATGCCGGCGTGAGGTGGGTTGATGATCGCCGTGAACTCCTGAACCCCGAACATCCCGAGGTTGGTCACGGCGAACGTGCCACCCTCCAGCTCCCGCTGGTGGAGCCGGCCCGTGCGAGCACGTTCGGTGAGGTCACGGGTCGCCGCCGCGAGCACGGAGATCGGCATCGAACCCACGTCCCGTACGACCGGTGTCATCAACCCGCCCTCGACCGCGACGGCGATCCCGATGTCCACCGTCGAGAAGACGCGGACGGCGGTCTCCGTCCAGATGGCGTTCGCCGCCGGGACCGCTCGCAGCGCCCCCGCGGCCGCCTTGACCACGAGATCGTTGATCGTGACGGGGGTCGGCGACGACTGATTGATCCGCCGCCGCAGCTCGGTCAGCGCCGAGACCTCGCACTCGGCGCGAAGGTAGAAGTGCGGGACATGTTGCTTGCTCTCCGTCAGGCGCCGCGCGATCAAGCGGCGCATCGGTGTGTGCTCGACCTCCGTGTAGGCCACCGGAGCCTCGTCGTGCGCCTTCGCCGCGGCGGCGTCGCCGTCGACGCGTGCCACCACCGGCTCGGCGGAGTCGCGGTGCGGGCTCGCGTCGTACCGGTCGAGGTCGCGGCGGACGATGCGGCCGCCGGGCCCGCTGCCGTCGATGCGGCTGAGGTCGATGCCCTTCTCGCGCGCGAGTCGACGTACGAGCGGGCTCATGAACCTGCGGGACGGATGGTCCTGCGCCGCGGCCTGCTCCGGCGCCGGGGCCGGCGCCGGCGCCGCGGGCGCCCCGGCCCGCTCCGCGTCCCGATCCAGGTCGACGACCTCCCCTCGGACCGCCCGCATCGCCTCCTCCACCGACTCCGAGGCCTCGGCGAGGACTCCGATCACCTGGCCGACCGTGGCCGACTGGCCCTCGGCGACGAGGAGCCCGGCGAAAACGCCGCCGTGCTCTGATTCGTAGTCGACGACGGCCTTCTCGGTCTCGATCTCAGCGACCGGCTGTCCGACCTCGACCTGCTCACCCGGCTGGACCAGCCACGTCTGGATCGCGGCCTGGGCGGAATCGGCCGCGATGGCCGGCATCCGAAGCGCGTGCGCCATCAGGCACCGCCCCAGTTGCGGCGTACCTTCTCCAGCCCGGCCACGACCTCGTCGGTTCCGGCCATCGCGGCTCGTTCCAGCACCTTGGAGATCGTCGGGCTCGCCTCCCTGCCGGTCACTCGCTCCACCGGCTGGTCCAGCCAGTCGAAGTACCGGCGGTGAATCTCGTCGGCCAGCCAGCCGCCGTAGGAGGTGCCGCGCGCCCCTTGTTCGACGATCAGGACGTTGTTCGTCTTCTGCACACTCGCCTCGATGGTGGACCAGTCCACGGAGGCCCGGTCCAGCCAGCGCAGGTCGATGACGTCGGCGTCGATGTCGCATCGATCCACCGCCTCCAGCGCGCGATCCACCATCGACAGGTAGGAGATCACCGTGACGTCGTCACCCGAGCGACGGACGGCCGCCGTCCCCGGTTCGATCACGTAGTCCCAGGCGTCGGCGGGAACGCTCTGACGCAGGCCGTAGAGGTCCACGTGCTCGATCACCAGCACCGGGTCGTCCAGCAGCATGGCCGCGTTGAACAGGCCGATGTAGTCGGCAGCCGTCGACGGGGCGACGATGCGCCAGCCGGGGCTGGCGGCGAAGATGCCGGCCGGGTCCATCAGGTGCTGCGACCCGTAGCCCGATCCGATCGCGACCTTGGTGCGGAGGACGAGCGGAACGGCGTGCTGGCCGCCGAACATGTGGCGTACCTTGCCGATCTGGTTGAACACCTGATCGGCCGCGACCCACATGAAGTCCGGGTACATGAACTCGACCACCGGCCGGTACCTGCCGTCGAGGGCCATGCCGCCACCGAGTCCGACGAAGGCGTTCTCGCTGATCGGGGTGCCGAGGACGCGGTCGTGGAAGCGGTCCGCCAGACCCTTGGTCGCGCCGTTGGTTCCGCCGGCGAGTTTGTGCACGTCCTCGCCGAGGATGACATAGCGATCGTCGGCAGCCATCCGGCGGCCAGTGACCTCGGCGATCACCTCGATGAACTTCCGCTCCTCCCGCGTCCCGGTGAACTCCGCCGGCTCGAGCCGCGGCGCGGCGTCGAGCTCGCGCGCGTCGCTGCGTATGCCGACGTCGACGAACGCCGGATCGGGCCACGCGGATTCGACGATGCGCCGGCGTCCGGACTCCTTGTCGGCAGTCACCAGAGTCGATGCCGCGACCCGCATGGCGTCGACCGCCTGGTCCCGGATCGACGCGATCTCACGTTCACTCAGGTGGCCGAGCTTCAGGACCTCGGCGCCCATGCGCTGCACCGGATCCCGGTCGCGCCAGGCCCGCTCCTCGTCCTTGCTGCGGTATCCGAACGCGCTCCCGGCGAAGGGTCCGTTCTGGTGGTAGAAGCGATAGACGTCGGCCTCGACGATGACGGGCCCCTCGCCCGCGCGCATGCGCTCACAGGCGTCCTGGGTCGCGAGCTGGACGGCGAGCGGGTCCATGCCGTCCACGCGCCAGGCGGGGATCGCGAATCCGAACCCGCGGGCTGCCAGCCGTGACTCGCGGGTCGACTCCGTGACCGTGGTCGACACGGCGTACTGGTTGTTCTCGATGAAGAAGCCCAGCGGGAGGTCCCACGCCGCCGCGAGGTTGAAGGTCTCGAGGACCGACCCGATGTTGACCGCGCCGTCGCCGAAGTACGTGAGGGTCACGTCGGAGGTGCCCGCGCGCTTCTGGGCCCACGCCTTGCCGGCGGCCATGGGCACGCCACCGCCGACGATGGCATTGGTGCCCATGGCGCCGGCGGCCATCCACTGCAAGTGCATCGAGCCGCCGCGACCGTGTCCGAAGCCCTCGTCGAGTCCGAGGATCTCGGCCAGCGTGCGGCGGAGGACGTCGGCGATCTTCTCGGTGACCAGGTCGCTCGGGTCGATCGGCCCTTCGGAGACGAACGCGATCGCCTTGGCGAGGAACTGATGATGACCACGGTGCGATCCGTTCACCGCATCGGATGCGCGGAGGGCATGGACCGACCCGACCGCACCGCCCTCCTGGCCGATGCTCGAATGGGCCGGCCCGTGCACCAGGCCGTCGCCCGCCAGATCGAGCACCAACTCCTCGAACGCACGAATCAGGTGGAGCTGGCCCAGCATCGTCACCAGCGACTCCGGCCGCGCCTTCTTCCAGTCGCTCGCAGTCGTCGTCAGCTGCCACACAGGCTGTTCTGGATCCAGTCTTTGCTTCCGCGCCATACGAATCGTGTGTCCTTACGCTGGGCAAAGGTCTCTACAGGGCGAGATCGTATCCAATACAACGTTCGCAGTCCAGGATTCAGCGCTCATTGAGGCCTGCACAAGCAACTTAGGATCCAATCCACGTCGGACGCCGTCATGTGAAATGCGCGGTAGAATCGCTCGGTCGCACTGGAGTGGATCCAACCCGAGGTGGCCATGGCCAACGATCAGTTCGCTGACGACGCGCGCGAGTCCGTCACGGAGTTCGTCACGCGCAGCCTCCGGCAACGCATCATCGACGGCGCGCTGGAACCCGGCCGCCCGTTGCGTCAGGAGGCGCTGGCCAGGGAACTGGGGGTCAGCAGGCTCCCGATCCGCGAGGCACTGCGCCAGCTCGAGAGCGAGGGCCTGGTCGCGTTCAGGCCGCGAAGTGGCGCCAAGGTCGCGGTGCTGGACTTCGAGGAGTACAACGAGATCTACAAGGTGCGCGAGCGACTCGAACCCCTCGCCATCTCGGAGAGCATGGCGCACCTCACCGTCGAACAGCGCGAGGCGATCGAGGTCGCGGCGGCCGAGGTTGAGGCTCATGCCGGCGATCCGGCCAGCTGGCTGGAGGCGGATCGCCGCTTCCACCTCGCCTGCTACGCGGGTGTGCCGACGCCGCGCCTGCTGCAGATGATCGTCGAGTTCTGGAACAGCACCCATCGCTACCGCCGGATCCTGCTGACCACCTTCGCTCCGAAGGACTTCGAGGTCGCTCACTCCGAGCACCGCCTCATCGCGAACGCGATCAGCGAAGGCAATGCGAGGGCCGCCGAGGAACTCATCCGAGTCCATATCGAACGAAGCCGCCGGCGGCTCAACCGGCACCGAGATCTGTTCGATCAGTGAGTGCGTTCCCACACCGTGTCCGGCGGGCGCCGGGTCTGTGGGACCGCGATCAGTTCCAGGATGAGATCGACCTCCGGAACCGCGTCGAAGTAGGCGAATCCACCGTCACCGCCCGCCCCGTACCCGCTGCCGGTCTGCGCCGCGGTCGCGAGGGGTAGCCCCAGCGCATCGCTCGCCTCGCCGATGTCGTCGACGAACATGCCGACGTGGTGGACGCCCGTGCCGCCTCGCTCGAGCCATTCCGAGTAGACGCTCCGGCCGTGCAACGGCTGGATGAGTTCCACCTGGGGCCGGGTCGCCGAAAGGGCGAGGCGCATGGAATAGGCCGACGGTTCGCCGCGAAACGCCTGCTCGCTCATGACCGACGGGCCGTAGTCCCAGATCCGCCAGGGCGATCCAGAGAAGATCGCGTCGTAGGCCGGCAACGCGGCGGCCAGATCGGGAACGACGAACGCCACCTGGTCGACGACGAAGCCATTCGGTGTCATTTCGACCCTCCAGTGGGACCAGTCGTGCGGCCGACGCCTCGAGTGGCGACGGCCGTCAGTTCGATGAGCATTCCGGGCACCAGGAGATCCGCGCGCACTGTCGTGACCGCGGGCTGCGGATCCTTCAGGAACTCCTGACGCACCTCGACGAACACCGGCAGATCCTCGGGGCGTTGGAGATACACCGTCTGCGACACGATGCCGTCGAGAGACCCACCGGCGCGTTCCAGGACCGTGCGCAGGTTCGCGTACGTCGCACGGATCTGCGCGGCCGGGTCGCCCGGCGCGATCAGGTCACCCTGGTCGTCGAACGGACCTTGGCCGGCAGTGAAGATCAACGGGCCGTTGGTCGTGACGGATTCCGAGTACGCGACGGTGCTCGACCACGGGTGGGCCTCGCGATCGCCGTAGCAGTAGAGGTCTCGAGCCACACTCATCTCGTTCCTTCCCTCCCGATCGCCTTCCGGCTGTGACCAGCCGCGCGCAGGCCCGACTCGATGGCCCCGTCGATGAAGCCCGCCCACCCGTTGGCGATCTCCGTCGTCGCGAAGGCCAGTCCGCGCAGCGGCTGCTGGAGCGCCCGCAGGTGGGCGCTGATCTGTCCGGGCGGCGGGCACAGGTTGCCGCCCGACGACCACGGATCCTCCGACCAGCTCTGCCCGAGTACCGCGTGGACCTCGGTGATCTCCGGGATCACACGGCGCATCGCCGCCTCGACCGCGTCGGCGTCGTTGACGTCGAGCGACGCGCTGGAGTTGATCGCCATGATGATCTGGCCGTCCTCGACATCACGGAACGTCCAGAAGAAGTTGAGCGGTTCGGGCGCCGGAAGATGACCGAAGACGCGGCCGATGTCGCCGGAGACCTTGAGGAAGACCTTGTCCTGACGCGGCTTTCCCATCCACTGCCTCATCGCGGCCCGATGCGTCTCGGGCAGCGGCGGGTCGAACTCGATCCGGTTCCAGGTGTTGACCGGTACGGCGACGATCACGTGGCGGCACGCGATCTCGGCGCCGCCGCTCGTGCGCACCAGCGCGCCGTCGTCGCCGTACCGGACGGACGCGACGGGGTCGGCCAGCCGGACGTCGACCTCATGTGGCCCGAGCATCGCGTCGAGGACCGCCGCCGTTCCGCCGACCGGCCGGTACCTGTTCATCTCGTACCACTGATCCGTACTCCAGTCGCAGAGCGCGAGCCACCGGACCACCTGCAGATAGCCGGCCTCCCCGAGCTCGGTTCCCGCGATCTCGAACAACAGGCTGGTCAGGTACTCGACGTCCGCATCGGCGAGGTCGAGCTGCCGGAGGCGGTCGTCCATCGAGAGCCGGTCCAGCTCGGCGATCTGGTCGTACCGATGGAGCGGGTCGTGAGCGAGCGGCAGGCTCGCGCGATGCTCCCCGACGAAGCGCACGAACAGGTCCTTCAGGCGGGCGAAGGTCTCCGGCGCCGGACGCCGCCGCGGCGGGCTCCCCATGATCGCGGCGTCGAAGTCCCAGTCGTCCTCCTGGATGGCGATCCCGTGGCGGGTGAGCTCCGACCAGATGTGCTGCTGGGTCCAATGGACCCAGGTCCCGCCCAGTTCCACCGGCTCACCCTCGAACTCCGTGGTCCACGTGCGTCCGCCGAGGCGGTCGCGGGCCTCGAGCAGCACCACTGAGGCGCCCGTCGCGGCCATCTCCCGGGCGGCGGTGACGCCGGCGAAACCGCCACCGATGACGACGACATCCGTGCGTTCATGGCTCATCAGGCCTCCTGGACGGTGCGGGTGGGCACGCCGGTCCGGTTCGTCCGGGGGATCACGTGCAGGTCGTCAGGGTCGACCTCGACGCGGACCCGGTCGCCGGCGCCGAGCGAGAAGCCCAGTGCGGTGGACGTCAAGGTGAGGGCGACGGCGGGGTCGGCCTCCAGTCGCACCCGCAGGCGATGGTGCGCGCCCTGGAAGCTCACGCTGTCGATGGTTCCCTCAGCACTCAGCCCCGACGGGTCCCGTTGATCGATCGGCCGAATCCGCAGCTGCTCGGGGCGCAGCACCGCGGTCCCGTCCGGAAGGCTGCCGCATCGCCCGAAGCACTGCATCGAGCCCTCGCGCACCTCGAGCAGGTTGGCCTCGCCGAGGAACCGCGCGACGAACTCGGAGGCCGGACGCCTGTACACGTCCTCCGGCGAGCCGCATTGCTCGATCCGCCCGTCGCTCATGACGGCGACCTTGTCCGCCATGGTCAGGGCCTCGACCTGGTCGTGGGTGACCGCCACGGTCGTGATGCCGAGGCGCCGCTGCAGGGCGCGGATCTCCAGCTGCATCGAGTCACGCAACCGCTTGTCGAGCGCGGCCAGTGGTTCGTCCAGGAGCAACAGCCGCGGCTCGAAGACCACCGCGCGCGCCAGCGCGACCCGTTGTCGCTGCCCGCCGCTCAGTGCCGTGACACCTCGGTCGCCGTAGCCTTCCAGGCCGACCAGCCGCAGCACCTCCTCCACCCGCTCCCGGCGGCGGTCGCGGGGAACACCCCGGCGGCGCAGCGGGAACTCGATGTTCTTCCCGACGGTGAGGTGCGGGAACAGGGCGTAGCTCTGGAACACGATGCCGATGTCGCGGACGTACGGCGCAACCCCCGTGACATCGGCGGAGTCGAAGGTGACCAGTCCGGCGTCGGGTCGAGTGAACCCGGCGAGCACGTTGAGCGTGGTGGTCTTCCCGGAGCCGGACGGCCCGAGCAGCGCGACGAACGTCCCGGGTTCGATCTCCAGGTTCAGGTGGTCGAGTGCTTGGACCGATCCCAGGCGGACACTGACATCCTTCAGATTCGCTTGGACGCTCACGACGGCTTCCTCTTCATCAGCACGTTGACCAGGACGAGTAGCGCGGCGACCGTGACGGCCATGGCGATGACGACCATGCTCGCGGCCGCGATGGTCGGATCGGCCGATTCCCGGGTGGAGCCGAGGATCACGACCGGCAAGGTGCCTGCGCCGGGCGGGAGCAGGAAGTACGCCACGACGATCTCGTCGAACGACATCGCCAGCGCGATCAGGCCGCCGGCCGCCACCGCCGGCTTCAGCAGCGGCAGCTCGACGAGCGTGAGCACCTTCCGGGCCGAGGCGCCGAGGCTGGATGCCGCGAGCGGCAACTGGTGGTCGCGGTTGGCCAGCGCCGCGCCGACCGTCACGAAGACCATCGGCGCCGAGAGCATCGCCTGTCCCACGATGACCGGCAGCAGCGAGCCGGTCGCGTCGAATCGCTGGGCGACGTCGTAGAGGCCGAGCGCGTACGTGACGATCGGGAGCACGAGCGGCGCGATGAACAGCGTCTGCAGGACCCGGCGCCAGCGCCGGGCGTAGGCCAGGCCGAGTGCGCCCAGGGTTCCGACGACGGTCGCGATGACCGCCGCTGGCACGGCGATCCGCAGCGATGCGAGCAAGGAGTCGACCCACACGGGCGACGTGAAGAACGCGTCGAACCACTGCCACGACGCGAGGTCGGGCGGCCAGGTCAGCACGTGGTCGCGCGTGATCGAGATCGGGAAGACGATCAGCAGCGGGATCAGCAGGAAGACGAGGACGATGACCGCGACGGCATGGATCGCCCAGCGCAGTCGGCCGAGACCCTGCGCCAGCGACGACCGCAGCTCGTACTGGGAGCTCATCAGGACCTGAACCCCCTCGGCACCAGACTCACGAACCGGTCGATCACCAGGTAGATGGCGAGCACGAACACCAGCAGGACCAGTCCCATGACCGACGCGCCGGCAAGATCGAACTGCTGGTTGAACTGGCGATCGATCAGCGTCGCGATGGTCAGCTGCTGCGGCCCGCCGATCAGCAGCGGCGTCACGTAGAACGCCAGCGACAGCAGGAACACCAACGAGCACGCGCCGGCGACAGCGGGGCGAAGCGCGGGCAGGACCACCAGCCACAACAGCCGCGCGGGTCCGGCCCCCAGGCTCTGACCCGCTCGAAGGTCCTCGGAGCGCAGATCGAGGCACGCCGCGTACACCGGAAGCACGAAGTACGGCAGCATCACGTGGATCATCGCCGGATACATCGCCGTCGTCGTCTGCAGCAGCCCGCCGGTCGAGTCGGTCAGCCCCATCGAGACCAGCAGCTGGCTCAGCGCTCCATTCGGCTGGAACACGATGACCCAGCCGAAGGTGCGCACCAGCAGCGAGATCCAGAACGACGCGAGCAGGCCCAGCAACAGCACCTTTCCGATCGACGGCGGTGCGGTGACCAGCGCCAGGGCGTAGATCGTTCCCAGCACCAGGCAGCAGGCCGTGACGACGGTGGACAGCAGCAGGGTGCGGACGGATGCGTCGATGAACACATCGCTCGACATCACCTGCGTGAACCCGTTCAGCCCGTCATCGGAGAGGGCCCGGCCGGTCAGTGAGACCAGCGGCAACACCAGGAACAGGAGCGCGGCACCGAGCGGGATGGCCAGCAACGCGGACACGCGAACCCGGGTGGGCTCGTCGTGGCGCGCAGGCAGGACACGCCGCACCGCACGCGCGGGCGAGCCGGCTGTCGCCGGCAGGGCTGGGCGGCTCACTCGCCGGCCGCCCACTCCAGGTAGCGCTGGTTGTATTCATCCATGTCGGCGCCCAGCCCAGCGCCGTCGATCTCGCACGACACGTCGAGGTGGCTGTTCGGGAGATCCTGGACGACGTCGTCGTCGAGGTGTTCCAGCGCCTCCGAGTTCATCGGGCCGTACCGGGTCATCTCGGCGAACGCCGCCTGGGCCTCGGGATCGGCCATCTGGTCGATCAGCGCCATCGCCGCGTCCTCGTGCTGGGCGAACTTGGGCACGGCCGGTGTCGTCCAGCTGTAGAGCCCGCCCTCCCACTGGAAGGCGACGGGCGAGCCCTGATCGCGAAGCGCGCTGATGCGGCCGTTCGGGGTGATCGTCATGGCGACGCTGTCCTGAGCCAGGTACTGCATCGCCTGCCCGAAGCTGTCGTAGAAGAGCACGTCGTCGCGGATCTCGTCGAGCTTGTCGAAGGCCCGGTCGAAGTCCAGCGGGTACAGGTCCTCACACGCCACGCCGTCGGCCAGAAGTGCGGCCTCGGCCTGGAAGTACGCGAACGACGGCAAGGCGCGCTGCCCCGGGAACCGGTCGGTGTCGAAGAAGTCCGCCCACCCTCGGGGCTCGTCGCCCGAGTCGGTCCGGTAGCCGATCCCGGTGCTGGCGTTGTAGCCGCCCGAGGCGTACTCCTGGAACTCCTCGGGCACCATGTCCGAGGCCGCGACGTCATCGCTGAGCGGTTCGAGCAGGCCCTGCTCGGCGAATCGGTACAGATCCCAGTTGTCGAGATCGATCAGATCCCATTCCGCCCGCTCGTTCTCGACGAACAACGAGAGCTTCGACGGCGCCGCGTCCGCACTGACCGTGCGCACGCCGAACTCGTCGGCGAAGGGAGTCAGGAACGCCTCCTGGCGCGCCTCCCGGGTCGTCCCGCCGTAGTCCGCGACCACCACGGTGTCGGACTCCAGGCCGCCGTTCGTGGCTTCGGCGCCTGAACACGCCACGAGCAGCACAGCCGCGGATGCCACCACGGCCGGGCGCACCATCACGGTCCGCGCTGAACGTCGGTCGGTATTCGTCCGCGTGAGAGTCATCCTTGGCCTCCCTGGTGTTCGCCATCGCTTGGACCGCATCGCGAACGCATCCGCGTGATCAGCCCGGCATTCGATCCCTACCCGCTGAGTGCACGAGGCTACCCAGATTGAATCCAATGTCAACACCTAGCCGCAGCTGACGTGCTAGTGTCGCAGCATTGGACGCCAGTTCGCCAGGTTTGGGATCCAATTTGAGGGGCGGCGCGCTCCGGCCGCCCGACCGCACACCAGTGGCGCTAGCGGGGCGGGGTGAACTCGGCGACGGCGCCGAAGGAGGCGCGCCGGGAGGCGCGGCGGAACGTCGCCAGCAGTGCGGGACCGACCAGCAGGATCGCGACGGTGTTGGTGACGGCCCGGCCGGTGTCCCAGCCAGCGGTGGACGTCAGCAGCGTGAACACGACGAAGCGGTGCAGGTTCTCGGCCACCGGGGCGCCGGGGACGTAGGAGATGGAGCCGTCGTGGTAGTCGACCTCGGCGCCGGCGATGAACGGCCAGAACCACAGGTTCATCAGGAAGCCGAACCCGTACGCGGCGACGATCCCGTACCCGGCCAGCATCGCGATCTCCGCGCGCCCGGTGACGCGGCGGGGCAGCAGCCCGGCGCCCAGGCCGATCCACGCCGAGGTCAGCATCTGGAACGGCAGCCACGGCCCGACCCCGGCCGTGAGCAGCGCCGACGCGAACAGTGACGTGCAGCCGAGCACGAACCCGAAGCCCGGCCCGAACACCCGCCCGGCCAGCACCAGCAGGAAGAACACCGTCTCGATGCCGGCGGTCCCGGCGCCGAGCGGGCGCAGCGCGGCGTTCACGGCGGACAGCACGCCGAGCATCGCCAGCGCCTTGGAGTCCATGCCGCCCTCGGTCAGCTCGGCCAGCACGATCCCGACCAGCACCGGGAGCACGGCGAGGAAGACCCAGGGGGCGTCGACGCCGTGCTGCAGGGGGTCCGGCTCGACGGAGGTGAACAGCGGCCAGCAGAACATCGCCAGCCCGGCCAGCGACGCGAGCGCCAGCACCACCGCCGACCGCGGCCCGACCCGCAGCGCGTGCACGTCCGGGGTCATGGCGCCTCCCGCAGCGCGGACCGGACGGCGCCGACGGTGAGCCAGCCGGCCCCGAGCACCTTCGCCACCTGCGGCGCGAACGCGGGCGAGGCGCCGATCACCTCGGCCGCCGGCCCGTCGGCGACGACGTCGCCCTCGGCCATGACGACGACGCGGTCGGCGGCGACGGCGGCGAACTCGACGTCGTGGGTGGCGACGACGACGGCGTGCCCGTCCGCCGCGAGGCCGGTGACGATCCGCGCGAGCCGCGCCTTCGCGCCGTAGTCGAGGCCGCGGGTGGGCTCGTCCAGCAGCACGACACCGGGCGCGGCGGTGAGCTGGATCGCCAGCACCAGCCCGAGCCGCTGGCCCTCGGAGAGGTCGCGCGGGTGCGCCGCCGGGTCGATCCCGGGAGCGATGCGCTCGAGCAGGTCGCGGCAGGTCCCGGGCGGCGAGCCGGACTCGGCGTCGGCGGCCCGGCACTCGGCGCCGACGGTGGTGAGGTACAGCAGGTCGGTCGCCGTCTGCGGCACCAGGCCGACCAGAGTGCGGCCGCCGGCGGCGGGCAGTGTCGCCGGGTCGGCGCCGCCCACCCGCACCGTCCCGCCGGACCGCGGCCCGGACCCCTGCAGCGCCCACAGCAGCGACGACTTCCCGGACCCGTTCCGGCCCATCAGCGCCGTCACCGTCCCGGCGGCGAGGGCGAGGTCGACGCCGCGGACCGCGACGACGTCGCCGTAGCGGACGACGACGGACGACGCCGTCAGCGCGGCCGCGGCCGGCTCGACATGGCGGGGCGGCGGCGGCTCGGGCAGCCGAGCCAGCACCGGACCGGCCAGGCGGCGGGCGTCCCGCACCGACAACGGCAGCGGGTCCCAGCCGGCCAGCCGGCCGAGCTCGACGACCGGCGGCACGACCAGTGAGCCGGCGACCACGGCGGCCGGCGGCCCGGACACCACCGTGCTGTCGCCGGGCAGCACGACCAGCCGGTCGGCGTACTGCAGCACCCGCTCCATCCGGTGCTCCGCGACGACGACGGTGACGCCGAGGTCGTGCACCAGCCGGGTGATCGCCGCCAGCGCGTCCTCGGCCGCGGCCGGATCCAGCGCGGACGTCGGCTCGTCCAGCACCAGCACGGACGGGTTCGCCGCCAGCACCGCGCCGATCGCGACCCGCTGCTGCTGGCCGCCGGACAGCGTCCGCAGCGGCCGGTAGCGCAACTCGGCGATGCCGAGCAGGTCCAGCGTCTCCTCGACCCGCTTGCGCATGACCGGCGCCGGGACGGCCAGCTGCTCCATGCCGTAGGCGAGCTCCTCCTCGACGGTGTCGGTGACGAACCCGGCCAGCGGGTCCTGCCCGACCATGCCGACGACGTGGGCGAACTCGCGCGGCGGCGCGGTGCGGGTGTCGACGCCCCCCACCGTGACGCGGCCGGCCAGGTGCCCGCCGGTGAAGTGCGGCACCAGCCCGTTGACGGCACGCAGCAGCGTGGACTTGCCGCTGCCGGTGCGGCCGGCGACCAGCACGAGCTCGCCCGGTGTGACGGTGAGGTCGACGTCGCGCAGCACCGGCGCCGCCGCTCCCGCGTACGTGACGCTGACCTGCTCGAAGATGATCACGACACCGTCTCCTTCACCCGGAGGTCCGCCTGGACGGGTGCGGCCGGCAGCGACGGCGCCGGCGGCGGCGTCAGCCAGGCCGGCAGCGCTCCCGCCAGCACGCCCAGCACGACGTACGGCGACAGCTGCGGCCAGCTCAGCGGCTTGAGCGTGGGGTTGATGTTGGCCGGATCGATGCTGCTGGTGAGGTACAGCACGACGCCGACGGCGACGCCGGACCCGGCGGCGACCAGTTCGGCGAGGCGCCACCGGTCCGGCCGGTAGCGGGTGCGCCGCACGCGCCGGCCGGTGACGACGAACCCGGCGCCGGCCACCGCGATCCCGGCCAGCAGCATCGGCACGCCGAGCGTGCGCGGCGCGCTGCCGTCGAGCACGCCGTAGACGCCGACGCACACCCCGATCAGCCCGAGGATCGTCAGCGTGCCGGTGAGCAGCCGGACCCCGCGCGGAGTGTCGCCGGACCGGCCGTAGCCGCGCGCGTCCATCGCCGCGGCCAGCTGCAGCGACCGGTCCAGCGCGTCCTCCAGCACCGGCACGACGATGCCGTGCAGCGCCCGCCGCCCGGATCCGGCGCCGCCGCGCAGCCGCCGGGCCCGGCGCACCCGCTGCACGCTCTCGGTCAGCTGCGGGAACACCGACAACGCGACGACGACGGCGCTCCCGACCTCGTAGAGCGCGCCGGGCACGGCCTTGAGCAGCCGCTTCGGGTTGGCCAGCGCGTTGGCGGCGCCGAGGCAGACCACCATCGTCGCCAGCCGCAGCCCGTCGTAGAACCCGCCGAGCAGCGACTCCAACGAGACCGGGCCGAACAGCCGGATCCCGGCGGCCCACGGCGGCAGCGGGATCTCCGGCAGCGTGACCAGCACCGTCGGCCCCTCGCCGCCGCCGAAGATCACCCGGTACGCCACGCGCATGACCACGATGAACCCGCCGAGGATCAGGTACAGCCGGAACGCCAGCGCCCACGGCGCGTCGCCGCGCCGGGCCACCACGACGAACCCGGCGACCGCCAGGATCAGCCCCAGCGTCAGCGGGTTCGTCGTGCGGCTGGCCGCGGCCGCCAGCCCGAGCGCCCAGATCCACCAGGCGCCCGGGTGCAGGCTGCGCGGCAGCCAGTAGGCGGCCCAGCGGGTCCTCACGTAGCGGAGCTCCGGCGTCGCCGAGCGGTGACGACGGCGGCCGCCGCGACCGCGATCCCGGCCGCCACGGCGATCAAGGTGGCGACCGGCACACCGCCGACCTCCGCGCCGCTGGCCACGGGTGCGGCGGACTCCTCGCCGCCGGTCCAGGTGGGCTGCTCGGACGGCGTCGCGGCCGGGGTGGCCGGCCGGCCCGGCACGGGCGGGGCCACGGACTCGCGGGGGAGCGGCGGCGGGAGCACGCCGTCGGCGGTCCCGTCCCCGGTGGTCCCGCCCTCGGCCGCGCCGCCGCCGTCCTCCGCGCCGCCGTCAGCGCCGCTGCCGGCGCCGCCGCCCGTTCCGCCGTCGGCGCTTCCGGACCCGCCACCCTCGGTGCCGCCGGGCCGCGGCGCGTTGTTGCCGCCACCCCCGCCGGGCGCCTGCTCGTCCGGGTCGTCGCTGGTGGGACGGGGTTGCGGGTCCTGCTGCGGCGGCTGGTCCGGCGGGTCGTCCGGGCGGACCGGGGCGATGCGCGGCGCCGGGTTCGACGCCGCGGTCGCGTTGAGCGAGAACGACCAGCCCTCGAAGCCGCCCGGGATCGCGTCGCGGTTCTTGACGCCCCACTGGCTGTACTCCCAGGTCCCGCCGTTGGGCGCGTGCCAGTACGACCAGTAGGCGGCGGCCGGCGGTGTGTCGATGCAGGCCTCGACGTAGCCCCCGTTGCCCGTCACCGGGACCTGCTCGCCCGGCCCTGGGCGGCCCTCGACGCGGCAGATGAACGCCTCGCCCCAGCGGCGCACGCCCTCGATCTCGATGCCGGCGTCGTAGAGCGCGTCCAGCCCGGTGAAGCCGGGGCCGGCGGGCCCGGGTGCGCACCGGACGATCGTGGTGCCGCCAAGCGCCTGGAAGTCGATGACCACGGTGACGCCGCGGTCGTCCGGGCAGAAGCCGGGGCTGCCGCTGCCCGGGTCGACGGCGCTCGCGGGCGCGGCCGTGGCGAGCAGGACGGCGACTGTCAGCAGGGCCCGGCGGATCATGCGGCCGCGCCCCGGCGCCGGGTCGTGATCAGCCAGCCGAGCAGCACGCCGACGACGACCAGCGCGGCGCCGCCGCCGGCCGCGACCGGCCACGGGACGTCGTCGCCGTCCCCCGGCACCGGCACGACGTCGCCGGACCGGTCGTCGGAGGCCGGCGCGGCCGCGGGGGCGAGGTCGAGCTGCCCGGCCGGACGTTCGACCGCGGGCCGCAGCAGGCCGGACGGCAGCGTCAGCAGCGAGCCGCCGGCCAGCACCGGCAGCGCCCGGGCGGTCGCGGCGACATCGCTCGGGTCGCCGGCCCGTGGCGGCAGCCCGCCGTCGCCGGACCGCACCGACTCCAGCCAGAGCCGGGTCGCGCTGACGTCCATCCCGGCGGAGAGCAGGCCGGTCGCGGCGCTGCCGGTGGCCGGGACGCTGCAGTCGCCGTCGCGGACCCAGGCGCCGTCGGCCCCGCACGCCTCGGCCAGCGCCCGGACCGCCGTCGTCAGCGCCGCGCCGCGGGTCTCGGTCAGCTGCGCGACCCGGCCGTCGCCGGGCGCCGCGTTGAGCGCCTGCAGCACGACGCCGCTGACCTCCGGCGATCCGGCGGCGCAGCCCTCCTCGCCGGGGATCCGCTCCGGGAACAGGCCGTCGACGCACTGGGCGGCGGCCAGCACCTCGGCGCCCGCGGCCGCGGCCGGCTGCTCTCCGGCGGCGGTCAGCGCGAGCACGGCCATCGCCTGGTCCTCGACGCCGACGTGGTCGCCCAGCCCGCTGACGTCGGCGAACCGGCCGGACTCGTCCTGCAGCGCCAGCAGCTCGGCGGCGAGGTCGGTCCCGCCGGCGGCGTGCGGGTCGGCGCCGGTCAGGGCGGCCAGCAGGACGAGGTCGGCCAGCGGGCCGGCGTACCGGGCGGCGGTCTCGTACGGCTCGCCGTGCGCGTACCCGGCGACCGCGTCCGGGCCGAGCAGGAACGCCGTCACCGCCGGGTCCGGTGCGCCGGCCTGCAGCAGCGCGAGCGCCACGTCCGCCGTCAGCGCGTAGTCGACGTACGTGGCGCCGTCGACGGTGGTGAGCACGTGCGTGCCGCCGGTCAGCAGCCCGGTCAGATAGGCGACCGCGGCGTCGGCGGCCGAGGCGCCGGGGGTGGGTGACGCCGACGGCGTCGAGCTCGGCGCGGGGGCGGCGCCGCCCGGCCCGCCGGCGCCGCCGCCGGACCCGTCGGCCTGCGGGCCGGGCGCCGGAGGACGCGGCCCGGCACCGGCCGGTGGCCGGGGGAGCGGCGGGTCGGTGGCCGGCGGCGGGCTCGGCGCCGGCGTCGGCCGGTCGGACGGGGTCGGCCTCGGGGTGGGGCGATCGGTCGGCGTCGGGGTCGGCGTCGACGTCCGGGTGGGTGTGGGCGTCGGCTTCGGGGTCGGCGTCGGCGACGGGCCGGGGTCGAGGTCGTCCTTGCCGAGGTCGGCGAACGACACCGGCGCCAGCGCGAAGATCGCCTGCGCCGTCGCCCGGCGCCACTGGTCGCGACCCAGGCCCATGCCGCCGCTCAGCCCGTCGGCCAGCGACTGCGGGTTGTAGGCGATCGCGCCGACCTCGGCCAGCAGCGCCGACCCGGCCGCGTTGTCGGCGGTGACCTGCAGCCCGCCGACCCACGCCGCGGCCGCCTCGTAAGCGGCGTCGCGCTCGTCCGCGGCCAGTGCCTGGGCGACCAGGCCGGTGCTGTTGGTGTTCGGCGCCTCGGTGGACACGCCGCCGCCGAACGAGCCGTCGGCGCCCTGCACGTCCTCGAACCAGTCCAGCGCGCGGTCGATGTCGTCGTCCAGACCGCGCACCCCGGCGTCGCGGGCGGTCATCAGCGCCTGCACGGCCATCGCGGTGCCGTCGCGGTCCGGGCTGCTCTGCCCGCTGTCGCAGGTCGTCCCGTCGTTGTAGAACATCCGGAACCAGCCCTCGGCGCACTGCTGCTTCAGCAGGAAGTCGACGGCCTCCTGCGGCACCCCGCCGGAGCGGGCCAGCCCGATCACGGCCAGCGACTGGCCGAAGATGTTGCTCGTGTCGTTGAGCGGGTAGTCCGGGTTGTGGTCCTTCAGCCGACCGTGCTCGACGCCGCCGGGGTCGTCGACCAGCAGGTCCAGCGTCTCCTGCCGCACGTCACGGCCGCCGAAGCGGGTCCAGTCGGACTCCGCGACCACGGCCGCCACCAGCACCTTCGCCGTCGCGCCGGCGATGCGGGTGTCCGGGTGCGGGTACCAGCCGGGGCCGGCGTACTCAGCGACGTTCGTCTCGACGGCCGCGGTGATCTGCTCCGCCGCGGTCTCGCCGACTCCGGCCGCGTGCAGCGCGAACAGCGCGTCGATCGTCAGGCCCCAGTCGTAGCCGAACCCGGGCCCGGGCAGCGCGCCGTCGTCCAGCTCGCCGATCAGCCACGACGCCGCCGCCTCGCCGCCGGGACCGTACGGGTTCTCCTCCCAGGTGACGGTGAGGGTGGCGGCGCCGGTGGCCGCCTCGCCGGACGCGTTCGTGAACACCGCGCGGTACCGCGCGCCGTTCTGCGCCGAGGTGACGCCGTCGACGGTGTAGGTCGTGCCGGTGGCCCAGGCGATGTCGGCCCACTCGCCGCCGGGCGCGCGGCTCTGCCAGCGCACTGTGGGCGCCGGTTCGCCGGCCGCGGCGGCGGTGAAGGTCGCGGCGCCGCCGGCCGCCACCGTCAGGTCGGCCGGGTGGGTGGTGACCTCCGGCGCCCGGCCCGGCTCGTCGACGGCGAACGTGGTGCTGCCGGTGCGCCCGGCCGTGGCCCCGGTGGCGGTGACGGTGCTGGCGCCGGCGGTCCCGGCGGCGGCGAACTCGGCCCGGTAGGCCCCGTCCGCGCCGGCCTGGGCGTCCGCGGGGGCGACGCCGGCGCCGTCGACGTCGACGCTCACCTGCTCGTACGGCGCCAGGCCGGCGACGGTGACCGCCTGCGCCGCGCCCGGCGCGACGCTGTCCGCGTCGGCCGTGACGGTCAGCGTCGCCTCGGCCGGTAGCGCGTACGCCGGGACGCCGGGGAACGGGTTGGTCTCGGCGGTCGCGTCGTGCGAGAACGACCAGCCCTCGAAGCCGCCGGGCACCGCGTTGCGGTAGGTGACGCCCCCGCTGCTGTACGTCCACCCGTCCCACTCCGCGCCGCCGCCCTGGTGCCAGTACGACCAGTACGCGGCCGCCGGCGGGGTGTCCCGGCAGGGCTCCAGGTAGGCGGGGTCGCCGGGGATCGCGATCGGCTCGTCCGCCGCCGGCCGGCCCTGCAGCCGGCAGATGAACGCCTCGCCCCAGCGGTCCGTCCCGGCCACCTGGATGCCGGCGCCCTTCAGCGCGTCCAGCCCGGTGCCCTCGAACGGCTGACCCGGCACCGCCGGCGGCGCGCACCGGACCACCAGCTCGCCGTCGTGGCCGCCGAACGCGCCGAGATCCTGGAAGTCGACCACGACGGTGACGCCCAGCCCGTCGGTGCAGTACCCGGCGTGCCCGGCCGGCTGCTGCTGCGCCGTCGCCGTCACGGGCGCCGAGGCGACGACGAGCAGAGCGGCGGCGGCGAGCCCGAGCGGCGGGCGGAGGCGGGAGAGCCGGACCATGGCGGGACCCTTTCGGCGCTGCGGTCGCCGAACGCGAGACCCGTGCGCCGAGGACACCGCGCCGCCCCTGAGCGCGCGCCGCCGCGGCGGCGCAAGGCGTCAGGCGAGGGGCACGGACCCGAGCGGTCCGGGCTCCGCCCGTAGACCTCGACGGGTGTCGTGGAGCCACGCGCCCGGGCAGGCATTCCGGCTCGCAGCGGATGTCCGCTGCCTACGGTTGCGGGTCAGCGCCGGCTTCGGACCGGCTTCCCCCACCTGGGTGCGAGTGCGCCGGCGCCCGCATGGACGGAAACCGGCATCCGGATCGTATCGGGACGATGCATCCACCGCCACGCGACATCCGTCACATGATCACCGGGGCTCGTTCGCTCGGGGTCACTGCTTGTACATGACGACGCGGAAGAAGTCGGCCGGTTCCAGGAGGTGATCGTGGGAGTCGTCGCCGGCCTCCATCTCGATCCATTTGATGGTGCCGGTGAAGGCGTTGTCGGCGGCCGGGTAGTCGTCGGTGACCGGCGAGAGGATGTCGCGGCCGACGTCGGTGGGTTCGTAGCCGAAACCGATGGGTTCGGTGCGCTCGACCCGCCCGGCGCCGACGGGCTGGTCGTCGACGAGCAGGGTGACCGCTCCGCCCTTGCCGAGGCCGCCGCCGTCGTAGCCGAACTCGACCCGCACGCGGTGTTCGCCGGCGGGGACCGCGGCGTCGGCGCGGATGTGGGTGCGGTCGATGCCGAACAGGTTGTAGCAGAAGGTCGGCACGGAGTCCTTGAGGTAGAAGGCCCAGCCGCCGCTATGGCCGCCGAGGTTCATCAGCACGCCGCCGGCGCCGGTGTCGGGCATGATCACGGTCGCGGTCAGCGACCACGACTTGTTGCGCCAGTTCACGACGTGCTGCTCGGTGAGTCCGCCCATGCCGGGGAAGAGCAGCTGCCGGTGGCCGATCAGCTCGGGCTTCTTGCTGTACTCGGGCAGCACGCGTTCGAAGGAGCGGTCGTCCAGCGGCAGGACGTTGTAGCGGGTGGCCTCGATCAGGAAGAGCCGCTGCAGCTCGTGCAGCTTGCCGGGGTTCTCGGCCGAGAGGTCCCTGGCCTGGGTCCAGTCGCTGGAGCCGTCGTAGAGCTCCCAGCTGTCGTCGT
This sequence comes from Jiangella alba, assembly GCF_900106035.1. Classification (GTDB taxonomy): domain Bacteria; phylum Actinomycetota; class Actinomycetes; order Jiangellales; family Jiangellaceae; genus Jiangella; species Jiangella alba. Next base: position 3,463,456 of record NZ_FNUC01000004.1, read on the forward strand.
CGAAGGCGATGCCGACGTCGCCGGTGGTCTGCCACGGCGTGCGGTGCTTGGTGACCGCGGACCAGCCGCGGTGGTAGATCCCGCGGTTGCCGAAGATCTCGAAGTACTGCGTGTCGTGCCGTTCCGCCGCGTCGGCGTCGTCGAAGCAGTAGCGCATGCTGGTGCCGTGCAACGGCTGCTGGGTGATGCCGTGCACCTGGACGGGGTGCGGCAGGCCGGCGGCCTCGAGCACGGTGGGGGCGACGTCGATGACGTGGCTGAACTGGTGCCGCATCTCGCCCTCGGCCCGGATGCCACGGGGCCAGTGCACGATGGTGCCGTTGCGGGTGCCGCCCCAGTGCGAGGCGACCTGCTTGGTCCACTGGTACGGCGTGCACATGGCGTGCGCCCACCCGACCGCGTAGTGCGGGGACGACTCCGGTCCGCCCAGCTTCTCCAGCTGCCCGGTGAGGAACTCGGGCGTCTCGATCCCGGCCATGCCGTTCAGGCTGATCAACTCGTTGAAGGTGCCGTTGATGGTGCCTTCGGCCGAGGCGCCGTTGTCGCCGATGATCAGGTAGACGAGGGTGTCCTCGAGCAGGCCGAGTTCCTCCAGCGAGTCGATGAGGCGGCCGACGTGGTGGTCGGTGTGCTCCAGGAACCCCGCGTAGTTCTCCATCTGGCGCCGCAGCACGGGCTTGAGCGCGTCGTCCATGTCCTCCCACGCGGGGATCACCTCGTGCCGCACGGTGAGTTCGGCGTCGGCGGGAACGACGCCGAGTTCCTTCTGCCGGGCGAAGGTGCGCTCGCGTTGGGCGTCCCAGCCGTCGTCGAACCTCCCGGCGTACTTGTCGGCCCACTCCTTGGGCACGTGGTGCGGAGCGTGCGTGGCGCCCGGCGCGAGGTAGAGGAGGAACGGCTTGTCCGGGACCAGCGCCTTCTGCGCCTCCACCCACGAGATGGCGTGGTCGACGAGGTCCTCCGTCAGGTGGTAGCCCTCCTCCGGCGTCCCCCACGGCTCGACCGGGCGGGTGCCCTCGACGAGGTTGGGGTAGTACTGATCGGTCTCGCCACCCAGGAACCCGTAGAAGTGCTCGAAGCCGTTCCCCGGCGACGGCCACCGGTCGAACGGTCCGGCCTGGCTCGTCTCCCACAGCGGCACCTCGTGGCACTTGCCGATGTGCGCGGTGGCGTAGCCGTTGAGCTTGAGGATCTCCGGCAGCGGCGCGCACGAGTTGGGGCGCATCGAGTTGTAGCCCGGAGCCGAGGTGGACATCTCGGTGATGCCGCCCATGCCCACGCTGTGGTGATTGCGGCCGCTGATCAGCGCGGCACGGGTCGGCGAGCAGATCGCGGTGGTGTGGAACCGGGTGAACCGCAGGCCGCCGGCGGCCAGCCGCTCGGCCACCGGCGTGTGCACCGGCCCGCCGAACACGCTGGAGGCGGCGAACCCGACGTCGTCGAGCAGGATCAGGAGCACGTTCGGCGCGCCCGCCGGTGGGCGCAGCTGCTCGATCGGGGCGAAGTCCGCCTCCGGATCCTTCGCGTCGTACCAGATCGTGCCCGCATACGCCTGGTCCGGAATCGGCAGCACCGACCGCTGCGCACGACGTTCATCGGACATCCTGACACCCCTCCCGAGCCGGCCTCGTCGAGGCGCGCGAACCCCGTCGCCGCCCCCGCTCAGCCGACCGCGGTCACCGGCACGGCGCCTCACCCGACACAGGTGAACCGTCGTGGTGCGCACGGCACCGGGACCTCAGCGGGCGCGCGTCAGCCGATGGCGCAGGTCGTAGGCCGTGATGGCGACGCCGATGGAGAGCAGGGACTCGGGTCGGTCCAGGTCGAATCCGGTGATCCGGGAGATGCGGGCGAGCTTCTTGTAGACGGCCGGCCGGCTCAGATGGACGCGCTCGGACAGGCGCGTCTTGCTGCCGCCGAGGTTGACGTACTCGCGGAGCACGTCGACGAGACCGTCGTCGTGCTCGGCGTCGTGGGCCAGCAGCCGGCCCAGCTCTGACTCGACGAATCCCTGCACCCGCGGATCGTCGTGGAGAAGGGCGAGCAGTCCCGCCAGCCGGACGTCGCTGCTGCGGTAGTACGGCAGCCGCGCCAAGGACGAGAGGCTCGACGCCGCCTCGGCGACCTGCGCCGCGTGGCGGAGCTGGGCGCCGGCGCCGGCGATGTCCGGCTCCGGGTCGGTGACGCCGAGGACGACGCCGACGCCGTCGAGGGCCTCGGCCAGGCGATCGAGCAGCGCCGGTCGCCGCGTCGAGGGCTGCGCCAGCACCAGGCCCACCTGCCGGTCGTTGAGCGGGCCGATCAGAGCGTCGAGGCGTGCCGAGCGAATGCGTGCCGCCAGCCGTTCGACGAGTTCCCTGAGGTGATGGCCGACGGGCTGGGCCACGGCCGCCAGGTATGCGGGCGCGTTCGGCAGGCCGAGGACTGCGCGCGGACGGCGGCATCGGCCCGCGTGAGCCGTTCGGCCGCGAGCTCGGCGAGAAACCCGCCCTGCGCCTGGAGCTCGAGTGCCAGCTGGTCCCGCTCGGCCATGCGGGCCAGTTCGAGCGCCGCGGCGGCCCGCTCCAGGACCATGGCGTTGCGTTCGTCGTCGGCCGGGTCGGGGTGCGGGAGCGTGAGCCGCGCCCACCGCCTGCCGGCCGTGCCGACCGGCGTCGTCAGCCAGCCCTCGGGCCCGGACCGGCCCGTGCGATCGAGCACGGCGGCGGCCCTGGACCGATTGGCCCAGTTCGCCAGCAGCGCCGCGGGCTTGCGGCCGCGGGCCCGGAAGGTGACCACCGAACGCCCCAGGTCCTCCAGGACCACCGAGGTGGCGCACAGGTCGCAGGCGGCGGCGATGATCTGGTTCGTGCTGGGGGCCTCCAGGCTGAGCCGGGTGAAGGTCTCGTGGACCTCCTGCGCGAACTCCAGCTGGACGAGCTGGGCGGACACGATGGCGCGATGGATCTGCTCGGTGATGTCGACGAAACGCACCTGCCGTGAGACGCAGACCAGCGGCAGCCCGGCCCGTTCGGCGCTCGCGACGACGGCGGCGGGCACCGCCGCGAACGCCGGGCCGAGCTCCACCACGAGTCCCGCCGCGCCGGCGCCGGCCAGCTCCTCGATGTACCCGACGGCGGTGGCGGTGTCCCCGCGCAGGGGCAGGCCCGTGGTCAGGATCAGCTCGCCGCCGCTCAACAGCCCGCCGAGGTCCAGTACCTCGCTCACGTGCACCCACCGCACCGGCCGATCGAGGTGCTCGCCGCCGGCGAGCACCGTGGGCGCGCCCACCTTCAGGCTGGAGGACTCGAGCGCGCGACGGAGGGTGAGGGTCACTCGAACAGGTTACGAGACGTCACGAGAACCCGCGGATGCGATACGAACCGTCACTCCCGCCGCGATGCTCCGAGCGTCATGCTGGCGACCATGACCGCACCCACTGTCAGCCATTGGACCGGCGTGCCCTACGTGGGCGCCGCCGATCGCGTCGAGGACGTGACCAACCCCGCCACCGGGCGGGTGAGCGCCCGCGTCCTCCACGCCGGTGTCGAGACCGCGAACGCCGTCATCTCCGCCGCGGAGACCGCCGCGCGGGAGTGGGGCCGGAGTTCGCTGACCACCCGGACACGGGTGCTGTTCAGGTTCCGGGAGCTGCTGGACGCCCGCAAGGAGGAGCTCGCGGCGATCATCACCCGCGAGCACGGCAAGGTGCTGGCCGACGCGCTGGGCGAGGTCTCGCGCGGGCAGGAGGCGGTCGAGTTCGCCTGCGGGATCCCGCACCTGCTCAAGGGGTCGTACTCCGAAGGCGTCTCGACCGGCGTCGACGTGCACTCCAAGCGCCAGCCGCTCGGGGTGGTGGGCGTGATCAGCCCGTTCAACTTCCCGGCGATGGTGCCCATGTGGTTCTTCCCGATCGCCATCGCCGCCGGCAACGCCGTCGTGCTCAAGCCGAGCGAGAAGGACCCCTCGGCGTCGATCTGGCTCGCCGAGCTGTGGCGGGAGGCCGGGCTCCCGGCGGGGGTGTTCACGGTCCTCCAGGGGGACAAGGTGGCGGTCGACGCCCTTCTGGACCACCCGGCCGTCAAGGCGATCAGCTTCGTCGGATCGACGCCGATCGCCCGCTACGTCTACGAGCGGGCCGGCGCCTGCGGCAAGCGCGTCCAGGCCCTCGGCGGGGCCAAGAACCACATGGTGGTGCTCCCGGACGCCGACCTGGACGCCGCCGCGGACCACGCCGTGGGCGCGGGCTTCGGCTCCGCGGGCGAACGCTGCATGGCCGTCAGCGTGCTCGTCGCCGTCGGGTCGATCGCCGACCAGCTGGTCGCCGAGATCGCCGACCGCACCCGCGGGCTGCGCACCGGCGACGGAACCCGCGGCACCGACCTGGGACCGCTGGTCACCCGGGCCCACCGCGACCGCGTGGCGTCCTTCGTCGACGCTGGTGAAGCGGCCGGCGCCAAGCTCGTCGTCGACGGCCGCGCTCCTCAGGTCGACGGCGACGCCGGCGGCTTCTGGCTCGGCCCCACCTTGTTCGATCACGTGACGCCCGAGATGGAGATCTACACCGAGGAGATCTTCGGGCCCGTCCTCAGCGTCGTCCGGGTCGGTACGTACGACGAGGCGGTGCGGCTGGTCAACGCCAACCCCTACGGCAACGGCGTGGCACTCTTCACCGGCAGCGGGGCGGCGGCACGCGCGTTCGAGCTCGACGTCGAGGTCGGCATGGTCGGCATCAACGTCCCGGTTCCGGTGCCGATGGCCTACTACTCGTTCGGCGGCTGGAAGCAGTCGCTGTACGGCGACCATCACGCGCACGGCACCGACGGCGTGCGGTTCTTCACCCGCGGCAAGGTCGTCACGACGCGCTGGACCGACCCGGCCGTGCAGCCCGGCGGCGGGCCGGAGCTGGCCTTCCCGCAGAACAGGTGAGCACGATGACCAGCCGCACCTACGAGCTCGACCGGGCGCACGTGTTCCACTCGTGGTCGGCCCAGGCGAGCCTCGATCCGCTCGTCATCACGAAGGCGCACGGGTCGGCCGTCTGGGACGACGCCGGCCACCGCTATCTGGACTTCGCCTCCCAGCTCGTCTTCACCAACATCGGCCATCAACACCCGGACGTCGTCGAGGCGATCCGGGAGCAGGCGGCGACCCTGTGCACGATCGCGCCGCAGCACGCCAACGACGCCCGCTCGGAGGCGGCCCGCCTCATCGCCGGACTCGCGCCCGAGGGACTCGACCACGTGTTCTTCACCAACGGTGGCGCGGAGGCCGTCGAACACGCGGTCCGGATGGCCAGGCTGCACACCGGCCGGATCAAGGTGCTGTCGCGCTACCGCAGCTACCACGGTGGCACGGCGACGGCGGTCAACGTCACCGGCGACCCGCGCCGGTGGCCCAACGACTACGGTGCCGCGGGCACCGCGAAGTTCTTCGGGCCGTTCCTGTACCGCTCGGAGTTCGACGCCACGACGGAGGACGAGGAGTGCCGGCGTGCGCTGCGCCACCTGCGGCGCACCGTCGAGCTCGAAGGGCCGGCCACCGTCGCGGCGATCATCCTCGAGACCGTCCCGGGCACGGCGGGCGTCATGCCCCCGCCGCCCGGCTATCTCGCCGGCGTCCGCGAGATCTGCGACGAGCACGGCATCGTGATGATCCTGGACGAAGTGATGGCCGGCTTCGGGCGCACCGGCGCCTGGCTGGCGCTCGATCACTACGGTGTTCGTCCCGACCTCATCACCTTCGCCAAGGGCGTCACCTCGGGCTATGTCCCGCTCGGCGGCGTCGTGATCTCCCGTGGGATCCACCAGACCTTCGCCCATCGTCCCTATCCGGGCGGCCTCACCTACTCCGGACACCCGCTCGCCTGTGCGACGGCCGTCGCCACGATCCAGGTCATGCGCGACGAGCGCATCGTCGAGCGGTCGGCGCAGGTCGGCGGCGAGGTGCTCGGCCCCGGCCTGCGGGCCCTGGCCGAGCGGCACCCCTGCGTGGGCGAGGTACGCGGCCTCGGCACGTTCTGGGCGCTCGAGCTCGTCAGCGACCGGGCGACCAAGGACCCGCTGGCGCCCTACGGAGGGAGCAGCGCGACGATGGACGCGATCGCGGCGGCCTGCCGGCGCGAGGGCTTGCTGCCGTTCGTGAACGCCAACCGCATCCACGTCGTCCCGCCCTGCAACGTCTCCGACGCCGACGTCGCGGAAGGTCTGGAGATCCTCGACCACGCGCTCCGGCTCGGCGACGCGGTGTCGCCGGACTAAGGCCCCCACAAGGCGTCGCGCAGCGAGTCCGGCACGGAGGGCGCGTGCTCGAGCCCGGCGATGTCCGCGGCCAGGGCGGCATGGCGACGGCGTGCCGACGGGTCGGCGGGGAGCAGCGAGTCCAGTCGCCGCTGCAGGGCCGTCAGCGTGACGGCCGGGCGGACGGCGTCGGGCGTGAAGACCCGGGCCCGTGCCTCGCCCCGGACGCGAACCTCGAGCCGCGCGCTCGCCGGCTCGACCGAAGGGTCGCCGTGGAGCCGGACGCGGCGGGCGAGCTGCACCACCCGCGGATCGCTGCCGGGCGCGAGCACCTGGTGGTGGGTCAGCGTGCCGTGGACCAGCGCCGCGGCGACGCAGAAGGCGCCGCTCATCATCGCGGCGACCGGCCGTTCCGGCTCGGAGTTGGCGATTCCCGGGTAGGCGAGGTCGGCCTCGTCGAGTCTGACGGTGACGTCGTCGATGTCCGCGGCCACGGTGTCCAGGCCGGCCCGCGCTCGGCAGGCCAGCGCGACGGCGGTCTGGAGGATGTTGCACGCCGGGTACTGCTTGTAGGACGCCAGGTCGATGGCCCAGCCGCCGGGCGACGGGGCGAGGTCTTCCTGGAGCGTCGCCCGAGCGCCTCGTAGCCCGGCCGCGGCGAGGTCGCCCGCGAGGCAACCGGCGTGACCGGCCCGGCCGAGCTGCACCAGCCAGTCGTCGGAACCCTCGACGAGGGTCGCACTGGCACCGGCCGCCATGTCCGCGACGAGTAGTTCTGGACCGGCCCGCACACGAACGCACCCGCCGTTTCCTCAGCGCCATGTGCTGACGACGGCGCCGCGTGTTCCGCGAGGTGGCACCGGCGAAACGCTAGGCTGCCGTGACCGGAGGTGGCGCATGGCTCGCGAACCTGCCGACGAGGGGCGTAGCGCTCTCGCCGCGTTTCTCACGTCGCGCCGGGGACGGGTGTCGCCTGAGGAGGCCGGCATCGCGCCGGGTGTCCGGCGCCGAACGCCCGGCCTGCGGCGCGAGGAGGTCGCCCTGCTCGCCGGGATCAGCCCCACCTGGTACACGTACCTGGAGCAGGGCCGCCGGATCCATCCGTCGCAGCAGGTGCTGGACGCGATCGCCCGGGTGCTGCGGCTGAGCGAGGACGAGCGGCGCTACATGCACGTGCTCGCGTTCGGCGCGGTCCAGAATCCGCAGCCGCTCGCGGGTGAGATCCCGGCCGAGGAGATCGTCCGCCAGCTCGTCGCGACCGCTGAGCACAGTCCGTACCCCGTGTATGCCGCCGACCTGTTCGGCGACCTCATCGCCTGGAACCGGGCGACGGCCGACTACTACGCCGACTTCGACGCGATGCCGTCGGAGGACCGGAACATGATCCGCTGGCTGCTGTTCGACCCCGAGGCCAGGCGGCGGCTACCCGGGTGGGCGGCGGACGTGCCCGACATCGTCGGGCGGTGGCGGGCGATGGTCACGGCCCACAGCCACGTTCCCGGGCTGCTCGACCAGGCCGCGGAGTTCCGCCGTGGCTCCGCCGAGTTCGCCGAGGCATGGGACGGATACGAGGTGGTCGAGAGACGCACCCGCACCCGGACCTTCCTGATGCCCGGCGGGCACGTGGTCGTCATGCGGCTGATCGTCGTGCATGCACCCGAGTTCGAGCCGTCGCTGGTCGCGTTCCACGTGCCGGTCTAGAAACGGGTACCGCTGGTTCTACGACCACCACTGTCTACCCGCGCGACCGGCTCGTGCCGAACGATCGACTCGTCCACCGACGGGTCGAGAGGCAGGAGCCCTGCCATGTCCGTGCACACGGTCGACGTCCGCCGGGTCCAGCGGCGGACGATGTCCCTGCTCCTCGTGATCCAGGTGCTCGGCAGCACCGCCGTGACGATGACCTTCGCCGTCAGCGGCATCCTCGCCGCCGAGCTGTCCGGCTCCACCGGAGCCGCCGGCCTTGCCCAGGCGACGCTGACCCTCGGCGTGGGCGCGGCCTCCTATCTGCTGGCGGCCTGGATGAACCGGCGCGGGCGGCGCGTCGGCATGGCCGCCGGCTACCTGATCGGCGCGGTGGGCGCCGCGGTGTGCGTGGTCGCGGCCGAGGTCGGCAGCTTCCCGCTCCTGGTGGCGGGCACCGTCGCGTTGGGTGCGTCGGCCGCCTCGTCCAACGCCGCGCGCTACGTCGCCACCGACCTGGCCACCGCCGACCGGCGCGCGACCTCGTTGTCGCTGGTGGTGTGGGTCGCCACCGCGGGCGCCGTCGCCGGGCCGCTCATGGTGGACCAGGCGGAAGCGGTGGCCTCGGGCTTCGGCCTGCCGCCGCTGGCCGGGCCGTTCCTGTTCACCATGATGTGCGCGCTGGTCGCGGGGCTGGTGGTGTTCGCCTTTCTGCGGCCGGACCCGCTGCTGCTGGCCCGCGCGACCCTGCGGTCCCGAACGGCTCCGGAGGAGAGCGAGGCCGAGCCCGCGGGCCCGGTCTCCCGGTTCGCCGAGGTCGCGCCGACGGTGGCCGCCCTGGTCCTCGCGCACGCCACCATGGTCGCCGTCATGGTGATGACGCCACTGGAGATGCACCATCAGGGCGCGACGCACGCCACCATCGGGGCGGCCATCTCGGTGCACTTCCTCGGCATGTACGCCTTCTCGCCGCTGTCGGGACGGCTGGCCGACCGGATCGGCGTGCGGCCGTCGCTCACAGCGGGCGGTGGCCTGCTGATCGTCTCCGTCCTGGTGTCGGCCGGTCTGTTCGGCGCCTCGTCGTTCACCCACGGCCTCGGCCTGTTCCTGCTCGGGCTCGGCTGGTCGGTCTGCACGGTCGCGGCGTCGACGCACATCGCCGCGCTCTCGGCCGGGGACACCCGTCTCCAGGGCGGCGCCGACACCGCCATGACCGTCGTCTCGGCCGGTGCGGCGCTGGCCGCCGGCCCGATCATGGCCGTCTGGGGGTTCGCCGGCCTGCTCGCGATGGCGGCCGTCTTCTCCGCCGGCGTCGTGGTGGCCGCCCGTCGGACCCAGGGGAGTCGTCGACCTTGGTCGGTGGGCCGCCGGCGTTGAGTCAGGTCGAGGGTGGGCGGGCGGAACGAGTCGCGCCACGTTGCGGCGCGTGGACGCCGGCGTGCACGAGAGCTGTGGATCTACCTGCGCGAACGCGGCGCGCGGCCGCGAGGAACGCAGGCTCACCCTCAGCTTAGGTTGCACATATCAAATCAGTTGGTTGCGCATAGTGCAACCAAACACAACGTTATAAATGCGGCGCCAGAACCATTGACACCCTCCTGGCGGCGCCGCCAGCATGGGCGTCGGGCAAGTTTGCCGACGTTGTAAATGAGGGGCCCCGCCGCGTCGCATCGACCCGCCCGCACGGCCGAGGGTGATCGGCTCTCTCGGTAGTCGCATCCGTCGCGTCCTGCGCTGCGCGGGACGCCGGCGGACTCAGGACAGAGAGGATCAATGGTGATGGCATCTCGCCAGAGACGAACGCACCGCGTTGGGTTCCGCCGACGTTTGGCGGCTCTCCTCGTCGTTGCGGCCACAGCAATGGGCGCCCTGGTGGCGGTACCACCGACAGTGGCGGCGGAGGCGCCATGGGTGAGCGTCGACGACGCCGGCTTCGTCACGTTCACCATCCCTGCCGACCAGGCACAGAGCACGTTCGGCGACGTGACGCAGATCGTCGCGGAGGGCAACTTCGGCCCGTCGGCCAACTGGGCCCAGTGGGGTCTCACCCGGCGCGGCGCCAACTGGACGTCGGTGATGGGGCCGCTCGAACCCGGCCTGTACTACTACCAGTTCACCGCCGACGACACGAACGTCGTGAAGGACCCGACGAACCCCACGAGCGTGGCGTCGGAGCCGGAGTGGAGCACGCTGTTCATCCCCGGCGACTCGGCCGGCCTGCTGGCGGACGTGCCGGAGGGCCAGGGCGGAACCGTCGAGACGATGACCTACCGCAGCACGGTGACCCGGGGGGAGCGGTCCGCGCTCGTGTGGACGCCGCCCGGCTACGACGCCGGCCGCAAGGAGCCGTACCCGGTGCTGTACCTGCAGCACGGGGGTGGGCAGGGCTACCGGGACTGGGTCGAGGTGGGCCGCGCCAAGCAGATCTTCGACAACCTCACGCTGCGCGGTGAGATGGAGCCGATGGTCGTCGTGATGGGCGACGGCAACGTGCCGGACTTCCAGAAGGAGCTGCTGCGCAACATCGTGCGCGAGGCACGCCACGACTACAACATCTCCCGCCGGCCCTCCCAGCAGGCGCTGGCCGGCCTGTCGATGGGCGGCTACCAGACGTTGACCACCCTGTTCGAGCACCCGGGCGAGTTCGCCTACCTCGGTTCGTTCGCCGGATCCCGCGACGCTCCCCGCCTCGACGCCCGGAAGATCAACGAGGGCACGGAGCTGTTGCGCCTGTACACCGGCAACGTCACAGACGGTGCATACAACCGCACCTACCGCCTTATGCGGCAACTCGACGAGGCCGGCGTCGAGTACCAGTTCGACGGCGTCAACCCGGATCGCGGCCACAACTGGAACGCGTGGCAGGAGAACCTGATCGACTTCGCGCCGCGGCTGTTCCAGGAGGTCGACGACGACGGCCCCAGCTCCGGGCACCTCCCGCTGGAGGGCGAGTTCAGTCAGCCTCCGGCCGGCACCACCCCGACGCCGTGGATCACCGAGGACGGGTTCGTCACGTTCGAGACGACGACGGCGTTCACGGACGCGCAGAACGTCACCGTGTGGGGCAACTGGGCGCCCGGCGGCAGCTGGATCCGCGTGGAGATGTCCCGCGTCGGCGACCGGTGGCGCGCCACCGTCGGCCCGCTGAAGCCCGGCTTCCACCATTACCGGTTCATCGTCGACCGCGTGTCCACGAAGGACGCCTCGAACCCGACCCACGTCACCACGGAACCGACGTGGAGCACGTTCTTCATCCCCGGCGAGGAGGCGCGACTGCTCGCCGACGTGCCGGAGGGGCAGGGCGGCACCGTCGAGACGATGACGTACCAGAGCACCGTCGCGGGTGCCGAGCGGACGGCGTACGTCTGGACGCCGCCGGGGTACGACCCGGATCGGGCCGAGCCCTACCCGGTCTTCTACCTGCAGCACGGCGGCGGGCAGAACTACACCGACTGGATCGAGATGGGCCGCGCCAAGCAGATCCTCGACAACCATTACCTCGACGGCAACCTCGAGCCGATGGTCGTCGTGATGGGCAACGGCAACTCCTCGAACTTCACCAGGGAGCTGCTGGAGAACATCGTCCCGGTGTCACTCGAGCGGTACAACGTCTCCGACGATCCATCGCAGCGGGCGCTGGCCGGCCTGTCGATGGGCGGCGGGCAGACGTACACGGTGCTCAAGGCTCACCCGGGCGAGTTCGCCTACGTCGGGACCTTCTCGGCCGGGTTCGGCAGTGCCGCCGGGGTCGACGCCCAGGCCATCAACGACGGCACGACCCTGCTCAAGATCTATGTCGGCGACCCGACGGACTTCGTGTACCCGTCGTTCATGAGCTCGCTGACCGTCATGGACCAGCTGGGCATCGACTACGAGTACGACGGGCCTACGCCTGGTCCGCACGGGTGGGACGCGTGGCAGCGGAATCTCGTCGACTTCGCGCCGCTGTTGTTCCGGCAGGGCTGAGTGACGGCTCAGCACGAGCGGACGTGGCCGGCCGGCACCCCGGCCGGCCACGCCGTCGGCGCCGAACCTCCGCAGCCGGCGCCGACGGCGCGGCCGCGCGATCACCTGGCCCGGCCGGACCCGGTGGACTCGCGGGCGACGATCCGGAAATCGGGCTTGACGAGCAGCGGCGGAGGGTGTTCGCCGTCCTTCTCGTTGATGCGCTCGACCAGCAGCTCGACCGCGGTCTCGGCGATCTCCGCGCGGCCGGGGTCGACGCTGGACAGGGAAGGAACGGAGAACCGGGCCTCGTCGATGTCGTCGAACCCGATGACGGCGACGTCGTCGGGAACCCGCCGGCCGGCGTCGCCGAGAGCGCGCAGCGCGCCCAGAGCGAGCGTGTCGTTGAGCGCGAACAGGCCGTCGAACCGGATGCCGGACGCGATGAGGTCGCGCATGGCCTCGGCGCCGTTCTCGCGGTGCCACGGCGCCACGGCGCGGACGAGCTGCGGATCGACGGGGATGCCGGCCACCTCGAGCGCGGCCTTGTAGCCACGCACCCGCAGATCGGACGAGCGGATCTCCTCGCGCTGGTCCGGGTGCGCGCCGATGAGCGCGATGCGGCGCCGCCCGATCCCGAGCAGATGCTCGACGGCCGCCTGGGCGGAGCTGACGTTGTGCATCGTCACGTGGTCCGTGGGTCCGCCGAAGATCCGCTCGCCGAGCAGCACGAAGGGGAACCTGGGATGGATGAGGTGCCGGTCGGCCTGGCCGAGGCGTTCCGGACTGAACAGCAGCCCGTCGGTGAGGCGGAGCCGGCCGGCGCCCGTGACCGCGGCGATCTCACGCTCGCGATCGCCGCTGGTCTGCTCGACCAGGACGCCGAGGTCGTGCTTCTCCGCCGCCCGGATGATCTCGTCGGCCAATTCGGCGAAGTAGTTCTGCCGCAACTCGGGCACCGAAAGCCCGATGACCCCCGTGCGGCCGGACCGCAGCCCGCGCGCCGACAGGTTCGGCCGGTAGCCGAGCTCCTCGATGGCGGAGAGTACTCGCATGCGCGTCGACGGCCGGACGTGAGGGAAGTCGTTGATCACGTTCGAGACGGTCTTGATGGAGACTCCGGCCACCCGCGCGACGTCGTGCATCGTCGGGGCCACGTATTGCCTCCTCGCTCCGGCGGCGCGCCCACGCCGCCCCTGCATTGTAGGGGCCGACCGGGCCTCCGACGTGGGAGGCAAGGGCCGGCCACGTCGGTCTTGACACGGGCGAGACCCGTTGCCATAGTCGGCTTTAACGCTAAATATACAACGTTATAAATACTTCGCGGTAACCAGGCCCGGTGCGGGTGAGCGCCAGGAGCGCCTCGCCCTCAGCGCCGACCTCGGCCGCACGGCGACACGCCGATATCGGCGTCCTACGCATCCCGAAGGGACCACGCAATGAAGCGGAAGCCATTCTTCGCCGCGGCGGCGACGCTCGTCCTCGCCGGCACACTCGCCGCCTGCTCGTCCGGTGATGACGGCACCACCAGCAGCGGTGGCGACGGTGGCGGTGGTGGGTCCGACGCCAGTTGCACGAACACCGTTCCCAAGGCCGACCTGCCGGTCGTGACGCTCTGGGCCTGGTACCCGAACATGGAGCTGGTCGTCGACAACTTCAACGAGCAGAACGACGAGGTCCAGGTCTGCTGGACCAACGTCGGCCAGGGCGGCGACGAGTACGAGAAGTTCCAGACCGCCATCGCCGCGGGTACCGGCGCGCCCGACGTCGTCATGATCGAGGCCGACCGCATCCCGACCTTCCAGGTGCAGGACGCGCTCGTCGACATCAGCGACTACGGCTTCGAGGACGTCCGCGACGACTACAGCGAGGGGGCCTGGAAGGACGTCTCGATCGGCGACGCCGTCTACGGCGTGCCGGTCGACGGCGGCCCGATGGCGATGATCTACCGCAAGGACGTGTTCGCGCAGTACGGCATCACGCCGCCCACCACCTGGGCCGAGTACGAGCAGGCCGCTCAGACGGTGCGCGACGCCGGCGGGCCGCTGTTCGGAGACGTCGGCGCGAACGTGTCGGCCGTCATGATGGCCCTGCAGATCCAGAAGGGCGCCACCCCCTTCACCTACGACAGCGCCGACCCGGAGAACATCGGCATCGCCCTGAACGACCAGGCGTCGAAGGACGTGCTCGAGTACTGGGGCGGCCTGGTCGAGAAGGGTCTGGTCGGCACGCAGGACCAGTTCACCCCCGAGTACATCTCGGGCGTCATCGCAGGCGACTACGCCACGTACATCTCCGCGGCCTGGGCGCCGGGCTACCTGACGGGGGCCGGCGTGGGCGAAGGGGCGGACTCGGGCCAGTTCGCGGTCGCACCGCTGCCGCAGTGGGATCCCGCCGACCCGGTACAGGTGAACTGGGGCGGATCGGCGTTCTCGGTGACCAGCCAGGCCTCGGACCCGGAACTGGCCGCGAAGGTCGCGTTCGGCATCTACGCCGACGAGGCGTCGCTCACCGACGGCTGGACCAACCAGGTCATCTTCCCGCTGAACCTCAACGCGCTCGACGACCCCGCCTTCGCCGACCTCGCCGTGGAGTTCTTCGGCGGCCAGCAGGCCAACAAGGAGGTCTACGTCCCGGCGGCGAACGCCTACGAGGGCTTCACCTACAGCCCGCTGCAGCAGTACTACTACGACGCCATGACGCAGCAGCTGGGCGCGCTCAACGAGGGCTCCATCAGCGGCTCGGACGCCGCGGACCGGCTGCAGGACGACGTCGTCGGCTACGCCGAGGAACAGGGGTTCACGGTTCAGTGACCTGACGAGCGGGGCCGGCGCGTCGCCGGACGGCCGGCCCCGGCCTCGACCTCACCCACAGACCTCGGAGCACGCGAATGACCCTGCAGACCGCGCAGAGCGCGCCGCCGCGGGCCGAGCAGCCCGTACCCAGGAAGGCCAAGGCACCGCTGCGCGAGCAGCTGATCGGCTGGCTGTTCATCGGGCCCTTCGGTGTCGTCTTCCTCGCCTTCCTCGTCGCGCCCCTCGGCTACGCGCTCTACCTCAGCCTGTTCCGCAAGGCGCTGATCGGCGGGACGAGCTTCGTCTTCCTCGGCAACTACACGAAGGCGTTCACCGACCCCAGCTTCCTCGACGGCGCCTGGTTCGTCATCAGGTTCTCCCTCGTGCTCATCCCGCTCCAGATGCTCGTCTCGCTCGCGATGGCGCTCATCCTGGACATCGTCACGTCGTCGTTCGCCCGGTTCTCCCGGCTGATGATCTTCCTCCCGTATGCGATTCCCGCCGTCATCGGGGCGCTCATGTGGGGGTTCCTGTACAGCAAGAACTTCGGGCCGCTGGGCGACATCTTCGGCCTGTTCGGGGCCACGGCGCCGGACTTCCTCAGCCGCGGCGGAATCTTCTACGGCCTGCTCAACATCGTCACCTGGCAGTGGGCCGGCTACTACATGATCATCCTGTACGCCGCGCTGCAGGGCATCGATCCGACGCTGTACGAGGCCGCGCGGATCGACGGCGCCAGCACCTGGCAGATCACGCTGCGGATCAAGATCCCGCTGATCACCCCGGCGTTGCTGCTCATCCTGGTCTTCGCGCTGATCGGAACGCTGCAGTTCTTCAACGAGCCACAGATTCTGCGCGATCTCGCCGCCGGGGCGATCGGATCGGACTTCACGCCCAACATGTACGCCTACCAGCAGGCGTTCGGCCTGGCGAACTTCAACTACGGATCGGCGATCTCGTTCGCCCTCGGCGGCGTCGTCTTCGTCTGCGTCTACGTGTTCCTGTTCGCCACCCGCAAGCGGGGGAGCTTCCTCTCATGACCGTCCACCTCGACGCCGGCGCCCGCCGCCGGCGCGCCCAGCGCCACCTGCCGCTGCAGGTCCTGCTCGGGTTCCTGCTGGTCTATTTCCTGGTGCCGTTCTGGTGGGTCGTCGTCAACAGCTCGAAGGACGCCGCCGGGCTCTTCGGCGGCGGCAACGCGCTGTGGTTCGCCGACGACGTCGACTTCATCGGGAACCTCCGCGAGCTGTTCACCTTCAGCGGCGGGATCTACGCGCGCTGGTTGTTCAACTCCGCGCTCTATGCCTTCGTCGGCGGCGTCGGCGCCACCGCGCTGGCCGTGCTGGCCGGCTACGGGTTCGCCAAGTACCGCTTCGCCGGCCGGCGGTTCAGTTTCGCCGTCCTGCTGGGCGCGGTGATGGTTCCGGCCACCGCCCTGGTGATCCCGACGTTCATCCTGTTCTCCCGGCTGGGCCTGACGAACACGATCTGGGCGGTGATCCTGCCGTCGCTGCTCAATCCGTTCGGGGTGTACCTGATGCACGTCTACGCGCGCGACGCCGTCCCCGACGAACTGCTCGACGCCGCTCGCGTCGACGGCGCGGGGGAGGTGCGCTCGTTCCTCCAGGTCGCACTGCCGCTGATGCGCCCCGCGATGGTCACGGTCCTGCTGCTCTCGATCGTGGCCACCTGGAACAACTACTTCCTTCCGCTGGCGATGCTGTCGGACAACAACCTGTACCCCGTGACCGTCGGCATCGGCCAGTGGCAGGGCATCGCCTCGGCCAACAACGCCGGCGGCACCTCGCTCTGGAGCATCATCATCATGGGTTCACTCGTCTCGGTCATCCCGCTGATCATCGCGTTCCTGACGTTGCAGCGGCATTGGCGCGGAGGCCTGGCCATCGGCAGCCTCAAATAGGGCCCGCCCGCACCTGTGCCCCTCGCCCGTTGACCGATAAGAGGATCATGAACCGCGCTCACCTGACCATCGACCCGTTCTTCACCGTCGGCGCCGTCAACCGCCGGCTCTTCGGCTCCTTCGTCGAGCACCTCGGCCGCTGCGTCTACGACGGCATCTACGAACCCGGCCACCCGGCCGCGGACGAGCACGGGTACCGCGAGGACGTCATCGCCCTCGTCAGGGAACTCGGCGTGACGACCGTTCGCTACCCCGGCGGCAACTTCGTCTCCGGCTACCGCTGGGAGGACGGCATCGGGCCGCGCGAACAGCGCCCGCGGCGTCTCGACCTCGCGTGGCACTCGACCGAGACGAACGAGGTCGGCCTCGACGAGTTCGCCGCCTGGCTGCGCAAGGCCGGCAGCGAGCTCATGTACGCCGTCAACCTGGGCACGCGCGGTGTCCAGGACGCCTTGGACGTCCTGGAGTACGCCAACGTCCCGTCGGGCACCCACTTCTCCGACCTGCGCATCGCGAACGGCACTCCGGCGCCGCACGACATCAGGATGTGGTGCCTGGGTAACGAGATGGACGGCCTCTGGCAGCTCGGTCACGGCACCGCCGAGGAGTACGCGAGCATCGCCGCCAAGACCGCCCGCGCCATGCGGCAGATCGACCCCGGTCTCGAACTGGTCGTCTGCGGCAGTTCGAGCGCGCAGATGGCGACATTCGGCAGCTGGGAGCGGACGGTGCTCGAGGCGACCTACGACCACGTCGACTACATCTCGTGCCACGCCTACTACGAGCCGAAGGACGGCGACACCGCTAGCTTCCTCGCGTCCGCCGCGAACATGGACCGGTTCATCGAGTCGGTCGCGGCGACGGCCGACCACGTCAAGGCCGAGCGCCGCAGCACGAAGACCATGTACATCTCCTTCGACGAGTGGAACGTCTGGTACCAGTCGCGGTACCGAGGGGAGCGCCACACCCGCATCGACGACTGGCCGGTCGCGCCGCGGCTGCTGGAGAACACCTACTCGGTGATGGACGCGGTGGTCGTCGGCAACCTGCTGATCTCGCTGATCAGGCACGCCGACCGCGTGACGTCGGCGAGCCTCGCCCAGCTGGTCAACGTCATCGCGCCGATCATGACCGAGCCCGGTGGCCCGGCCTGGCGGCAGACGACGTTCTTCCCGTTCGCCCTCACCTCGCGCCTGGCCCGCGGCGAAGCACTCGAGCTCAAGCTCGACAGCCCCACCTTCACCTCGGCCCAGCACGGCGAGGTCACGGTCGTCGACGCCGTGGCGACCCACGATGCCGCGAGCGGCGCGACCGCGGTCTTCCTCGTCAACCGCGACCAGGAGACGGAGGCCGAGATCGAGATCGACGTCCGGATGCTCGGCCAGGTCGAGGTCGGCGACGCCTGGACGTTGAGCGACAAGGACCCGCATGCCGCCAACACCCTGGAGCAGCAGGACCGGGTGCGCCCGGTGGTCAACCCCACGGCGGCGATGAGCGACGGCACCGTGACGATCTCCCTGCCGCCCGTCTCCTGGACAGCACTCACCCTCGGATGAACGGAGTCACCATGCTCAGAGTCGACGGGAGCCGGATCGTCGCCGGCGACCAGCCGGTGGTGTTGCGAGGCGTCGGCCTCGGTGGCTGGATGAACATGGAGAACTTCATCACCGGCTATCCCGGTACGGAGTCGCAGCAGCGCAAGGCGCTGCGCCGGGTGCTCGGCGACGACGGCTACACGCGGTTCTTCGACCGCTTCCTCGACGCGTTCTTCACCGACGACGACGCGGCGCTGCTCGCCGGACTGGGCCTCAACTCGGTGCGCATCCCGTTCAACTACCGGCACTTCGAGGACGACGCGGCACCGTTCGAACTCGAGACCGAGGGCTTCGCCCGGCTCGACCGCGTGGTCGACGCCTGCGCGCGCCACGGCATCTACACGATCCTCGACCTGCATGCCGTGCCCGGCGCTCAGAACCAGCACTGGCACAGCGACAACCCCACCCAGTGGGCCCACTTCTGGAGCCAGCGGCAGTTCCAGGACCGGGTGGTGCACCTCTGGGAGCGGCTCGCCGACCACTACAAGGACCACCCCTGGGTCGCGGGATACAACCCGGTCAACGAACCGGCCGACGTCGAGGGCACGACCATCGGGCCGTTCTACCGCCGGCTCGAGGCCGCCATCCGCGCCGTCGACCCCGGCCACATCCTCTTCCTCGACGGCAACCGCTACTCGACCCAGTTCGACCAGCTCGGCGACCCGCTGCCGAACTGTGTGTACACCGCCCACGACTACGCCAAGCCGGGGTTCGTCGACGGCGGCCCGTACCCGGGCGTCAGCAGGGGCGAGTACGTCGACCGCGACCGGGTGGAGGAGACGTTCCTCGCCCGCACCGCGTACATGCGCGAGACCGGCACCCCCATCTGGGTCGGCGAGTTCGGCCCCGTCTACACCGGCGACCTGGCGCGCGACGAGCAGCGCTACCGGCTGCTCGAGGACCAGCTGGAGATCTACGGCCGCCACGAGGCGAGCTGGGCGCTGTGGACCTACAAGGACATCGGCCTGCAGGGACTGGTGACGGTCGACCCCACGTCGCCGTATGCCCGGCGGGTAGCGCCGGTCATGGAGAAGAAGGCGCGCCTCGGTGTCGACTCGTGGGGGTCGACTGACGCGGGCATCCGCGCGGTCATGCAGCCCATCGAGGACCTGTTCGCGCGCGAGTTCCCCGACTTCCAGCCCTACCCGTGGGGCGCGACGCGGTGGATCCACGGGCACGTGCGCCATGTCATGCTCGCCGAGGCCATGGTGGGCGACTTCGCGAAGGCGTTCGAAGGCGTCACCCCGGACGAGGCGGAACGGCTCGCGGACTCCTTCGCGCTCGAGCGGTGCCGGGTGCGTGAGAACCTCGCCGAGGTCCTGCGCCGTGCAGCGGCAGTGGGGGAGCCGACCCGGTGACGCGCGTCGACGTCCGCCGCAGCCGGGCCTGGTTCGGCGCGGCCGGCCGGTCCGGCATGATCTACCGGTCCTGGATGCGCAACCAGGGGTTCGGCGCCGAGGTGTTCGACGGGCGGCCGGTCATCGGCATCGCCTCCACGTGGTCGGAGCTGGCGCCGTGCAACGCGCACCTGAACCGCGTCGCGGAGGCGGTGAAGCGCGGCGTCTGGCAGGCCGGCGGCTTCCCCCTGGAGTTCCCGGTCATGGCGACGGGCGAGACGCTGATCCGCCCGACGGCGATGCTCTACCGGAACCTGCTCGCCATGCAGGCCGAGGAGCTGATCCGGGCCAACCCGCTCGACGGCGTGGTGCTGCTGTCCGGCTGCGACAAGACCACACCTGGACTGCTGATGGGCGCGGCCAGCGTCGACCTGCCGGCCGTCATGGTGACCGGCGGGCCGATGCTCAACGGCAGGTTCCGCGGTCAGGACGTCGGTTCCGGCACGCACGTGTGGAGGTTCGAGGAGGAACTCAAGGCCGGCCGGATGACCCAGGACGAGGTGTTCGAGGCCGAGGGCTGCATGGCCCGGTCCAACGGGCACTGCATGACCATGGGGACGGCCTCGACGATGGCCTGCGTGGCCGAGGCGCTGGGCATGCAGCTGCCCGGGTCCGCGACCTGGCCGGCGGTGGACATGCGCCGGTTCGAGGTGGCGCAGCAGGCCGGCCGGCGCATCGTCGCGATGGTCGAGGAGGACCTGCGGCCGAGCGCGGTGCTGACGCGGGCGGCCTTCGAGAACGCGATCCGGGCCAACGCGGCCATCGGCGGGTCGACGAACGCGATCATCCATCTGCTGGCCATCGCCGGCCGGCTGGGCGTCGAACTGACACTGGACGACTTCGACGAGCTCGCCCGGCCGGTGCCCACCGTCGTCGACCTGATGCCGTCGGGCCGGTTCCTGATGGAGGACTTCTGCTACGCCGGCGGGCTGCCGGTGGTGCTGCGCGACCTCGACGAGGCCGGGCTGCTCGACGGCGGCGCGCTCACCGTCACCGGCCGGTCCATCGGGGCGAACGTCGCGGGCGCGGAATGCTGGAACCGCGAGGTGATCCGGCCCATGGCCGAGCCGCTGCAGCCGGCCGGATCCGGCACCGCGGTGCTGCGCGGCAACCTCGCGCCCGGCGGCGCCGTCGTCAAGCAGTCGGCCGCCTCGCCGGAACTGCTGCGCCACACCGGCCGGGCGGTCGTGTTCGACACTCCGGAGCAGTACCACGAGGTCTGCGACGACCCCGACCTGGACATCGCGGCCGACGACGTCATCGTCATCCGCGGCGCCGGGCCCCGTGGCTACCCCGGCATGCCCGAGGTGGCCAACGTCCCGATCCCGGCGAAGCTGCTGCGCGCCGGCGTCACCGACATGGTGCGGGTGTGCGACGGGCGGATGAGCGGCACCGGCTACGGCACCGTGGTGCTGCACGTGACGCCCGAGTCGGCGGCGGGCGGGCCGCTGGCGTTCGTGCGCACCGGCGACACCGTCACGCTCGATGTCCCCGCACGGACGCTCACCCTCGACGTCGGCGACGACGAGCTGGAGCGGCGGCGCTCGGCGTGGAAGCCGCCGGCGCCCGTGCACGGCACGGGCTACGGCTGGCTGTACACCCAGCACGTGCTGCAGGCCGACCACGGCGCCGACTTCGACTTCCTCGTCGGCTCCCGCGGCGCGGCCGTGCCGCGCGAATCCCACTGAACCGGACGGGTCGTCGGTAGCCGGCCGGAGGGGCGATGATGGTTCCGTGGTGCGCATGACGGATGTGGCGGACGCGGCCGGAGTGTCGGCCATGACGGTGTCGAACGTGATCAACGGCCGGCCCGGGGTGGGCGCCGAGACCCGGCTGCGGGTGCTGCGGACGATCTCGAGGCTCGGCTACCAGGTGAACCACGCCGCGCGGCATCTCCGGGCGGGCCGCACCGGCGCCGTCGGGCTGATCGTGCCCGACATCGACCGGCCCTACTACGCGCAGCTGGCCAGCAGGCTCGCCAAGGGCGTGGAGAAGAGCGGCCTGCACCTCGTCGTCGAGCGCACGGGCGGCGACGCCGAGCGCGAGCTCGAGGCCATCTCGTTCGGCCGGCTGCGCATGTACGACGGCGTCGTCATCAGCCCGCTGCGGGTCGCCGCCGCCGACCTGGACCAGCTGCGGTTCGAGACGCCCGTCGTGTTCATCGGCGAGCGGCCGGTGCCGGCCACCTTCGACCACGTCATGATGGACAACGTCGGCGGTGCCAGGCAGGCCACGGAGCACCTGCTGAGGACCGGCTCGCGGCGCGTCGCCATCATCGGCGGCCGGCACGACGACCACGTCGACGACATGCCGTCGCTGCGCACCCGGGGCTACCGCCAGGCCCACGCCGAACTCGGCGTCGACGTCGACGAGCAGCTCGTGGTCGAGGTCGAGTCGTTCGACCCCGGCTCGGCGTTCCAGGTCGTCAAGCAGCTGCACGAGACCGGCGTCGGCTTCGACGGCGTGTTCGCGCTCACCGACGCCGCCGCGATGGGGGTGCTGCGGGCACTGGCAGACCTCGGGGTCGCGGTGCCACGCGACGTCCAGGTGATCGGGTTCGACAACGGCAACGAGACCGAGTTCCTGGTGCCTCGGCTGTCGTCGGTGGAGCCGGGCAACGACACCATGGCCGATCGCGTCCTGGAGCTGCTGCAGCGCCGGGTCGGCGCGTCCGGCGACGAGAACGAGACGCCGGACGCGCTGACCACCGTCGTGACGGCACGGCTGGAGCTGCGCGAGACGACGCGCTGAGTTCAGAGCAGGCCCCGGCGCGCGAGATTGGTCATGAGCGCACGGATGCCGAAGTCCCACGGCGTGCACTCCTCGGCGTGCTGGACCCGGTTGACCAGTGTGCCCAGCGCCGGTGAGCTGATCTCGACGACGTCGCCGAGCTTGTGGGTGAACCCCTCTCCGGGACGGTCGCGGTCCTGGATGGGCGCGAACATGGTGCCGAGCATCAGGACCGCGCCGTCGGGATAGTGGTGGTGCGGGCCGATCAGCTGGTCCACCAGAGCCACCGGATCGCGCGAGATCTGCGACATCTCCGAGACCGCGTCGAGGCGGAACCCGTCGTCGCCGGAGATGTGCAGTCCCACCTCCAGCCCGCGCACGTCGTCCAGCCCGAAGCGGTCGTCGAAGAGCCGGATGAACGGTCCCAGCGCGCACGAGGCGTTGTTGTCCTTCGCCATCGGCAGCAGGAGCGCGGACCTGCCTTCGACGTCGCGCAGGTTCACGTCGTTGCCGAGGGTCGCTCCGACGATCCGGCCGCTGGACTGGACGACCAGCGCCACCTCCGGCTCGGGGTTGTTCCAGGTCGACGTGGCGAGCACCCCCACGGGCACGGCCGTTCCCACCGCGGACAGGACCTGGCCCTTGGTGAAGATCTCGGCATCGGGACCGATGCCCACCTCGAGATACTGACTCCACGCGCCCTCGGCGACGAGCAGGTCCTTGAGCCGTCCGGCCTCCTCGGATCCGGGCGACAGGTCGTGGAAGTCCACGCCCACGCCGGCGAGCATCCGGCGGCGGAGGTCCGCCGCGAGCGTCAGGTCTCCCCGGGCCCGCTCCTCGATGACCCGCTCGATCATCGACACGGCGAACGTCACGCCCGCGGCCTTCAGCGCCTGGAGGTCGACGGGGGCGAGCAGCCAGGGCCGTGCGTCGTCGCGGTGGGCGGCGCCGGTGTTGCCCAGCACCTCGTCGACGGTTCCGACCCGCCGCCCGGCGAGTCCGGCGGCCACCGTCGCCGGCTCGGGCACCTCGCAGAGGTCACGGACTGTGGGAAAGCTCGAGCTGATGTCGATGACCTCGCCGTCGCGGACGACCACGGGCGACGGCCCGGCGACGGCGGGATCCCAGATCCGGCCGATCAGGACGCCGTCCCCGGCGGTGTCCGGCAGGGTCTCGGCGGCCGTTCCGAACCACGGCGTCATTCGTCGGCTCCCAGGTTGAAGAAGGAACGCTCGTCCTGCGGCCGGATGTCGTAGACGGCGTCGTCGAACAGGCGCATGGGGTGCGGGGTGAACGGATGGCGGGCGATCTCCTCCAGGTCGAGCTCGATGCCGAGTCCGACGCATGCGGGGACGAGCAGGTCGCCGTCGGCGGTCAGGGTGAGGCGTTCGTTGGTGATGTCCGGGCGCCAGGGCACGTCGGTCGCCATGATCTCCAGGTACCGGAAGTTGGGCAGGCTGGCGCCCAGTTGCAGGGTCGCGGCCGTGCTCAGCGGCCCGCTCGGGTTGTGCGGCGCGAAGCCCACGTAGCTGGTGGCGGCGAGGGTGGAGATGAACGCCAGTTCGGCCAGCCCACCCGCGTGCGTCACGTCGGGCTGGACGAAGTCGACCGCCTGACGTGCGAGGGCGGGGACGAAGCCCTGGCGGCCGAACCAGCGCTCGCCGGCCGCGATCGGCACCGGCGACGCGCGGCGCACGTCAACGAGAGCGTCGAGGTTGTCCGGCGGGCACGGCTCCTCGAACCAGACCGGGTCGAACTGCGCGATCTCGCGGGCGATCTTGATCGCGTGGTGCACGTCGAAGCGGCCGTGACCCTCGATGAACAGCTCGACATCGGGGCCGACTGCCGAGCGCACGGCGTCGATCTGCGCGAGCACGCGGTCCAGTTGCCGGGAGGTGATGACGAGGTCGTAGTTCTCGAACGGATCCCATTTGAGCCCGCGGAACCCGGTGGCGACGGTGCGCGCGGCCGCGGCCGCGTAGTCCTCCGGCGTCGCGGCGCCGGAGAACCAGCCGTTCGCGTAGGCACGCACGCGATCGCGCGTGCTCCCGCCGAAGAGCCGCGACACCGGGACGTCCAGATCGCGGGCGGAGATGTCCCAGAGCGCCATCTCCAGCGAGCTCAGCGCGGTCATGATGACCGGCCCGCCGCGCCAGTACCAGTCGCGCGCGAGTTCGTGGATCGTGCCGGAGACGCGCGTGGGGTCGAGCCCGGTCACGGCCTCGGCGAGCTCGGCGATCGCTCCCTGGACGGCACGCTCCTTGCCTTCGAGCGTCGCCTCGCCGAGGCCGGAGATGCCCTCGTCCGTCGACACGCGCACGATGACGAGGTTGGTGCGGTAGAAGTCGACCACGAAGGTGTCGACCGAAGTGATCTTCATATCAACCCTTGACTGCGCCGGCGGTCATGCCGGCGACGACGTACTTCTGCGCGAACAGGTAGAACGCGACGGCGGGCAGCGTGAACATGAAGGCCACCGCCATCACCGTCTGAACCGGAGTCCCGACCTCCCCGATGAAGCTGGCGATTCCCACCGAGGCCGGCTGCGTCTCCGGTGCGTAGATGAACGTCACCGCGAAGACGTACTCGTTCCAGGCGTGGAAGAACGCGATGACCGCCGCGGCCGCGATCGACGGGCCGATCAGCGGCACGTTGATCCGCACCAGCATGGTGAGCGGCCGGGCGCCGTCGACCCGGCCCGCCTCCTCGAGCTCACGCGGGATGCCGTCGATCGCGCCCTTGAGGATGAGCGCGACGATCGGCAGCACGAACGCCGAGTTGGCCAGGATCAGCCCGGTGAGGGAGTCGAGCAGGTCGAAGCGGTTGAACAGCGAGAACAGCGGCACCACCATGAGCGCCTCGGGAAGCATCTGGGTGAGCAGCAGGACGACCGCCGTCAGGGTCTTGCCCCGGAACGAGAACCGCGAGAGCGCATACCCGAGCGGGATGCCCAGGCCGATCGACAGCACGGTCGTGCCGAGGGCGATCACCAGGCTGTTGCGCAGCCACCCCAGAGCCTCGCCGTCGGACAGCGCGTCGACGAACACCCCGAACTGAGAGAAGTCGGGGAGCAGGCGGGCGTCGGAGGCGAAGAGGTCGGCGTTGCTCGACAGCGCCGTGACGAACATCCAGTACAGGGGGAAGACCGCGATCCCCATCACCATGAGGACGGCGACGATGCGCAGCGTCAGGCCGATGCGGAGCCGGCTCATCGCAGCCCCTCCTTCTCGGCGGCACGGGTGACGAGCCGGCTGCCCGCGATGACGATCAGGGAGATGACGACGCCGACCATGCCGATGGCCGCGGCGGTGCCGAGTTGCTTGGAGTCGAACGCCTGCGCGTAGAGGTCGATGACGAGCGTCTCGGTGGAGCCCACCGGGCCGCCCTTGGTCATCAGCCAGATCAGCTCGAACCGCCGGATCGACCAGATCGTCATCAGCAGCGCGAGCAGACCCACGGTCGGCTTGATGACCTGCCAGGTGACGGCACGGAAGGTCCACCACCGCCCGGCGCCGTCCATCGTGGCCGCCTCGGTGAGGTCACGCGGCACCGCCTGCAGCGCGGACAGCAGCACCACCGAGGTGAGCGGGAAGAGCTGCCAGATGGTCGTCAGCAGGATCGCCGGAAGGGCGTAGGTCGAGCTGTCGAGGATCGCGCCGCCAGGAACGCCCAGCCCCACGGCGTCGAGGAACCGGTTCACGATGCCGTACTGGGGGTTGAGCATCCAAGTCGCGATCAGGGCGACCGCGATGCCGGGCGCTGCCCAGGGCACCGTGACGAGAGCGCGGACGACGCCCCGGCCGCGGAAGCTCCGGTTGAGCAGCAGGGCGACCAGCAGCCCGGCGCCCACGGAGCCGACGACGCAGGCGACGACGTAGACGAACGTGGTGCGCAGAGTGCGGTGGAAGTCCTCGTCGGCGAAGATGTGGGCGTAGTTCTCCAGGCCCACCCAGGTGCTGTTCGTGGGATTGAGCAGCGAGGTCCGGGTGAAGCTCAGGAAGATCTCCTGAGCCAGCGGAACACCCTGGAAGAGGACGATGAAGATGGCGGCGGGCGCCAGGAACAGGTAGGGCGTCCACCTGCTGCCGAGGGGACTGCGCCGGCGTCCGGTCTCGGTCCGGGGCGCTCTCGTCTGCTCGAGCACGGTCATCGAGTGGTGTCCTTCGTCGCGGTGGTCAGGTGCCGGGGCGAGCGAGTCCCGCCCCGGCGCCGTCGGGTCAGCCGACCAGGTCGGTCGCCTGCTCCTGGGCGGTGTCCAGGGCGGTCTCCAGGTCGACGTCGCCCTGGAGCGCGGCGATGACGTTCTGCACGACGATCTTGCGGATGTCCGGCGTCTGAGCCTCGAAACCGAGCACGATCTGCGGGAGGCTCGACTCGGTGAGCTCGTCGAAGGCGGGCAGGAACGGCATCGCCTGCAGCGACTCCGCACTGCGCTCGGTCGCCGTCGCGACGCTGCTCGCGCCGAGGATCTCCTGCAGCGCCACCTGGTTCTCGTCCTCCAGCGCCCACCGGATGAACGTGGCCGCCTCGTCCTTCGCCTCGCTCGCCTCGTTGATCACGATGGGCGCGAGGATCGTGCCCTGGCTGCGTTCCGGGAAGGGGATGGGCGCGACGCTGAAGTTCAGCCCGGGGCTCTCGGCGAGCAGGTGCGTCGCATAGCCGCCGTTGTTCAGCTCCATCGCGACCTTGCCCTCGGCGAACATGCGGCGGAAGGTCGCCGCGTCGGCGCCGCGCGGAATGACGTTCGCGTCGTAGAGGTCCTTGTAGGCCTGCAGGCCCTCGAGGTTCTCGGGCGCGTTGATGGTGAGTTCCTCACCGTCGGACCAGGCGCCGCCGAAGCCGTAGACGTAGTTGAAGATGTCCTGCCAGACACCGGCCTCCTCGGCCTCCGTCTGGCGGAACGCCAGCCCGAACACGTCGCCGCTGGTCAGCGACTGTGCCGTGGCGAAGAAGTCGTCGTAGGTCGTCGGCGGTTCGGGGATCAGGTCGGCGTTGTAGAACATCGCGTAGTTCGAGGCCTCGAAGATGATGCCGTGACGCACGTCGTCGTGGACCATGAACCGGTCGGGCTGCTCGAGCAGCTCGTACTCGCCGACGTCGATCAGGTCGTCCAGGGGAGTGATCAGGCCGGCGTCGGCGGCCGCCTCGAACTCGGGCATGTCGAAGCGGACGAGGTCGGGTCCCTCGCCGCCGCCCATCTGCGTCAGCACGGTCTGACCGAACGTCGGGTACGGGACCGATGCGGCCTCGACACGGATCTCGTCCTGGCTCGCGTTGAACGCGTCGAGCCATTCCTGCAGGTGCGGCCCGCGGCCGGGGTCGCCGAAGGTCGAGGCGGCGAAGGTGAGCGTCGTGACGCCGCCGTCCGAGCCCGAACTCGAGCCGGAGTCGGAGTCGGAGCCGCATCCGGTCGAGACGGCAAGGCCGACGACGGTGGCCGCGGCGACCATGGCGCGGCGAACGCGTGGTGTCCTCATCGGGTGCTCCTCATGGAGTCGTGACTCTGCTTGAACGTTAAAGGTCTGCAACGATCGTAGGAACATATGCAACGCTGTCAAATCACGGTTGCACATCGTTACGTGCCCGTTGCGTATAGTGCAATCAGGAGGTGGTCGTGTCTCAGACGGTCCAGCGCGCGATCGAGCTCATCAGGAGGTCCGCGGAGCACCCGCTGAGCCTCGCCGACGCCTCGGAGGTCCTCGGTGTGCACAAGTCGACGGCCCTGCGGATCCTCCAGACGCTCGAGGCGGCGCGGTTCGTCCGGAAGACCGGTGCGGGGACGTACGTGGTCGGGAGCGGTCTGATCGAGCTGTCCGAGCTGGCGCTCGGCTCGATGGACCTGCGCGAGTTCGCCTCCGCGCACCTGCGCCGGCTCCAGCGGGAGACCGGCCATACGGTGCACCTCGCGCAGCTGACCGGCGACGAGATCATCTACATCGACAAGGTCGACAGCCCGGCCTTCGACGCCGTCAAGCTGCCCTCACGGGTCGGCCGCGCCGTCTCGATCTACGCGAGCGCCGTGGGCAAGGTGATCCTGGCCCACCTGCCGCGAGACGAGCGCGACCGCCTGCTCTCACACGTCACGTTCGAGCGCTACACCGACACCACGTTCGCCGACCGCGCGTCGCTCGAGCTCGAGCTGATCGAGGTGCGCGAGCGAGGCTGGGCGACCGACAACGGTGAGCACGACGCCTACGTGATGTGCGTGGCGGCGCCCATCCTGGACACCCGCGGCCGGGTCGTCGCCGCCGTGTCGATCACGGCGATCGAGGTGATCGCCACGTTGCCGCAGCTGGAGGCGCGCCTTCCGCTGCTGCTCGACACCGCGGCGACGATCTCCGCCGAACTGGGCTACGCCGCGGGCGCCGCGCCGGTCGGCTGACCGGCGCGGCGCCCGGCGCCTGGGACGGCGCCTCGGATCGCGAGAGCGCCGTCCCAGGGTGACCAGGTGCCGGTCAGCCGGCCTCGGCCGGGATGCTGCTCGACTCGTCGAACAGGTCGTCGCCCCGGTAGCGGGCGACCACGGGATCGTCGAGCAGGGCCGCGTCGACCGGCTTGTGGAAGCGGGCGGCGCCGTCGCGGACCCTGGCGGAGCCGAGGTGCTGCTCGCCGGCGTAGAAGTCCACCGTCCCCGAGGGTGCGGTGACGCTCGTCGTCACGGGGGCGACCGTGGCGACGGCGCTGAGGCGCACGTGGCGCCCGACCGGCTCGGTGGTGGCCGCGACGTCCGTGGTGGTGCTGCGGAAGGCGAGGTCGCGCACGTAGTGGTTCAGCAGTGGCCGCCAGACGTGCCAGGTGTGGACTCCCGGAACGTTGAACTCGTCGACGTCCACGCCGGCCGTCTTCAGCGCCGCGGCGTTGCGCTGCGAGTTCTCGGCGATGTTGCCCAGGTGGTCCTGGAGCCCCGTGCCGATCATGATGCCGCCGGCCACGTCCTTCATGCGGTCGATCTGCTCCTGGCCGGCCTGCGGTCCGCCCGCGCTCCAGGCGGCGTGGTAGCCGAACAGCTCCGTGTGGTCGTACATCAGCGTGTAGGCGCGGCTCCCGCCGGCGGAGAACCCGCCGAAGGCACGGTCCTCCGCCCTGGTGGAGACGTTGTAGTTCTGCTCGACGAACGGGAAGACGTTGTTCCTGAGCTCGTCGACGTAGCCCTGGTTGCCGCCGGGCAGTCCGTTGAAGTCGGTCGACACGATCACCATCGGTTGAGCGGCGCCGTCCCGGATCGCGTTCTCCAGGATGTGGTGGGCGACGCCCTGCATCGTCCATGCGGTCGAGTGGTCGCCGCCGCCGTGGCTCAGGTAGAGCGTCGGGTACGGCGTCGGCCGGTCCGGGTCGTAGTCGTGCGGCAGGTACACGACGACGTCGTGGACGCCGGCCGGGTTGGTGGACAGCGGCGACGGGTAGCGCCGCGTCTCCAGAGTGCCCGCCTGGTGCGGCCGCGGCGGCGCCTGGTAGTCGGTGTCGTAGGTCGGGAACTTCCTGCTCTCCGGCACGTAGACGGTGCTGCGCACGGCTCCCGGTGCGCCGGGATACTGCGGCTGGATCTGCCACGGGTTCGCCGGATCGTCGTGCAGGGTGCAGCCGGTGGCCAGCTCGCTGGTGCAGTCGTGCGTGAAGGCGTAGCGGAAGCTGCCCGCCGGTAGTGGCACCGTGACGGACCACACGCCGTCGTCGCCACGTTCCATCGGCAGGATCTGCCACGGTGTGGCCGCGATGTCGCCGGGCAACCACTGCGACGGCGCCCGGCCGTCGCCGCAGTCCTGACAGGTCACGCTCTCGGGTCGAGAGTAGAACCAGTCGCCGTAGACGTGTACCGACTCGACGCCCTCGGGCGCCTCGTACCGGAAGGTGACGGCGTATCCGGTCGGCGGCTGATCCGTGCGGACGACCTGCGGCCCGAGCGGTTCGGGTGGCGCCGCGGACGCGGCCGGCGCGGCCGCCGCGGTCGTCATCGCCGCGGCGGCCGTCAAGCCTGCGAGCAGTGAGCGCAGCGGACGCCTGCCAGGCGGAGCTGCCGGTGAACGGTGGAGACGTGC
Organism: Jiangella alba; assembly: GCF_900106035.1. GTDB lineage: Bacteria > Actinomycetota > Actinomycetes > Jiangellales > Jiangellaceae > Jiangella > Jiangella alba. The sequence goes on from NZ_FNUC01000004.1 coordinate 3,493,776, forward strand.
GAGGTGCATGTAACTCTCCCTCCGTTGGGCGAGTCGACCGGACCGCTGACGGCCGATCGATTACATCGTTGGAACCCTCGTGGAGCCGGCAGCCTTGTGTCAAGAGGAGATTGCACATTTCGAGAAGAAGTGCTGCAATATATGCAACGCCCCCGCGTGGGCGACGAGAGGTCACTCCTGCCAGAACGCCTGGCGGGCGACGGCGCCGCCGACGGTGCGGCGGTACTGGCCGGGGGACTGCCCGGTGTGCTTCTTGAAGACGACGCTCATGTACTCGGAGTGGCTGAAGTTCAGTCGTTCGGCGATCTGCTGCAAGGTCCAGTCCGTCGACGAGAGCAGCTCGGCGACGTGGGCGAGCCGGACCCTGATGATCTCGCTGTGCACCGTGCGACCCAAGGTCGCGGCGAAGCGGTAGTCGAGGGCGCGACGAGACAGGCCGACGTGGCGCAGGACGGTGGTGACGGCGAGGTTCTGGTCGGATCGGGCCCGGATGAATCGCAGCGCCTCGGAGACGAGCGGGTCGTCGACGGCGAGGATGTCGGATGACTGGCGGGCGACGATGCGGGTCGGCTCGATGAGGCGCAGGCCCGCTTCGAGCGACCGGCCGTGCATCATGAGGTCGAGCAGGTGCGCCGCAAGATACCCGGACGCGGTCGTGTTGGGCTCGATGCTCGACAACGGGGGCGTGGTGAGATTGCCGATCAACTCGTCGTTGTCGACACCGAGGACGGCGACGGCGTCGGGGACGGCGAGGCCGGCGATCTTGCAGGCCTCCAGGACCTCCTGGCCGGCGATGTCGTAGCAGGCCAGGACGCCGACCGGCTTCGGCAGCCCGGTGAGCCAGGTGGCGAGCCGCTCGCGGTCGGCGGCGCGCATGCCCGACGACTTCATCCGGAACTCGTGCGGGGTCGCGCCGTGCTGCCGGACGTGGCCGGCGAACCACTCGCTGCGGGTGATCGACCACGCGAAGCGTTCGTCGCCGCAGAAGGCGAAGTGGCGCAGCCCGCGTTCGGCGAAGTGCCCGACCGCCCAGCGGGCGATGGTGCCGTCGTCGGTCTCGACGCCGGGGAGTTCCGGGACCAGGCGGGCCGCGCTGAGGTCGACCGTCGGCAGGCCGAGTCGCCGGATGAACCGGGCGGTGCCCTCGTTCTCGATGCGGGCCAGGACGCCGTCGCCGTGCCAGCCCTCCAGCCAGGAGAAGTCGGTCTCGTGCCGGCTGTGCTCGGCGAGGTAGAGCGACCAGTGCGGGTGCTCCTCGACGTACTTCTTCACGCCGACGAGCAGGCCGCGGGCATAGGCGTTCGAGGTCTCGACCAGCAGCGCGACGTGCCGTGTCCCCGACATGTAAGAAATCTAAGGTCTGCTGCTGGATTGCGCATGGTTTGTCCCGTTGGGTCCTCCGTAGCCTTCACGACACAGGAGGTCAACGATGACGCAGAGAGTACGCGTGGCCATCGCCGGGCTGGGATTCGGATCGGAATTCATCCCGATTTACCAGGCCCACCCGGACGCCGAACTCGTCGCCGTGTGTCAACGCACCGAGTCCGCTCTCCACGAGACCGCCGACCGGTTCGGCGTCCCCGGACGCTACACCGACATCGCCGCGATGCTCGATGACCCGGACATCGACGCGGTGCACATCAACACCCCGATCCCGGACCACGCCGGCCAGACCGTCGCCGCGCTGCGCGCCGGTAAGCACGTCGCCTGCACCGTGCCGATGGCCACCACGCTCGAGGAGTGCCGGTCGATCGTCGACGCGGTCCGGGGATCCGGCAAGAACTACATGATGATGGAGACCGTGGTGTACTCGCGCGAGTTCCTGCACGTCAGAGAGCTCGCCGAGAACGGCACGCTGGGCCGCGTCCAGTTCCTGCGCGGGGCGCACCACCAGGAGATGGCCGGCTGGCCCGGCTACTGGGAGGGACTGCCGCCCATGCACTACGCGACACACGCGGTCAGCCCGGTGCTCTCGCTGGCCGGCGCGCTGGCCGAGAGCGTCGTCTGCGTCGGCTCCGGGCGCATCTCGCCCGAGCTGACGGCGATGTACGGGTCTCCGTTCGCGGTGGAGAGCGCACTCATCACGTTGCGCGACTCGCCGGTCCGTGCGGAGATCGCCCGCTCGTTGTTCGAAACGGCCCGCGAATACGTCGAGAGCTTCACCGTCTTCGGTGAACTCGCGACCTTCGAATGGGAGCAGACCCAGGGCTCCGGTCATGTCCTGCACGTCGGAGAGATTCCGAAGACCGTCGAGATCCCGGATTTCGCTCACCGGCTGCCGCCGGAGATCGCGCCCTTCACGACCCGCGGCGTCTACGACGCCGAGAACGAGCACCTCTCCTTCGTCCAGGGCAGCGGGCACGGAGGTTCGCATCCGCACCTGGCGCACGAGTTCGTCCGCAGCATCGTCGAGGGCCGGGCGCCCGCGATCGACGAGGTCACCGCGGCGAACTGGACGTCCGTCGGCATCTGCGCCCACGAGTCGGCCATGAACGGCGGCGCCCGGGTGGCGATACCCGACTACACCGCCTGACCCACGTCGCGGCCGGCGCCCGGCGTCACGCCGGCCGGTCACCACACGCACAGGTCGTCCCACGACGCTGCGCCGCTCGGCGCTGACCTGCGGAGGTACCGATGACACCTGCCCTGATCGACGCGGACCGGGGCGCGCCGGCGAGCCGGGTGGCGCAGCTGCGCCGGCCCGCGGTGTGGGTCGCCGCCGCCGTCGCGGTGGCCGTGGCCGCCTGGGTGCTGTTCCTCGCGGACGGCACACCCGCCGGCGCCGCGGTGGACGACCCCGGGAAGTTCCTGGTCACCATCCTGGACGGGGTGACCTTCGCCGGGCTGCTCTTCGTCGCGGCGTCAGGGTTCACGCTCATCTTCGGGCTGATGCGCACCGTGAACATGGCGCACGGCTCGTTGTTCCTGCTGGCCGCCTACGTCGCCATCCGCGTGCAGGAGGCGATGGTCGGGCGCTCACGCAACCTCGACCCGTCCGACGTCGGCCTGCTCGACTGGGTGGTCCCGATGCTGGCCGGCGCCGGGGTCGCCGCCGTGCTCGGCCTGCTGATCCAGCAGCTGTTCCTGCAGTGGAACGAGGGCCAGGAGTTGCGGCAGACGCTGCTGACCCTGGCCATCACGGTGGTGCTCGCCGACCAGATGCTGCGGGAGTTCGGCGGGCTGGCCCAGCGGGTGGTCTGGCCGGGGGCCGTGACCCACTTCCTCACCTTCGGTGGTGAGCGCTACGCGGTCACCCGGCTGCTGCTGCTCGGCATCGCCGTGCTGGTCGGCCTGCTGTTGTGGCTGTGGCTGACCCGCACCGGCGTGGGCCTGATCATCCGTGCGGGCGTGGACGACCGGCAGATGGTGCGCGGCCTGGGGATCGACATCCGCCGGGTGTTCGCGCTCACCTTCCTCGTCGGCTCGTTCCTGGCCGGCCTGGGTGGGGTGCTCGGCGCGTCGTTCGCCGGCGCCGCGCCCGGCACGGACGGCAGCTGGCTGCTGAACGCGCTGGTCGTCGTGATCATCGGCGGGCTCGGCTCGCTCAAGGGAGCCGCGGCCGGCTCGCTGCTGTACGGCATGGTCGTCGCGTTCTCGCCCGCCTACCTGCCGAGTCAGTACACCTACTACGCGATCATCATGACGTTCGGTCTCCTGGCGCTCGTGCTGGCCGTGCGTCCCTACGGGCTGTTCGGGAGGCCGGCATGAACCTGCGAGAACGCCTGACCGGCGAGACGCTCGCCCTCACCGGACTGGTCATCGTCCTGATCCTGCTGCCCAGCCTGGCCACCGCGTTCTTCGTCAACTTCGTCATGACTCAGACGCTGATCCTGGGGCTGGCCGCGGCGACCATCGTGTTCCTCGCCAGGTACGGCGGCATGACCTCGCTGGCGCAGCTCCTGATGTTCGGGATCGCCGGCTTCATGTTCGGCAACGCCGCGCTGGACGGTGGCGCTCGCGGCCTGAATCTCGGCTGGCATCCGTGGGCCGCCGTGCTGTTCGCGATCGTCGTCACGACGCTGGCAGCGTTCGTCCTCGGCGCGATCGCGAGCCGGACGACCGGCATCTACTTCCTGATGCTCACGTTGGTGTACGGGGTCATCGGCTACTTCGTCTTCGCCCAGATCGTCGAGATCTCCGGGCCCGGCGGCATCACCAGCATCCAGCGGCCGGACCTGCTCGGCCCGCCGGTCCGGCTGTACTACGCGGGCCTGCTGCTGTCGGTGCTGGCCTACGTGGGCTTCCGAGCGATCCGGCGGACGGCGTTCGGGTTGGCGCTGCAGGGCGTGCGCGACGACCCGGTCCGGATGGCGTCGCTGGGATTCGACGTGCCGCTGCACCGGACGCTGGCGTTCACCCTGGCCGGCTTCGTCGCCGGCCTGGCCGGACTGCTCAACGTGTGGTGGAACGGGCAGGTCGATCCCGCGTCCATCTCGATCGGGCCGACGCTGATCCTGCTGATCATCGCCGTCATCGGAGGCATCTCGTCGCTCGAGGGCGCCTGGCTCGGCGCGTTCGTCTACGTCCTGGTCTTCACCTACCTGCGCGACCTCCCGCTCGTCGACCGCATCGGCATCACCGAGGCGCGGTTCAACACCGTCATCGGCGTCATCGTCCTGGTGATCATGGTCCTCTCGCCCGAGGGCCTGACCGGGATCGTCCGCCGGCTACCCGTACGCACCCAGAAGGAACTCGGAGGGACACGAGCATGAGCAGACAGAGGAGACGGACATCGCTGGCGCTGTCCGTGACGGCCGGCCTGGCCCTGCTGGCCGCCGGCTGCGGCGGCGGGGACGACGACTCGACCGGGCTGCCCGCCGACGAGCAGTCCGCCGCCGGCGGTGGCGACGGCTCGCCGTCCGGCGACGGGATCCGGCTGGGCATCCTCGGCCAGTGCGAGGGCCCGTTCGGCGGCTTCCACGAGGACGTCGTCGCCGGCACCACGCTGGCCCTGGCCCGGTTCGCCGGCGCCACGCCCAACTCGGCGACCAGCGCACTGGAGGGGTTCAGCGGCGCCGAGGTGGCCGGGACGCCGATCGAGCTGGTCGGCGTCGGCTGCGGCGACGACACCGCCGACCGCATCGTGCAGGAGGTGCGCCGGCTGGTCGAGCAGCTCGGCGCGAACGTCATCATCGGGCCGCTCTCCGGCGACGAGGGCATCGCGATCGCCGAGTACGCCAAGGCGAACCCCGAGCTGACGGTGTTCGCCGGCATCTCCGGGTCGCAGGAGCAGACGCTGCAGGTGCAGGCGCCGAACTACTTCCGCTTCTACGGCGACGGCGCGATCTGGAGCGCCGGCCTCGGCGACCTGCTGCACCACCAGGAGGGCTGGGACACGGTCGCCGTCATCGCCGACGACTACAGCTTCGGGCACACGTCGGCGGCCGGATTCGTGGCCGACTTCTGTGCGGCCGGCGGCGAGGTCACCCACCGCGTCTTCCCTCCGCTGGGCACCACCGACTACTCGTCCTACGTCGCGCAGCTGCCGAACCCGGACGAGGTCGACGGCTACTTCTGGGCCGTGGGCGGCACCGGCACCCAGGCCGCGCTGGAGGCCTTCGTCAACGGCAAGGGCGACCTCACCGGCGACCAGCACGCGGGCAACCTGTTCTTCAACCCCGACCTGGCGCAGGCCCTCGGCACGGATATCGCCGGGGCGTACGTCGGCGGATTCGCCACCCTGCCGGCCGACGTGCAGACGCCGCAGATCGAGGAGTACCTGGCCGCCGCGGACGAGACCTGGGAGACGATCCCGGGTTCGCTGAGCGGCAACGAGCCCGCGCCGCCGTCGGTCGCCGCCGAATTCGGCTTCTTCTACGGCTACTACACGGCCGGCGTCGCGCTGGTCGAGGCGCTGGAGGCGGTCGGCGGCGACATCTCCGACCTCGGCGCCTTCCATTCGGCGATCTCGGGCCTCACCCTGGAGCTGCCCTACGGCGACATCAGCCTGGACGAGAACCGCAGCGGCATCGTCGACGTCGGCTTGTCGCGTCTCGTGCTCGACGACGCCGGTGAGGTCGTCCAGGAGACGGTGGCCATCGTGCCAGGGGTCGACCAGACCTTCGGCGGCACGTTCAGCCCCGACACCCCCTCACCCGGCCGCGACTTCCCGGCCTGCGAGGAGCGTGAGCTGCCCTGGGAGGGCAACGCCATCCCGGTCGTCGACGGCGTCCCGCAGAGTTAGGGGACCGTCATGGCGTCCGTCGTCCAGGTCAGCGGCGTCACGGTGGCGTTCGGGGGTCTGCGCGCCCTGCGCGGTGTCGACCTCGACATCGCACAGGGTGAGCGACTGGCCGTCATCGGGCCGAACGGCGCGGGCAAGACCACGCTGTTCAACGTCATCGCCGGGGACATCACCCCGACCACCGGCACGGTGATCATCAGGGGACAGGACTGCACCCACCGGCCGTCGCGGCACCGACCTCGCCTCGGCCTCGCACGGACCTATCAGAAGGCACGTGCGTTCGCCGGGCTGACGGTGCGCGAGAACGTCTATCTCGCGCTCGCCGGGCACCGAGGCCGGCACCGGGCGCTCTGGCGGTCCCGCGCCGACCGGGCCATGCGCGTCCAGGCCGCCGAGGTGGCCGAGCGGGTGTGGCTGTCGCGGCACGTCGACGCCGTGGCGGGCGAGCTCGCCCACGGTCAGCGCCGGCAACTCGAACTGGCGATGGCGATCGCGACGGAGCCGGACGTGTTGCTGCTCGACGAACCGGCCTCCGGCCTGTCCCGCGGTGAGCGGGAGCGCCTCGTCGAGCTGCTCGAGTCCTTCGACGAGCGCCTGACCCTGCTGCTCATCGAGCACGACATGGACGTCGCGTTCCGGATCGCGCAGCGGGTCGTGGTGATGGCCGACGGCGAGCAGATCACGGCCGGAACGCCGGAGCAGATCCGCACGGAGCCGCACGTTCACCAGATCTATCTCGGGACGGAGGCGGCGGCATGACGAAGGACGACCCGCTGCTCGACGTGCGCGACCTCCGCTCCGGCTACGGCGCGTCGCTGGTCCTCGACGGACTCAGCTTCAGCATGGGGGCCGAGGCGGTCGCGATCGTCGGCCGCAACGGCATGGGCAAGACCACCCTGTGCGACACGCTGGTCGGCTTCGTTCCGCAGTCGGGCGGTGAGATCCGGCTGGCCGGCCGCAGACTCGACGGCCTGGCGCCGGAGACGATCGCGATCGCCGGCCTCGCCTACGTCCCGCAGGGCCGCAGGCTGTTCCCGTCACTCACCGTCGACGAGCACCTGGCCATGCTCGCCCGGAGAGCCCGGGGAAGGCGGTGGACACCTGAAGCCGTCTACGAGCTGTTCCCCCGGTTGGCGCAACGGCGCCACCATGGCGGCGCCGAGCTGTCCGGAGGCGAGCAGCAGATGCTCGCCGTCGGGCGGGCGCTGCTCCTGAACGCGCCCCTGGTCGTGATGGACGAGCCGTCCGAGGGGCTCGCGCCGGCGATCGTCGACGTGCTGGTGGACGCGGTCCACCAGCTCGTGGCCGAGAACGTGGCCGTTCTCGTCGTCGAGCAGAACCTGCGCGCGGCGGTGCGGATGGCGGACCGGCAGCTGGTCATGGTCTCGGGCCGCATCGAGGCCGAGTTCACGGGGGAGGAGCTGCTGGACCGGCCCGACCTGCAGCACCGCTATCTGGGCGTCGGCGCGACGACAGGAGAGTACGCATGACGAAGGACCGGGCGCTGGGCGCCAACACCTGGATCTGGACCTCACCCCTGACCGACCAGCGCCTGGCCGAGCTGGCACCACGGATCCGTGACTGGGGCTTCGACGTCATCGAGCTCCCGGTCGAGTCCGCGGGCGACTGGGACCCCGTACGGGCCGCCACGCTGCTCGACTCACTCGGCCTGTCCGCCACCATCGTCGTCGCCATGGGCGCCGGTCGCGAACTGGTGGCCACCGACCGCGAGACGGTCGTCGCGACCCGTGACTTCCTGCGCCACGTTGTCGACGTGGCGGCGGCCGTCTCGTCACCGGTGATCGCCGGCCCGATCTACACGTCGGTCGGGCGGACGTGGCGCATCGACGACGCGGAACGGCGCGGCTGCTATGCGCAACTGCGCGACAACCTGGGACCCGTGGTCGAGCACGCCATGGACGCCGGCGTGACCGTCGCCGTCGAGCCGCTCAACCGCTTCGAGACCAGCCTGCTCAACACCGTCGACCAGGCCCTTGAGGCAATGGACGGCCTTCCCGCCGAGGGCTGCGGCCTGGGCCTCGACACGTTCCACATGAACATCGAGGAACGCAGCATCACCGAGGCGATCCGCCGGGCCGCCGGTCGCATCGCCCACGTGCAGGTCTGCGCGAACGACCGCGGTGCGCCGGGCGCGGACCACCTGAACTGGCCCGGCATCGTCGCCGCCCTGGAAGCGGCCGGCTATCGGGGCCCGCTCGTGATCGAGTCGTTCACCGGCGACAACGCGACGATCGCCACCGCCGCGTCGATCTGGCGGCCGTTGGCCAAGACACAGGACGCCATCGCTGTCGACGGGCTCGCGTTCCTCTCCGGTGTCGTGCGGGGAGGAGGTGTGTCCTCGCCGATCTGAACACGTCGGGCTGTCCACATCCGCAACGAAGCGACGGTGAGAGGTCTATGCGACGACTTTATCGTTACATCCCATTCGCGCTGCTGACGGCCTTACTGGCCTCCCTGCTCCCGGGCCTGGCCATCAGTTCCGCGCACGTCCCCGAGGACGAGTACCAGGTCCTGTTCTTCCACAAGACGACCGGCTTCCGGCACGACTCCATCCCGGCTGCTCTCAACGCCGTCGAGGAGCTCGGAGCGGAGCACGGCTTCACCGTGACCGAGACGCAGGACGCGTCGATCTTCACCGAGGACGGGCTGGCCGAGTTCGAGGCCATCGTCTTCTACACCGACGGCGAGAACACCCTCGACGCCGCCCAGCGCCAGGCGTTCGAGCGCTACATCCACAACGGCGGCGGCTTCGCCGGCCTGCACTCGACGTCGAACATGGACAAGACGGACTGGCCCTGGTGGTCGGACCTCATGGGCGGAGCGTTCTTCCGCAACCACCCCTTGGGCGCCGACCAGTTCCAGGACGCCACGGTTCGGATCGAGGACGACACGCACCCGTCGACGGCCGGTCTACCCGCGGAGTGGGTCCGCGAGGACGAGTGGTACAACTTCACCGCCAACCCGCGCGAGAAGGTTCACGTCCTGGCCACGCTCGACGAGTCGACCTACAACCCGGGCTCCGGCGCCATGGGCGAGGACCACCCGATCTCCTGGTGCGCCAACTTCGACGGTGGCCGCACCTGGTACACCGCGCTCGGCCACAGCTCGGCGTACTACGACGAACCGCTGATGCGCGAGCACCTCCTCGGCGGCATCGAATGGGCCGCCGGAGCCGCCGAGGGCGACTGCGGCGAGCCGCGCGACGGCATTCCCACCGAGGCGTCCTTCGAGAAGATCGCCCTCGACGACAACACCGCCAACCCGATGGAGCTCGCCGTGGCGCCCGACGGCCGGGTGTTCTACGTCGAGCTGGGCGGCGCGGTGAAGGTCTACGAACCCGAGACCGGCGCCGTGAAGGTCGCCGCGCAGATCCCGGTGCACCGCGGCAACGAGAACGGGTTGCTGGGCATCGCCCTCGATCCCGACTTCGAGACCAACCAATGGCTCTACCTCTTCTACAGCGCACCCTCGCCCGAGGTGCAGCACGTCTCCCGGTTCACCGTCGACGGCGACCAGCTCGATCTGGCTTCGGAGTCGGTGCTGCTCGAGATCCCGCACCAGCGGGAGGTCTGCTGCCACTCCGCCGGCTCGATGACGTTCGGGCCCGACGGCAACCTCTACATCTCCACCGGGGACGACACCGCCCACTTCGCCTCGCAGGGCTTCGCCCCCATCGACGGGCGCATCTACGACAACCAGGTCAGCGAGGACGCCAAGCGCTCCTACGACGCCCGGCGGACCTCGGGCAACACCAACGACCTGCGGGGCAAGATCATCCGGATCACCCCCGAGGACGACGGCACCTACTCGATCCCCGAGGGGAACCTGTTCCCGCCCGAGACCTCGGATCCGGACCTCACCCGGCCGGAGATCTACACGATGGGCCATCGCAACCCGTTCCGGATCGCCGTCGACGACGAGACGGGCTGGATCTACGCCGGCGAGGTCGGGCCCGACGCCGGCAGTGACAACCCGAACCGCGGGCCGCGCGGGTACGACGAGTGGAACCAGATCCGCGAAGCCGGCAACTACGGCTGGCCCTACTGCATCGCCGACAACCAGGCCTACCGGGAATGGGACTTCGCGACCAGCACACCCGGTGAGTTCTTCGACTGCGAGAACGGCCCGGCCAACGACTCGCCGTTCAACACCGGCCTGGACGTCGTGCCCCCGGCCAAGGACGCCTTCATCTGGTACCCGTACGGTGAGTCGCCGCAGTTCCCGGAGCTCCCCACGGGTGGCGGCCGCACTGCGTACGCCGGTGACGTCTACCACTACGAGGAGGGCCTGCTCGGCGACGGCCAGTTCCCGGAGTACTACGACGGCGCCGTGTTCGTCATGGAGTGGTCGCGCAAGTGGATCGGCGCCCTGCGGCTGGACGACAACGGCGACTACGAGAGCTTCGAGCAGTTCATGCCGAGCACACTGTTCCGCAGCCCGCACGACATGGAGTTCGGGCCGGACGGCGCGATGTACCTCATCGAGTGGGGCATGGACTTCAACTACGCCGGGGGCAACGTCAACCCCGACTCCGGACTGTACAAGATCAACTACACCGAGGGCGCCCGCACTCCGGTCGCCGAGGCCGGCGCCGACAAGGACTCCGGACCCACCCCGCTGGAGGTCACGTTCTCGAGTGAGGGCAGCAACGACCCGGACGGCGACGAGCTGACGTTCACGTGGGACTTCGGCGACGGCACCACCTCCGAGGAGCCGAACCCCACGCACACGTTCACCGAGCCCGGCGAGTACACGGTGCGGCTGACCGCCACCGACCCGTCCGGACGTTCCGGCAACTCCAACCTGACCATCACCGCCGGCAACACCCGGCCCGAGCTGACCATCGAACTCCCGGCGCACGGCCAGGTCTTCGACTGGGGTGACGAGATCCCTTACAGCGTCACCGTCGACGATGCCGAGGACGGGTCCGGGCCGGCCATCGACTGCGAACGCGTCACCGTCCAGCAAGGGCTCTACCACGACGAGGGCGGCAACGCGCACGTCCACCCGGGTCAGCCGCAGACCGGCTGCGAGGGCGTCATCGTCACGCAGGAGGACGCGGAGCACGGCGACGCCGCGGACATCTCGCTCACGGTGACGGCCAGCTACACCGACGACGGCGGTGAGACCGGCGCGCCGGCACTGACCGGCGGCGTCACCCATCTGCTGCAGCAGCGGCGCAAGGAGACGGAGCACTTCGCCGAGGCGGAAGGCATCGAGGTCGACGAGGCGGGCGACGAGGAGACCGGCGGCGGTGAGGCCATCAGTGGCCAGAACGGTGCCTGGGCCTCGTACGAGCCGTACAACCTCGCCGGCATCGGCGAGATGACCCTGCGGGTGGCGACGGCCGACGACACGACGGTCGAGGTGCGGCGCGACGGGCCGGACGGCGAGCTGCTGGGCACGGCCGCGATCGAGGGCAACGCCGAGATCGGCCGGACCGACGGTCCGGAGGGCTTCCACAGCGCCGTCCGGCTCGGTGGCTCGAGCCAGCTCGAATCCGTCGAGCTGCCCGACGGCGTGGTCAGCGGTCTCGAGGACTTCACCGCCTCGGCGTGGGTGAACTGGTCGGGAGGCCAGTCGTGGGCGCGCATCTTCGACTTCGGCTCCGGGACCGGCACCTACATGTTCCTGACCCCGGCCGCCGGAGGGACGAACAACCTCAGGTACGCCATCACGACCGGCTCCGGTGAGCAGATCATCAACGGCTCGCAGCCGCTACCCAGCGACGGCTGGCACCATGTCGCCGTCACACTCGCCGGCAGCACCGGCACGCTGTACCTCGACGGCGCGCCCATCGGGACCAACGCGAACATGACGCTGACCCCGTCCGACCTGGGGGAGACCAGCCAGAACTGGATCGGCGACTCCCAGTACTCGGCGGACCCGCTGCTCAACGGGGCGGTCGACGACGTCAACCTCTTCGGCCGTGCGCTGTCCCGGAGCGAGATCCAGGCGCTGGTGGCGGCTCCGGGCGGCGGCGAGGGCGGCGACGTCGCCTGGTACCGGTTCGACGAGGACGGCGGCAGCACCGCGACGGACTCGTCCGGCCAGGGCAACGACGCGACGATCGTGATCGCCGACGACGCCGCGACGTGGCAGAACGTCACCGTCGACCTCATCCCGACCGAAGGCACGTTCCCGCTGCACCTCGTCTTCCCCGAGGGCCCGGTGCGGGTCAACTGGATGGAGCTCGCCGCCGGCGACGGCGGTCCGGGGACCTGTCCGACTCCGGATCAGCGAGAGACCGTGGTCGTCGGCGACGTCGACAGCGGCATCACCAACTACGGCGTCGACGGCGGCTGCACCGTCAACGACCTGATCCTGGACGAGGAACCATGGGCGGTGCGCGGCGAGTTCATCCGGCACGTTCGCCAGGTGACCGACCAGCTCGTCGACGACGGTGTGCTCAGCACCCGCGAGGCGCTGGCCGTGAGAATCGCCGCCGGCCGGAGTGACGTCGGCAAGGGCTGAGCCGGCTCGCTCGAGACAGGGGTGGCCCGGGGGACGCTGCGCGCTCCCGGGCCACCCTTCGTCACCGCCACGCCACGCGCAGCGCCGTCGTCGCCGCGAAGGGGTCGTGCCCACGGTGGGTGAGGAGGATCCCCTCGCCCTCGGGGGTGGCGGTGCGGACCGGGTCGCCGCCGCTCACCCAGCGGTTCCAGGCCGCGGCGAAGGCGCGCACCCGGCGCACGTTGGCGCCCAGGACCGACGGCACCGCGTGGTAGACCACCGCGTTCGGCGGGGCCTGGCCCGCGAGCCAGGCACGGCCGGCCCGGCGCAGCGCCTCGGGACGGTCCGGGATCGCCTCGACGAGGTAGCGCGGCACCACGTGACGGGGCGAGACCAGCGGCGCGAGCAGCTCGTCCAGCGCGGTGACGAACAGGGCGGACGTCTCGGCGCTCACGTCGGCGAGGACCAGCCGATACGTGCCGTCGGGCTCGACGGCGGCGGACACCGCGGCGGCGCCGGCCTCTGACAGGTCCGCCTCGTGCAGGGCGTCGGCGACGGCGCAGGCGAAGGCGAGCGGGTCCGGCCCGGCCGCCAGCCCGGCGAGGTCCTGTCCGGCGCGCAGCTGGACGGCGCGGACGCGGCGCACGCGTGCCCCGCCGGCGGCCGCGCCGAGCGCCAGCGTCGCGGCGGCCGGCCACCAGAGCGCCGCCACCGCCAGCACGGCCGTCAGCAGCGCCGCCAGCGCGGCCGCGGCCCACCACAACGCCCGCCGGCCGTACGGCCGAGCCGATGGGCGGCCGCTCGAGGCCGCGCCGTGCGCGGCCGGCACCAGGGCGGGCGGACGGGGGACCGGCCCGGCCACCGGCCGCGCGACGCCGGTGTGCTGCGGCGTCACCCGGATGGTGTGCACCAGCTCGTCGCGGTACGGCGTGCCGACCTGCCACAGCGCCCGCACCCGCGCGCGGTCCTCGGCCCGGGCCAGCATGAGGGCGTTCTCGGCGGCGAACTCGGCGACCGGCGGCGGCGCGTAGGGCGAGAGCCGGGGGTCGACGTGGCCGACTCCGGCGGCGATCTCGCCGGAGTCGGTGACGGCGAAGTAGCCGTCGTGCTTGCGGACGAACCGGTCCCAGCCGCTGGTGCCGCCGGGATGCTCCTCGGAGACGCACACGACGCTCCAGGTGTGTGCGACCTTCTCGGGCCAGTCCGGGTCGACGCGCAGCGCCCGGCCGCGGGTCTGCACCACCGCGGCCGGGGTGGTGGCGGTCGTCAGGTCGACCAGCGTGTTGACGCCCCTGGCGTCCCAGCCCTCGCCGAGCAGCGCCCGCGTGCCGACCAGCGCCTGCGTCGCGCCGGTCTCGTAGAAGCGGGTGACCAGCGGCACCCAGTGCCGCGACCGCCAGCGGCCGGTGACGTCGACCGTCCCCGCGGCACCCTCCGGGACGTCGTCGAGGTCGAGGCCGGGCGCGTGCTCGCGGACGAACGACACCAGCTTGCGGGCCGTGGTCGCGTCGGCGGCCACCGCACGTCCGGTGACCAGCACCGCGTTCAGCACGGCGGTGCGCGGGTCGGACAGCAGCCGGGCGAGCACCAGCCGCGCCGACCCCGCGTCGGCGTCGAGGACGCCGCGCAGGCGGGCCGGCAGGGTGGCCGCGGCCCGCTCGTGGTCGCACAGCACCAGGGCGCGCAGCCGATCGCCGAGGTTCGCCGCCTCGGCCGCCAGGATCTCCACCGTGGCATCGGTGGTCGCCTCGCTGCGGGCCAGCACCCGGTCGACGGGGGAGCGGCCGCGGCGGATGCCGCGCTTCGTGAGCTGGTACCCGATGCCCGGCAGCGCGCCCCTGATCGCCTCGACGGCGGCTCGGTCGCGCGGGTCGTCCGAGGTCAGCAGTGCCGCCGACACCCAGTCGTGCAGCAGCGTCACCCAGTCCTGCGCCGTGGGGTCGTGCCGGTGCTCCTCGCGGACGACGGCGCCGTCGGGCAGGGCGAGCAGCCCGGCGTGGTGGAAGCGGAGCGCGGCCGCCGTCACCTCCGGCGCCTCGCCCTCGAGCCGGGACCACGCGAGCGGTGGCGCGCCGGCGCCGGTCCGCCGCGCCACGAATCGCTCGTCCAGCCAGCTCAGCAGGCTGACGCTGGCGAAGTCGGGTGCGAGCAGGTCGTTCTGGAGCTCCGCGAACCGCTCGGCCTCCCCGGCCAGCCACTGCGACTCCGTCGGCGACGGCGACGTGAACCAGGCCAGCTCGGCGAACGGCGCGAGGTGCCCCTCCCGCACGACCGACGGGATCGACGTGCTGTAGAGCGGCGACCCGAACAGCCGGTCGACCAGGTCGGCCTGGCCGGCGGTCAGGGTGCTCGGCGGCGTCCCCGTCAGGCCGATGACGTGCGCCTCGGGCAGGTCGTCGAGCAGTTCGGCCAGCAGCCGGCCCCACACCTCGAGCAGGTGGTGGCACTCGTCGAGAACGAGGGTGATCGGCCCGGCCGACTCCAGCGCCTCGACCAGCGCGCGGCCGTTCTCGTGCAGACGGCCGCGCAGGCCGCCGGTGCGCCCGTGCCCCTCCTCGTCGACCTCCGCGTCCGGGTCGAAGCTGGCCAGCGCCTGATACGTCAGTGCCGTGACGGGCTGGCCCAGGTCGCGGCCGGTCCCCGCCGGGAGGTGCGCCGGGGTGAACTCGCGCCAGGCCCCGACCCACTGTCCCTGGATGGCCGTGTTCGGCCCGAGCACCACCATCGGCTGCCCCAGGCGGCGGCCCGCCTCCAGTCCGACGAGGGTCTTGCCGGCGCCGGGCGGCAGCACCACCCACGCGCGCCGCCGGCCCGCCGCGAACGCCTCGCCGAGCGCGTCGAGGGCCAGCCGCTGGTGCCGCCGGAACGGCCGCGGATACCCGGCCGCCGCCCACCCCGCCTCGTCGCGCATCGGCTCATCATGCCCGAGGGCGCGACGGGACCGGGCCGCCTCGGGCGGCACACCCTAGCCGGCCAGAGCGTGGTGTGCCGCTGGGCGCACCCGCCGGCCGAGAGCGACCAGCACGAGTCCGCCGGCTGCCCAGGCGGCGAGCACCAGCACCGGGCTGCCGGCGGCGGCACCGTCGAAGTACGACGTCGACCGCAACAGAGTGCCGCCCGCGCCGGCCGGAAGTGCCTGGCCCAGCGTTCCCCAGCCGGTCGGCAGCAGCTCCGGCGCCGACGAGACGCCAGAGATCGAGTTGCCGATCAGGAACATGACGACGGCGCCGAGGCCGATGCCGGCCGGGCCGAGGAGTGCCACCAGGCCGGTGATGGTGAGGGAGATCGCGGCGACGATCAGCGCGACCGCTCCGGCGTTCGCCCAGGCGCTGCCCTGGAGGGTGCCGAGCCAGGCCTGCGCGATCAGCGTCACCACCCCGCCCGCCGCGAGGGCCGCGACGAGTGCGCCGGCCACCCGCCGCCACACGCCCGTCACCAGGAACGACATGAGGATGCCGACGATCATGCCGCCGAGCACCATCGGCAGTGCGGCCGCGGTGAAGGTGGCGCCGCGCGGGTCGTCGTCGGGCAACGGGACGACGTCCTCGACGGTGGCCGACGTGCTGGCCGGTTCCGCGAGGCCGTCGGCGATGCCGGCCAGCAGTTGCGCGACGACCGGGCCGGCGCCGGACGCGGTCAGCACCCGGGACGGGCCGGAGGGGCCGAGGACGATCGCGCCGTAGACCTCGCGCTCCTCGATGAGCGCGCGAGCGTCGTCGGCGCTCGTGGCCCGGCGCAGGTCCAGCGCGCCGGGCATGGTGTCGTCGAGCTGCTGCTCGAGGCGGTCAGCGGCGGCCGCTGTGCCGACGACGGCGACCGGGACGTCACGGGGCGACGACTCGGCCGGCGGCCAGGCGAACGCCGTCACGAGCACGCCGACGAGCGCGGCGAGGCCGAGCCCGAGGCCGATGGCGCGCCGCCAGCCGGTCGGCGCGGCGGACGACTCGGGCGGCCCGGCCTGGGCGGTGTCGTCGGTGGTGAGCTGGTCGAGTTCCATGGTGCTCCTTCGGGTTCACGGCCGGGTGCGGCGGATGAAGTCGTCGATGGCGGCTGCCACCTCGTGCGGCTTGTCCTCCTGGAGGAAGTGGTGCGCACCCGTGAGGACGGTGTGCGGCTGGCCGGTGGCGCCGGGAATGCGGCCGCTCAGCTCGTCATGGCGGCCGCCGGTGACGTGGTCGTCCTGGCCGAACACGCACAGGAACGGCAGGTCCAGCGTCTCCAGCACCTCCCATGCGGCCTCGAACGCGGGCGTGGCCTCGTCGTCAGGGGTCAGCGGGATGAGCACGGCGAACCGGCGGACGCCGTGCAGGTGACGGTCGTCGGGGAACGGTGCGTCGTAGGCGGCCAGGACCGCCGGATCGAGCGCCGACGTCGTGTAACCCGCGACGATGCCGGACACGTTGAGCGGGTTCGTGCGCTGGGTGAACTGCAACCAGGTGGCGAGACCGCGCCAGCCCTCGGCGGGGAGCTCCTCGCGGCCGGTCCGCAGGCCGGTGTTCATCGCGACGGCCCGGCGGAACCGGCCCGGGTGCTCGGCAAGCAGCCGCAGGCCCAGCGTGCCGCCCCAGTCGTGGCAGACCAGGGTGACGTCGCGCAGGTCCAGCCGCTCGATCACGGCCTCGGACAGCCAGTCCATGTGCTGCTGGTAGGTGTACAGGAAGCGGTCCGTCGGCTTGTCGGACTTCCCCATGCCGACGAGGTCCAGCGCCACGCACCGGTGCCCTGCCGCGACCAGGGGCGGGATGACGTGGCGGTACAGGTAGCTCCACGACGGGTTGCCGTGCAGCAGCAGGATCGTCTCTCCGGATGCCCGCACCGGCCACGCCGGCCGTTCGTCCACGTAATGCATCCGGACCTTGGCGCGCGAGCCGTCGCCGAGCCGGAGGCGCAGGTGGTGCGGCTCGAACGGATAGTCCGGCAGGCCGGTGAAACGGTGGTCGGGCGTCCGGAGCACTCGCGGCCCGGGCGACGGCCTGCCGGCGGTCGCCGGGAGGGCCGAGGCCGCGCCCAGCGTTCCCGCGGTCAGCGCGGCCGTCCCGGCGAGCAGCCTCCGGCGGTCGATCTCGGTCATGGCGTTCTCCTTCTCGCGTGAGGTCGATGTCGATGGGGCCGGTCAGCACGTGATCGCGACGGACCGGCCGGCACGACGGTGAGCTTCATCGGGGCTGCCGCCCGCGGCCGAAGACATCGGCGTGGTCCGCGACCCATTGGGCGAAGGTGAGCGCGGGCCGGCCGAGGATCTTCTCGACGTTGCTCGAGACCGGCTGCGGGGCGCCGGAGAGCCGCCCGTACCTGGCGATCAGCGCGACGGCGAACGGTTCCGACAGGCCGTGCGCGGTCAGGCGTTCGACGGCTTCATGCGCGGCGAGCTCCTCGAAGCGCACTGGGCGGCCGAGGACGTCGCCGATGACGCCGACCATCTCAGCGTGGGTGAGCGACCGGGGCCCGGTCAGCTCCACCCGCCGGCCGGCCAGGTCGTCAGTGAGCAGGGCGTGCGCGGCCACCTCGGCGAGGTCGCGCTCGTGGATCGGCGCTTCGGCGAAGTCCCCGTACGCGTAGCGGACGACGTCGCCGGCGCGCAGCTGGGCACCCCACATGGCGATCGTGTTGGCGGCGAAGAAGCCGGCTCGCAGGCTGGTCCACCGCAGCCCGCTGCCGGCCGCGGCCTCCTCGGCTTCGCGGTTGCGGTCTCCGGCGAATCGCGACGGCTGCTCCGCCGGGTCGTCGTCGACGTTCGTCGCCGAGAGAGCGACGATCCGCCGCACTCCGTGCCGCCGGGCCAGGTCCGTGAGCTCGGCGGCGGCGTCGCCCACGGCGCGGGGATGGAGGAACAGGGCCGTGACGCGGTCGAGCGCCGCCGCGACGGTGTCCGGCCGGGAGGGGTCGGCCTCGACGACCTCGATGCCCGAGGGCAGTGCGGCTGACGCCGCGTCACGGCTGACGGCGCGCACCTGCGCGCCGGCGGCGTGCAGCACATCGACCAGCGGTCGTCCGACCGTCCCGGTCGCTCCGGTCACCACGATCATGGTGGCCTCCTTTGCTACTCGACTCATATAGTACGGAAACCGTAGCATCTATTTTGAGTTCCGTATCATATGAGGCGCATCACAACGGGTTGCGATAATCTTCGAAGCGCAGACGATATGGAGACCGAACCGTTGGGCGAAGGGCGCGGCCGATGACCTCCAGCACGACCGGCGACGACGCCGACGCCCGCCGTCGGCGGCGCCGATCCGCAGCCGCGATCAGGGAGTCGATGCGTGAGCTGAGTGTCCAGCTGTCGCTGCTGAATCACCAGATCAGCGCGTCCTTCGATCTCCGCGACGCGGACTTCGACTGCCTCGACGTCATCAAACGGCACGGCCCACTGAGCCCCAGCGCGCTGGCGCGGCGCACCGGGCTGCACGCCGCCACCCTGACCGGCATCCTCGACCGCCTCGAGCGGGGCGAGTGGATCGCTCGCGAGCGCGACCCGGCCGACCGCCGGGGCGTCATCGTCCGTGCTCGCCGCGAGCGCAACCCCGAGCTGTTCCGCAAGTTCGCCGGCATGAACGCCGCCATGGACGGCCTGCTCGCCGACTACACCCCG
This sequence comes from Jiangella alba, assembly GCF_900106035.1. Taxonomy (GTDB): domain Bacteria; phylum Actinomycetota; class Actinomycetes; order Jiangellales; family Jiangellaceae; genus Jiangella; species Jiangella alba. The sequence goes on from NZ_FNUC01000004.1 coordinate 3,513,023, forward strand.
GAGGAGCTCGAGCTGCTCGCCGACTTCCTGCGACGCACCGCCGACGCCGGCCGCGACGCCACTGACGCGCTCGTCGAGGGCGGACGATCCACCGGGTGAGGGGTGATCGGCCGGCCGGGCCGAGGACGCGCGGGAACCCGCGGGCGGTCATGATGGACTCGTGTCCGTACCGCAGTCCGTCGCAGGTGTTGAGCGGGATCGTCTGGTGGGGCTGGCGTATCGGCTGCTCGGCACCGTCGCGGACGCCGAGGACGCCGTGCAGGAGGCGTTCGTGCGCTGGTACCGGCTCGACGACCGGGCGCGGGCGGACGTGGCGAACCCCGTGGGGTGGTTCGCCAAGACGACGAGCCGGGTCTGCCTGGACCTGCTGAAGAGCGCGTCCCGGCGCCACGACCGCTACGTCGGCCCGTGGCTGCCCGAGCCGATCCCCGACGACCGCTTCCGCGTCGCGGCGCCGCCCGGGGCGCACGACCCGGCGGAGCATGCGGTCGCGGCGGAGTCGGTGAGCATGGCGCTGCTGGTCGTGATGGAGTCGATGACGCCGGCCGAGCGGGTCGCGTTCGTGCTGCGCGACGTGTTCGACTACCCCGTCGCGGACATCGCGGAGGTGCTCGACCGGTCGCCCGGCGCCGTCCGGCAGCTGGCGTCGTCCGCTCGCGCCCGGATCGGCGCGAGCGGCGCCGAGCCGAGCACCCGCGGGGCGAGCGCGCGGCTCGCGGAGGCGTTCCGGCGCGCCGCGAACACCGGCGACGTGGCGGCTCTGCTGCGCCTGCTCGCGCCCGGGGTGACGCTGCGCTCCGACGGCGGCGGCGTCGCTCGGGCCGCGCTGAACCCCGTGCACGGTCCGGACAACGTCGCCCGCTTCGTCGTCGGCGTCCTGGCCCGGCAGGCGCCGGCCGCGCTCGCGCTCCGGGCGGCCGGAGCCGACGTGGTGCTGACGTTCGAGCGCGGCGGGACGGTCACCGGCGTCCTCGAACTGGTGCCGGAGGCCGGGGTGGTGCGGGACGTGCTGATCCAGTGGAACCCGCACAAACTGACCCTGTGGCACGGGGACGACGCGCCGACCTGACGCAGCCGGGGTGTGCGTCGTCTACGTGGTGAACCCGTCGACCAGGAGGACACCACCGTGAAGGCCATCACCGTCACCGATCCGGACGCCGGCACCGCCGGCATGACGCTGACCGAGCAGCCCGAACCGCACGCGTCGGAGAACGACGTCATCGTCCGCGTCCACGCCTCCGGATTCACCCCGGGCGAGCTGACCTGGTCCGCGACGTGGGTCGACCGGGCCGGCCGGGACCGCACCCCGAGCATCCCCGGGCACGAGCTCGCCGGCGTCGTCACCGAACTCGGGCTCGGCACCACCGGCCTCAGTGTCGGGCAGCGCGTGTTCGGCCTCGCCGACTGGACCCGCAACGGCACCCTCGCCGAGTTCGTGGCCGTCGAGGCCCGCAACCTGGCCCCGCTCTCGGCCGACATCGACTTCGTCACCGCCGCGAGCCTGCCGATCTCGGGACTCACCGCCTGGCAGGGCCTGTTCGACCACGGCCATCTCCGGTCCGGTGAGCGCGTGCTGGTGCACGGCGCGGCCGGCGGCGTCGGTTCCGTCGTGACGCAGCTCGCGCGCGAGGCCGGCGCCTACGTCATCGGCACCGGCCGGGCCGCGGACCAGGAGACCGCGCTCGGATTCGGCGCGAACGAGTTCCTCGACCTGGACGCCGGCGAACTCGCCGCGGCCGGACCGGTGAACCTCGTGTTCGACGTCATCGGCGGCGACATCGGCGACCGCTCCGTCGACCTCGTCCGGGCCGGCGGCACGCTCGTCACCATCGCCGGACCGCCCACCCGGCAGCCCGCCGACGGCCGCGGCGTGTTCTTCGTCGTGGAAGCCGACCGCGGCCAGCTGACGCAGCTCGCCACGCGCGTCCGCGACGGCCGGCTGCGCACCGGCGTCGGCACCGTACGACCGCTCGACGACGCGGTCGCGGCGTTCAACCCCGCCGAACGCCCCAGGGGCAAGACCATCATCACGCTCGGCTAGGGCGCTCACGACGCGCTGTCGGAGCGCGGCGGCGGGCAGCTGCCGCCGGGCTCCACCGTCAGCTCGTAGTGCCAGATCTCGTTGGCGAACGTCTGGCACAGGCCGTAGTCGGAGCCGTACCGGCTCATCCAGTACGCGGCGTCGGTCGGCCCGACGTCCACGGCGTCACCGGTGACGTGCGCGGACTCGTCGGGGGTGGAGACCCAGCGCAGCGCCTCCTCGCGGCTGCCGTGCTCCTCGATCGCCTCGTCGAGCAGCCGGTTCTGGTAGTCGGTGTCGCGCCAGCCGCTGTTGATCTGGATCGTGATGCCGTCCTCGGCCGCATCGTCGGTGGCGTCCTGCAGGGCGGCGAGCAGGTCCGGGTCGAGGTTGGAGACGGCCGGCTCGTCGGTGTCGGCGACGGTCACGACCCGGTCGCCGACATCCCCGTCGGCGGCGACGTCGCGGGCGCGCCCGGGCTCGTCCGGGGCCGCGGGGAGGCCGGGCCGGTCGGGCGTCGTGGGCCGCTCGGACGTCGCGACCTCGGCGGGGTCGCCGCTGCAGGCGGTGACGGCGAGCAGGCTCGTGATGGCGATCAGGGCGACCCGTGGGCCGGTGCGGAACATCGTCATGATCGGCACGCTACGAACGACCGCGGGGCCGGGGCCTCCGTCGCAGGTGCCGGTGCGCGGTCCCCGAGGACAGGACTCCTCACCCCGAGGACGAGCCGCCTCGGTACTGTGGCGTCACATGACCGGCACCCAGATCGAGATCACCGCGGACCTCGTCCGCGACCTGCTGCGGGCGCAGCATCCCGACCTCGCGGGGCTGGCCATCCGCGAGGTGGCGGGCGGCTGGGGCAACCAGATGTGGCGTCTCGGCGACGACTTGGTCGTGCGCATGCAGCGGATGGACCCCACCCCGGAGTTGCAGCTCAAGGAGCGGCGATGGCTGCCCGTGCTGGCCCCGCGGCTGCCGCTCCCGGTGCCGGCCCCGGTGCGGTTCGGCGAACCGTCCGAGCGCTTCCCCAAGCACTGGACCGTCATGACGTGGGTCCGGGGCGAGCCGCTCGACCACGGCTCGATCAGCCGGGGCGCCCACGCGGCCGGCGCGCTCGCCGCCTTCCTCCGGGCGCTGCACGTGCCGGCGCCCGCTGAGGCGCCGGTGCCGACGGACCGCGGCGCCCATCCCCGCGACTGCACGGACGGCTTCGAGGGCTTCCTCCAGGCCGTCAGCGGCCTCGACGACATCGCCGCCGACGTCCGAGCCGTCTGGGACGACGCCGTCGGGGCCGAGGCGTGGGAGGGCCCGCCGGTGTGGGTGCACGGCGACCTCCATCCCGCGAACGTCGTCGTCTCGGACGGAACGCTCTCGGGCGTCGTCGACTTCGGCGACCTGTTCGCCGGCGACCCGGCGTGGGACCTCGCCGCCGCGTGGGTGCTGCTGCCCGCGGGCACGGCCGCACGGTTCTTCGACGAGTACGCGCAGGCCGACGACGCGGCGATCCGGCGCGCCCGCGGGCTGGCCGCGCTGAAGAGCCTCTTCCTCGTGCTCATGGGGCAGAACGGGGACCGCGGTCTCCCCGGCGGCAAGCCGCACTGGGGGCCCGCGGGCCGGGCGGGCCTCGATCGTGTGCTGAAGGGTGTCTGACGCACCCCGCCGGTAGCTAGCCGGGATCCGGCCGCAGCGACCGGGCGATCAGCACGAGTGCGCCCTCGATCGCGTCGTCGGCCGCACCGAGCCGCTTCTGCTCGAGGTAGACCTCGGGCGCGAGCGGGGCGAGCAGCGCTTCGGAGACGGCCTCGATGTCGGTGCGGCCGGCCTCGCGGACGAGGTGGCGCACGTGGGCTCGCCAGACCTCGTAGGCCCCGGTCTCGAACCGCGCCCGGCCGACTTCGCTGGCGAGCAGGAGCGGCGCGTGGTGGCGCAACAACCCGAGCATCGCGCGATAGAACGCGGTGAGCCGGTCGGCCGGATCGGCGCCTGGGCCGAGCGGTGGCGGCCCCGAGATGATCCCGGCCTGCAGCTCACGCTCGTGCTCGTCCAGCAGCGCCTCGCCGAGCGCCCCGATGGACGCATACCTGCGGTACAGCGTGGCGCGTCCGACCCCGGCGGCCCGGGCGACGTCGTCCATCGTGACGGACCTCGGATCGTGCTGGGCGAAGAGCCGGGCCGCCGCATCGAGCACGCGCCGCCGGTTGCGCGCCGCGTCGGCCCGCTCCGGCGGCCGGACGGCGTCGGCCGGGCCGAGCAGATCGCGTGGCGTCACCCGGCCATCGTAGCAACTGGACATGGTGTCCAGTTGTGTTATTGTCGGTTCCTGAATCCGGACACGGTGACCACTTAGGAGGCGTCGAGGCACATGAGCGCGTGGTCGTGGCTCCTGCTGGCGGGGCTGATCGAGATCGCCTTCTCGCAGAGCATCAAGCCGACGGACGGCTTCAGCCGCCCCCTGCCCACGCTGCTCTGCGTCGTCCTCGGGGCCGCCGCCGTCATGGCGCTGTCGCGGGCCATGCAGGCGGTGTCGGTCGGGACGGCGTACGCGGTGTTCACCGGCATCGGCGCCGTCGGCGCGGTCACCCTCGGGGTCCTCGTCAGCCGCGACCCGCTGACGCCGGGGCGGCTCGCCGGTCTCGCCCTGATCATCGGCGGCGTGCTGCTCTGCCACGTCACCGAGCCCGCGGTGAGCGGATCGTGAACCGGCCGGCCCCGCCCGGCCGCTCTCGTCAGAGCTGCCAGCCGCCGGAGAGGGCGACGAGGCCGGCGTCGCCATGGGGGTTGTAGCGGGCGACCACGCCGAGGTCGAGATCGTCGAGCTGGATGGGCACGCGGTCGGCCCGCACCCACTCGGTGCCGCTCGCGGCTGCGGCGTCGGCCTCGAACCGGGCAACGGCCTCGGCCGGGAGCGCGAGTTGTTCGAGCACGGACCCGAGGAGGTCCACGGTCTCGTCCAGCGGTCTCGTGCCGGTCTTGACGTCGATGCTCACGGTGTCGTCGGTCGCGCGGAACGCGAGGTACCGGGCGGGCAGGCGCAGTTCGACGCCGTCGGGCAGCTGGAGCAGGACGGGTCGCTCGGGCCGTGTCTCGTAGACCGCGGTCTCGTCACCGACGATGCCGACGTCCTCGGGTGCGGGTGTGGTGCGCAGGTCCCAGACCTCGGTGCCGTCGGAGTCGGTGGCCGCCGGCGGCAGCGCGGCGTCGTCGTCACCCCGGGTGATCGAGACGTCGTCGCAACCGCTCAGCGGCAGCACGAGCGTGAGCAGTGCGGCGCCGACGACCGCAACGCGCCTCATGGGGCGTCCTCGATGCCATGGATCATCGTCCGGCCAGTCTGCCCGATCCGCTCGGATCCGCAATCGCGATCAGGCGCGACCGCTGGGCGAACCGCCAGAATCGGTCGCATGGACGACGTCAGACCGGACCGGCTGCGCGGGTTGCTCGACACCATCCTGACGCTGCTCGACGAGCACCTGGAAGGATCCGAGGTGGCCGGCCGCGCCTTCCTGAGCCGGTTCCATTTCGACCGGCTGGTGGCGAGCGGGCTGGGCGAGACGCCGGGCGCGTTCCGTCGCCGGCTGCTGCTGGAGCGGTCGGCGTGGCAGTTGTCCCACGGTGCGACGGTCACCGAAGCCGGGATGCGTGCGGGCTACGGCTTCTCCGAAGCGTTCTCACGGGCCTTCAGCCGTGCGTACGGCGTGCCGCCCGGACGGTTCCCCGCCGAGGGGCGCGACTTCCGGCTGGTCGCGCCGAACGGCATCCATTTCCACGGCCCCGGCGGGCTGTGGCTGTCCCAGCCCGGCGGCTCCGAAGGGACGACGACCGCCATGGACCTGACCGACCGCCTGGTGGAGCACGACCACTGGCTGACCGGCCGGCTGCTCGAACGGGCCGCCGAACTGCCCGGCGACCAGCTCGACGTCGAGGTCCGCCCGCGCCACCAGGTGCTGGACTTCGACGGCCCGGAGACCACCGTGCGGGCGATGCTCGATCGCCTGGTGTGGACGAAGGAGGTCTGGTGCGCGGCGATCGAGGGCCGCGAGCTGCCGGACGGGACGGACCGGTCGGTCGCCGGGCTCCGGACCCGCTGGGGGAGTGCCGGCGCGCAGTGGCTGCGCCTGGTCCGGCGGATCCGCGACCACGACGAGTGGAACGACGGCTTCGTGGACGCCCCGTGCGATCCGCCGCAGAGCTTCAGCCTGGGCGGAGTGGTCGCGCACGTGGTGACGTTCTCCGCGCACCGCCGCGAGGTGCTGGGCGCGGCGCTGGCCGAGCTGGGCGTCGCCGGGCTGGACCCGGGCTGCCCGATCGAGTGGGAACGTGGCCGCGCGACCGAGCGCGCCCATCCGCCGGGCCGGCTGCGCGGCACCGCCGGCCCCGAACCGAGGAGATCGCGATGAGCACACCCGAACAGGCGGTCGACGCGTGGTGGCAGGCCATGCAGGACCGCGACGCCGACACCCTGACCGCGCTGACGCTGCCCGACTACATCGCCTCCGGCGGGCCGGACGGCCGCTCGATCGGCCGCGACGCGCTGCTGGCCGAGGCGGCCGCGTTCTTCACGACCGCCCAGGTCGACGACTGGACCGTCAGCGAGCTGGTCAGCCGGACGCACGGACCGGTCGCGGTGTGCTCGTACGCGTGGTCCGAGCACGGCACCGTCGGCGGGCAGCCCTTCGCGCTGTCCGGGCTGGCCACCGACGTGCTGGTCCTGGACGACGGTGCGTGGCGGCACCAGGCGCACCACGTCAGCCTCGTTCACCGTCCGGGCCCGGACGGCGCCCCGTGAAAAAGTGTGCCGATGGACGACGCCGAGGGCAGGTTCCAGGTCGCGGTGGCCTTGCTGGGGCAGGGCGATCGCGAGGCGGCGCACGGCGCGTTGCTGGCCTGCGTGGCCGGTGACGACCCCGAGTGGTCGCCGCGCGCCTCGGCCCTCGTCACGCTGGGCGTGATACGCGCCCGGCAGGGTGACGTCGCGGCGGCCGAGAAGGCGTGCCGCGACGTGATCGCGTAGGACACCGACCTCGCGGCCACCGGCAACGCCTGGTTCAACCTCGGCGCGAGCCGGCAGCAGCTCGGCGACGTCGACGCCGCGGTCGGCGCGTTCGAGCGCGCCGTCGCCACCCGGCGGGAGCCGTTCGCGGCGCAGGCCGGCGTCAACCTCGGCTACCTGCTGTTCACCGAGCTCGGCGACGCCGAGGGCGCGCGGGCCGCGTTCGAGGCGGTGATCGCCGGCGGCGACGCCGAGCAGTCCGAGCTCGCGCGGCGGGACCTGGTCGTGATGTCCGAGGCCGATCCGGTGGGTCCTTCGGTCGTGGATGAGCCCGTCGATCTCGCGGCGGGTACGGACGCGGCGGCGGGCGCGACGGCGTCGCGGCGGTGGCGCTTCTTCGGTCGTTCCCGGCGCGACCGGGGCGAGTGAGCGGGTGGTCGGTGCTCGCGCGGCGGGACCTGGTCGCGGTGTCCGAGGCCGATCCGGTGGGTCCTTCGGTCGTGGATGAGCCCGTCGATCTCGCCGCGGGCACCGACGCGGCGGCGGGCGCGACGGCGTCGCGGCGGTGGCGCTTCTTCGGCCGTTCCCGGCGCGACCGGGGCGAGTGAGCGGGTCGTCCGTGCTCGCGCGGCGGGACCTGGTCGCGATGTCCGAGGCCGATCCGGTGGGTCCGTCGGTGGTGGATGAGCACGTCGATCTCGCCGCCGGTACCGACGCGGCGGCGGGCACGACGGCGTCGCGGCGGTGGCGCTTCTTCGGCCGTTCCCGGCGGGACCGCGAGGCGTGACCCCCTAGCTCGGACGACTATTGCGCTCGCGCGCCGCAACATCATATGCTCTCGATTGAGAAGATGTTTTCGGTATTTCGAAACATCAATCTCTCCGCGTTCGCCAAGCGTGTCGTTGCCGGTATTCGTGCCTCGCAAGGAGCTGCTGATGTCGAACCTGTCCCGTCGGGGATTCCTGCAGATGAGCAGTGCGGCCGTCGGCGGCACGGTGGTCGGCGGCCCGGTGCTCGCCGCCGCGCCCGCTATCGCCGCCGCGCCCGCCGCGCCCGCCGCGACGCCGGCGGCGAGCCGGCCGGGAGTGGAGCCCGACGCCGCCGCGGCCGCGACCTGGTGGCCGCCGCAGCGTCAGGTCTGGACGCCGATCGGCTGGAAGGGCCACCTGTTCCGGTTCAACGTGTTCTACAACGGCCTCCTCATGTGCGAGCCGGGACCGGCCTGGATGACCAAGGACAACGTCGCGGGCTACCAGGGGCGGGGCATGCAGCTGCAGTTCCTGCCGCCGGACTTCCACGGCAACGTCGCCAGCCCGCCCACCCACCGCCGGTACCTGTGGCAGGACGACCTCGGCATCGGCGAGCAGCGGTGGAACGGCGACGCGGCCGCACCGGTGCTGGAGACGTACTGGCGGCTGCCGCAGGGCGTCGTCGTCCGGCAGTCGGTCTTCGGCAGCATCAGGGGCGGCGGCGACTACCAGCAGGAGAGCGACCCGCTGTACGCCTGGGTCCGGCTCGAGGTGGTGCACGTCGACGAGGTGCGCGCGCCGCAGACGCTCCCGTTCGTGGTGCGGATGGCCCGCCGGCACCTGCAGTTCCGGGACGGCTACGCCGACGAGAACGGCGTGACCCTCGAGTACGAGCCGGAGAACGCCGCGATGCCGGGCCGGATGCGCGTCGCTCCCGGGTTCGGCGTCGGGCCGAACCGGTCGGTGCAGGTCGAACACCTCGACGGCACGGTCCGGATGGGCACCGTCCCGCTGCCGGCCGACCGGGTCGTCTTCACCGAGACCGCCACGCCCCGGGTGTACGACCTGACGCTCACCCTCGACGTGCAGCCGGGCGCGCGGGCCGATCTGCTGGTCGCGATGCTGCCGCAGAGCCGCACGGAGTTCCGCCGGGAGCTCGCGCTCGGGTGGGACGGCGCGCTGGCGCAGGCCGAGGCGTACTGGACGTCGACGGCCGACGCGGCGGGCGCGACGATCCACACCCCGGAGCGTTCCGTCAACGAGGCGCTGCGGCGCTTCGTCGAACTGACCGAGATCGTCGGCGAGACCAGCCCGGAGAGCGGCAAGCGGACCTTCCTCACCGGCTCGTTCGGGTACGACGTGCTCTGGGCGACGCCGACGTCGATGGTCCATCACATGCTGCTGGACCCGCTCGGCCAGCACCAGATCTCCCGCCGTCACCTGCAGATCTACCGGGACACCCAGGGCACCCGGATCGCGCCCGGCCAGGCGTACCAGGACCACGGCCTGCATCCGGGGTATCTCGGGTCGCCCTCGCACCTGCAGGCGTTCGACTGGCTCTCCGATCACGGCGCGATCCTGCAGAACATCGCCTACCACGCGCTGATGACCGGCGATCAGGACTTCATCGACGAGTGGATCGACATCGTGGTGAAGGCGTGCGAGTTCATCCGCGACGCCTGCGAGACGATCCCGCACGACGGCGTCCAGGGCCTGATGCCGGCCGCCCACTCCAGCGACGAGCTGCTCGACACCCAGGCCACCTGGTCGCTCGGCTGGAACTACAAGGGGCTGGCGACGGCGGTCAAGCTGCTCAAGCGCGTGGGGCACCCACGGGCGGACGAGTTCGACGCGGCGAGGGAGCGGTTCCGCACCGCCATGGTCGACGCGTACCGGGAGCTCGCGCGGAACGCCGCCACCTGGACCCACCCCGACGGCTCGACCCAGCCGGTGCCGGTGGCCGACTACACCGACCGGCCGTTCCACATCTTCCAGGACGCGTTCCTCCTGGACATCGGCCCGTTGTTCTTCGTCTGGGCCGGGGTGTTCCCGGCGGACGACCCGCTGATGACGTCGCACCTGGACTACTTCCGGGCCGGCCCGAACGCGGAGCTCTGGGACGTCCGCTCCAATCCCATCCACCGGGCCTGGCTCATCCGCGAGGTGTCGACCTGCGAGCCCTGCTACAGCTGGAACGTCTCGCACGCCTGGCAGGCCGGTGACCGCGACCGCTATCTCGAGGGCGTGTACAGCCTGCTGAACGCCGGCGTCTCGCCGCAGACGTTCATCTCCAACGAGCACCGGCACGGCATGTCCGGCAACCTGTCGACGTCGGCCCTGATCGTCTGGCATCTGCTCAAGGCCGTGATCGACGCCGAGCTGACTGACGGGCAGCTCCACCTGCTCCGGCTGTGCCCGGTGAGCTGGCTGTCCGAGACGGAGCAGACGGTGTTCGAGCGGGTGGCGACCGAGCACGGCCCGGTCGACCTGCGGTTCGAGCTCGCCGACGGCGGGGCCCGCCTCGACGTCGAGTTCGAGGGGCGCTGGCACGCCGACGCCCCCGAGGTCCTGCTGCACGTACCTCCGCTGGACGGGCTGCGAACCGTCCGCATCAACGGCGACGACGTGCCCGCCGCCGATTCGCCGATCGCGCTGTAGACCACAACTCACACGGAGGGTGTTCATGCCTGGTAGAACCCCGCGCCTGCTCATCGCCGGCGCCATGTCCGTCCTGACCATGCCGCTGGTCGCGGCGGTCGCCTCGACGGCCGAGCCGATCGGCGTCGAACCCGGAGACCTCGTGCTCCGGACGGCGGACGGGCGACTGGTCCACTACTCGCACGACGCGGCCGCCGGCACGCCGTGGCCGGAGACGAGCGGCGCCGCCTTGGGCACCGGCTGGGGTGGCGCCGACTCGCTCGCCGTCGCCGACGTGAACCTCGACGGCGAGCCCGACCTGTTCGACCGCATCGGTGACTCCGTCGGCTACCACCCGAATCGCGCCGGCCTCGAACCGGTCTGGGACCCGGGGGAGCGGGTCCTGGGCATGACCGGCTGGGCCGGCACGCCGCAGGTCGTCCTGGACGACTTCAACCGGGACGGCGGGCCCGACCTGATGGCCCGCCAGCCCGCGGGGAACCTGCGGATCTGGGAACACGACGGCAGCACCACCGGCAGCCCGTGGCTGACCCGGCCGGCGTACGACGTCGCCTACGGTCTTGACCGCGCCGACACGGTCGCGTTCGGCGAGGTCACCCGGGACGGCTTCCGTGACCTCGTGATCCGCGAGGAGGACGGCACCCTGTGGATCGTCCCGCACCCGGGCGAGAGCGCACAGCCGGCGGCCCGCTCGTCCGGCCGCGAGGTGCTCTGGGACCTCGACGAGCTGCGGGCGCGGGCCGCGGCCGGGACCAGCGGGCTGCGGGCGGCGAGCGCCGAGGCCGATCCGACCCTCCCGTACGAGCTGGGCTTCGCCTGGGCCGACTACGCGGCGCTGCGGGTGGCCGACGTCAACGGTGACGGCCTCGGCGACCTGCTCGCCCTCGACGACGACGGCGGGTTGTGGATCTACCCGCACAACGGTGCGACGGTGGGCCAGAAGCCGTGGACGACCCGCATCGACGCCGGGTCCTGGTGGGGACGCGACAGCCTGCTCGCCGTCACCGACGCGCCGGTCACGCAGGCGCCTCCGGACCCGCCCGACCCCCAGCCCGAGCCCGACCCGGAACCCGTGCGCACGGGTGACGCCGTCGCGCTGGACCGGGACGGCCGGCTGTGGCGGCTCTGGCACACCGGCGACCGGGACCGCCCGTGGACGCGCTCGGCGGCGAACGTCGTCGGCTCGGACTGGAGCGGCGCCGACGTGTTCGCCCTCGACGACGTCGACCTCGACGGCCGGATCGACCTGTTCTTCCGCGACCCGGCCGGCACCGGCAGCGTCTGGTACCACCCGCATCAGGGCGTCGCGGCGGCGCCGTGGGACATCAACGTCAAGATCTTCGGGATGAGCGGCTGGAACAACGCCGCCGCGGTGCTGCTCGAGGACGTCGACCGGGACGACCGGCCGGACCTGCTGTCGCGGATGCCGGACGGCAACCTGCGGGTCTGGTTCCACGACGGGCAGAGCGCCGCCAGCCCGTGGCTGTCGGGCGCCTGGACCGACGTCGCCCTCGGCCTGCAGACCACCGACCTCGTGCGGTGGGCCGAGATGACCGGCGACGACGCGCGCGACCTCGTCATCCGGGAGGCCGACGGCTCGGTGTGGGTGCTGCCCAACCCGGGCGCGGACATCGCGCCGGGCAGCGCGCCGGTCTGGACCTGGGACCTGGCCGCGGCCCGCGCCGCCGCGGACCCGTCCGACCCCACGCTGCCGTACGAGCTCGGTTCCGCCTGGGCCGACGCCGGGACGCTGGACGTGCAGGACGCGGACGGCGACGGCCGGTCCGACCTGCTGGCGGTCGGCGCCGACGGCGGCCTGACGATCTACTACCACGACGGCTCGCCGTCCGGTCGGAACCCGTGGACCACCCCCACCGCCGCCGGCGGCCGGTGGGACGACTACGAGCTGATCGGCTTCAGCTCGCTCCCCGCCGACACCGATCCCGAGCCGGAGCCGTCCGGTCGCGTCCAGTACGACCCGGTCGGGACGAACACCGTGCAGGTGATCACCGCCTCCGGCTTCCGGCCCGGTGAGCGGGTGACGCACCTCTTCCAGGGGCGGCCGCAGAACGCCGTCCTGGCGAACCCGGCCGGGGAGGTCGTGTTCGCCGTCAAGGCTCCGCCTCGCGGCGGCGAGTACGAGTCCGAGCTCGTCGCCGAGTCCGGCGCGGCGCTGCGACTGACGTTCCAGGTCGTCAAGGGCGCACCGGGTGGTGACGCGGCGGACCTCGTTGCGTGGCGCGAGGAGTGGTCCCCGCAACGACCCTGACCCCCGTCCGCGCTATCCGAAGGAGTCGCGATGTCCCGTCGGCTGCGTCGAACCGTCCTCACCTGTGTCGCCGTTCTCGCCTCGATGACGGCTGGGCTGGCCCCGGCCACCGCCGTACCGCCGGAGGTGCCCAAGCAGCTCATCGCGCAGGACTTCCCGGATCCGGACCTCGTGCGCGTGGGCAGCACCTGGTACGCCTACGCGACCAACAACTTCGCCCACGTGCCGGTGGCGAGCGCGCCCACGATCGACGGGCCGTGGACGGTCCGTGGCGACGCGATGCCGGGCGGCCCGTCGCCGAGCTGGGCCACGGCCGGCCGGACCTGGGCGCCGGACGTGCACCTCAACGGCGACGGCACCCTCACCATGACCTACACCGCCTGGCACACGGCCTCCGGGCGCCAGTGCATCGGCGTGGCCACCGCGACCAACGCCCTCGGCCCGTTCACGCCGGCCGGCTCGCCACTGATCTGCCCGCTGGGTCAGGGTGGCGCCATCGACGCGAACACCTTCGTCGCGGCCGACGGAACCCGGTACCTGCTGTGGAAGAACGACGGCAACGCGATCGGGCAGCCGAGCACGCTGTGGCTGGTCCGGACGACGAACAACGGCACCGCGCTCGTCGGCGGCTCGACGGCGCTGCTCACCAGCAGCGGGGTGATCGAGGCGCCGGACATCGTCCAGCGGGGTGGTCAGTTCGTCCTGTTCTATTCCGGCGGCAGCTACGGCGGGTGCGGTTACGAGACCCGGTATGCGACCGCGAACAGCGCCGGTGGACCGTACTCGGTGGCCGGTCAGGCGCTGATGACGCAGGGGAACACCGGCATCTGCGGGCCCGGCGGCGCCGACGTCGTCACGGCGGCCGACGGCCTGACCGGCGGCGACAAGGTGGTCTTCCACGGCTGGGTGGGCGGTGCCCGGCACCTGTACTCCGTCGACCTGTCCTGGGTGGGCAACGTGCCGGTCCAGGGCGGCCGGCGAGCGGTGTCGCTGGACGGCGACGGCCGCTCGGAGCTCGCGGTCGTCGAGGCCGGCGGCGCGGTCCGGGCGTGGCACAACGACCTCGGTTTCGCCACCATGCCGTACGGCGACTCGGCGATCATCGGCACCGGGGTCACCGATCCCGCGCGGGTCCGGTTCGCCGACCTCGATGACGACGGCCGGGCCGAGCAGATCCACCTCCAGCCCAACGGCGACGTCCAGGCGTGGCACAACGACGTCGGTTTCGGCACCATGCCGTACGGCGACTCGGTGATCATCGCGACCGGGTTCACCGACCCCACGCGGGTCCGGTTCGCCGACCTCGACGACGACGGCCGGGCCGAGTTGATCAACATCCAGGCCGACGGCCAGGTGCAGGCCTGGCACAACGACGGCGCCTTCTCGGCGATGCCCTATGGAGCCTCGCGCATCATCGCCACCGGGTTCACGGCGTCGCGCACCGCGTTCGCCGACATCGACGGCGACGGGCGCGACGAGATCATCGCCGTCCAGGCCAACGGTGACGTGCAGGCGTGGCACAACGACGCCGGCTTCGCCACCATGCCGTACGGGAACTCCGTCATCATCGCCGACGGCTTCACCGATCCGGCCCGGGTGCGCTTCCCGGACCTCGACGGCGACGGCCGGGCCGAGATCGCGGCGATCCAGACGGACGGCCAGATCCGGGCGTGGCACAACGACGCGGGCTTCGTCACCCGCCCGTACGGCGACTCGCTCGTCGTCGGCGCCGGGTTCACCGACCCGGGCCGGGCGATCTTCATCTGACGGTCGTGGCGGGGCTGGTGCCGAGGGCCTGGGCGAGCACACGGTGCACGTGGCTGACGTCGTGGGGGACGTTGTCGATCAGGATGGCGGTGCACAGGCCGTCGGAGGCGGCGACGAGGGCGGCGATGGCGTGAGGGTCGTCGGTGAGGGTCGCGCCGAGTTCGGCGACGTTCTCGCGCCAGCGCCGGGCGACCGGCGTCAACGCGGGCCGGCGGGCGGCGAGGGTGGACAGTTCGCGTTCGGCCAGGGCGTGCTCGCGCCCGGGCCCGCCGGACTCGACGATCAGCTCGGCCAGCCCTCGCAGCTTGTCGCCGGGGCCGTCGATGATCTGCCGGATGCGGTCGGTGTAGGCGTCGGCGACGCTGGTCAGGGCGGCGACGAGGAGGTCGTCGAGGGTGGCGAAGTAGTAGGTGCTGAGGCTGGTGGGGATGCCGGCCTGCTTCGCGACGGTGCGGTGGGTGACGCCGGCCGCACCGTCGCGGGTGACCACGGCCAGGGTGGCGGCGATGATCTCGGCCCGGCGCTTGGCGCCGCGGGCACGCCGGCCGTCGGCGGGGTGTTCGGCGCCGTCGGTCATGCTCCCTCCTCCCGTTCGCCACAGGCTACTGGCCGAGCGCGCGGACTCGGCGCAGCGCCACGAAGCACAGCACGGTCGCCGCGACGATGGCCGCGCCGGCGACGGCCGCGGCGAGGTTCACTCCGGTGGTGAACGCGTGCTGCGCATCGCGCACGACGTCGGCGGGCACCCGGTCCGCGACCGACAGCGCGCCGGAGAGGCTGTCGGTGACGCGGGCGGCGTCCTCGGGCGCGACGCCGCCGGGCGCGGCCACGCGGGTGGTGTAGACGACGGCAGTCAGGCTGCCCAGCAGGGCGACCCCGAGGGCGATGCCGAGTTCCTGGACCGTCTCGGAGAGCGCGGCGGCCGAGCCCGACTGCGCCGCCGGCGCGGCGCCGACGACCATGTCGGTGCCGAGCGCGGCGATCGCCCCCAGGCCGAGGTAGACGAACGCGAACCCGGCAACCACGGCCACGGCGTCGTCCGTCCCGGCTGTCGCCAGGAGCGCGTACCCGATCACCGACAGTGCGAGCGTCACCCCCATGACCACGCCCGGGCGGACCCGGCGGGCGACCAGCGGTGCGCCGACGGCAGCGGCGAACATCGCGAGGGCCGGCGGGCCCATCCACAGCCCCGCGGCGAACGGGGACATGCCCTCGACGAGCTGGAGGTACTGGGTGACCAGGTACATCGTGCCGCCGACACCGACGAGCCCGATCAGCAGCACCGCCAGTGCCGCGGAGAAGGCCCGGTCGGCGAACAACCGGACGTCCAGCAGCGGGGAGTCCAGCCGCCGCTGCCGGCGCACGAACGTCAGGCCCGCCACGGCGCCGGCCGCGAGGAGGACGGCGGTGCCGGTGCCCACGCCGTGGGTGGCGGCGTGCTTGACGGCGTAGATGCCGGGCAGGATCGCGGCCAGGGACAACGCGACGCTGACGAGGTCCAGCCGCCCGGCCCGCGCGTCGGCGAACTCCGGCAGCAGCGCCTTCGCCGCGATCAGGACCACGACCGCGATGGGGACCGCGACCAGGAACGCCGCACCCCACCAGAACCGGTCGACCAGCGCCCCGCCGAGCACCGGCCCGGCCGCCATGCCGAGCGCGAACATCGTGGCCCACACCCCGATCGCCACCGCACGCTGCCGCACGTCGATGAACATGTTCGAGATCAGGGACAGCGTCGACGGCATCAGCGTCGCGCCCGCGACCCCCAGCAGGGCGCGCGCCACGATCAGCAGGCCGGCGCTGGGGGCGAACGCCGCGACCACCGACACGACGGCGAACGCCGTCATGCCGATCAGCAGCAGGCGCCGCCGGCCGATCCGGTCGCCCAGCGTGCCCATGGTGATGAGGAACCCGGCGATGAAGAAGCCGTAGGCGTCCATGATCCACAACGTCTGCGTCGCCGACGGGTCGAGCTCGGCGGCCATGCTGGGCAACACCAGGTACAACACCGTGACGTCCAGGCCCAGCAGCACCGTCGGGAGCGCCAGCAGCCCCAGGCCCGCCCACTCGCGTGCACCGGCACGCCGGGTGGCGACCGCGTCCATGAGTCCTCCTCCGTACGAGATTCTTGAACGTTAGTACAAGTAGAACTATCGTTCAAGAATGTTGCGCCGGGAGGGCAACGTGACGCCGAGGTGAAGGCATGCGCGGGGTTGGCTGCTCTCGTCACCGAGATCGAGTCGGCCGGACTCAGGGGAGCGCACCGCAGTGAGGAAGATTCACCTGAGACCAGGACACCAGCGGATGACATCCCGGCCGCACGGCCCGACCCGGCGATGTCGCCGCCGAGTCGAACGAGGCGGCCGTCCAGGCGGCGGCCGACTATCCGCCCCGGCACGCCTGGGCCGTTCCGGATCCGGAACCCCACGACGGGCATCTGCCTGGATTCCAACGAGCGGCACATTTATTACGGGAAGTGCAACTCCACCGATGCCGGGCAGAAATGGGGCTGGTGGAACGGTGGATGGCTGATCAGTCTCCAGACCGGGAAGTGCGTCAGCCCCTGGGGTGGCGACTGGCCCGAGCCGTACCTCTCGCTACAAGGCTGCTGGAGCGACCTGTTGAGCCAGCGCTGGATCCATCAGAACCAGGCGATCAAGAACGTGCTCCATGGAACGGCGTCCATGCGGGGCCCGAAGGCACCATCGTGTTCACGCAGAAGTGCTCGACGTCGCCCTTCCAGGCGTGGTCGGTGACCTACTCGTGAGCGTCGGCCGCCCGCACCGCTGCCGCCAGCTGGGCGGCGTCGGGCTGGGCGGCTTGGGCGCCGAGCGCCTGGGTGGCCAGCGCACCGGCGACGACGGCGGAGGACATGGCCGCGCGCAGGGTCCGGCCGCCGACGACGGCGTGGCACAGCGCGCCGGCGAAGGCGTCGCCGGCGCCGGTCGGGTCGACGGCGGTCACCGGCAGCGCGGGCTCGTGATGGACGATCTCGTCGTCGCGCATCAGCGTGGCGCCCCGCTCGCCCAGCGTCACGACCACGTCCACCCCGAGCCGGAGCCGGCGCCGGCGCAGCTCGGCCAGCCCGGCCTCGTTGGTGACGACGGCACGCAGCCGCGGCAGGCACTCGGCCAGCCCCGGGGTGTCGAGCATCCAGTGCTCCAGGCCCAGCATCGTCCGGGCGGCCAGGCCCGCCTCGACGAGCGCGGGCACGGCCTCCGGCGCGTAGTTGACGTACACCAGATCGGCGCCGGACGCCGCCTCGACCGGGACCGGCGCCCGGCCGGTCACGCCGCGGTCGACGTAGAGCGTGCGACGGGCGGCGTCGTGCACGATGGTCACGACGGTGGACCTGCCGGGAAGCTGCCGCACGGCGGTGGTGTCCACCCCGAGCCCGCCCAGCCGGTCCAGCAGCCAGCCGCCCCACGGGTCGGCGCCGACGTCGCCGACGAGCGCGGCCCGGCCGCCGAGCTTGGCGATCTGGGCCGCGACGTTGGCCGCCGTGCCGCCCAGCTCCCACGACGACGACGCCACCGGGACCTTCTCGTCCTGCGCCCGGTCGTGGTCGGTGACGATGGTGTAGTCGACGGCGATGTCGCCGACGACCGCGATGACCGGAGTCACCGTCCCGCCGCTCCGGAGAGCATCTCCATCGCCGTCGCGCAGGCCAGCCGGACGCTGATGCCGGACAGGTCGTAGATCGGGGCGATCTCGACGAGGTCCATCGCGATCGGTCTGGCCCGGCCCAGCGCCCGGGCGATGGCGAGCGTCTCGCGGGACGTGAAGCCGCCCGGCTCCGGGGTGCCGGTGCCGGGGAAGGCAGAGGCGTCCACCGAGTCGAGGTCGAAGCTCACGTACAGGCCGTCGACGCCGTCGAGCGCGCGCTCGATGGCCTGGTCGATGGCCCGCTCGACCCCGAGCCGCAGGATCTCCTCCATGCCGTACCAGCGGATGCCCTGCTCAGCCGCCGCCTCGACCTGGTCGCGCGGGTTCAGCCAGCCGTGCACCCCGAAGACGACGACGTTGGCGGGGTCGACGTTCTCGATCTCGGCGGCCCGCATGGTCGGACACCCGCTGGTCAGCGTCTCGCCGCCCCAGCCGTAGGCGGTGTCGAGGTGCGCGTCGATGCTGAGGTAGCCCATCTTCGGCACCGTGCGGGCCGCGCCCCGGGCGGCGCCGATGGCCAGCGCGTGGTTCCCGCCGACGGAGACCGGCAGCACGCCCTGGGACCGGACGCGGTACACGTGCTCCTCGATGAGGTCCATGGTGCGGGCCGCGTTCGGCGGCATCACCGGCACGTCGCCGACGTCGACCGTGGGCAGTTCCTCCCAGAGGTCGAACCCACGCTGCGCGTCGTAGCCGAAGAACCAACTGGACGCGTCGCGGAACGCCCGCGGCCCCATGTTGGCGCCGTTGCGGCCCGCGTTGCCCTCGTCCCACGGGATCCCGGTGATCGCGGCCCTGGCGTCGCCCAGGCCGTCGACGGTCGCCATCGGACGGCCGAAGAACGTGGCGACGCCGGCCTGGATGACCCGGAGCTCTTCCATCTGACTTTCCTTCCGCACTGTGCGTGCCGGCGCTACTTGCCGACGCCCATGGTGAGGCCACGGACCAGGTGACGCTGCAGGTAGATGGCGATGATCATGCCTGGCACGGCCGCGATCATCGCGGCGGCGGCCATCCAGCCCCACCGTACCTGGTCGAAACCGATGGCCTGCAGGATGCCGACCGTCACCGGCCGGGTGTTCGGCCCGGACAGCACCAGGCCCATCAGCAGGTTGTTCCAGCTGAACACGAACGCCAGGATGCCGGCGCTGGCGATGCCCGGCCGGATGATCGGCGCCACGACGGACAGCAGCACCCGCCACTGCCCGCAGCCGTCGATCTCGGCGGCCTCCTCGACCTCGACCGGGACGTCGGCGAGGAACGTCCGCACGATCCAGATCACCAGCGGGATGGTGATCAGCTGGTGCGCCAGGATCAGCCCGAGGTAGCTGTCGTACAGGCGGATCTGCTGGAAGATCGCGTACAGGGGGATGATCACCGCCAGCTCGGGGGCGAAGCGCAGCGACAGGAACGTGAACGCCAGGTTGTCGCCGCCGGCGATCCGGTTCCGGCTCAGCGCGTACGCCGCCGGCACGCCGACCAGCAGCGACAACAGCACCGCACCGCCGGACACGATGATCGAGTTGAGCAGGTACCCGCTGAACTCGCCCGACGTGGACTCGATGCCCCCGCCGCCGCCGAACAGCACCTCGCGGTAGTTCTCCAGGGTCGGGCCGAAGAGGAACTTCGGCGGGTAGTCGATGACGTCGCCGTAGCCCTTGAACGACATCAGCAGCACCCACACCAGCGGGAACAGCAGGAAGACGGTCAGGGCCGCGAAGGCGATGGTGAAACCGGCCTTGGAGCCGGCAGCTCGCATGGTCATGTCACTCCACCGCGTTGACAGTTCGGCGCCACAGCCGGAGCAGGAAGAAGCTCACGCCGTAGACGATGATCCACAGGACGAAGATGATGGCCATCGCCATGGCCGGGCTGGAGAAGCGGAACGCCTCCTCGTAGCCCTGCACGTGCAGCAGCCGGGTGGAGTTCAGCGGCCCGCCCCGGGTCACCGGCCAGATGAAGTCGAACTGCTTGAGCGAGTCGGCCACCCGGAACAGCGCGACGAGCACGATGTACGGCGCCAGCCACGGCAGGCTGACGTACCGGAACGCCTGCCACCGGGAGGCCCCGTCGACGTGCGCCGCCTCCCGCAGGTAGTCGGGCATCGACTGCAGCCCGGCCAGCATGATCAGCGCGCTGAACGGGGTGAACGCCCAGGTGTCGATCAGGACGACGGACAGCAGCGCGGTGGACGGGTCGGTCAGCCACGGGATGTCGCCCACGCCGGCGAAGGCGAGCAGGTAGTTCAGCACGCCGGCGCTGGGCTGCATCATGGTCTTCCACATCAGCCCGGCGACGATCGGCGGGATGAGCAGCGGCAGCACCAGGATGTTGCGGCCGATGCGGCGGACCACGGTCGACCGCTCGAGCAGCACTGCGATCCCGAGCCCCAGCGGCAGCTGCACCGCGAGCACCACCACGACGTAGAGCAGCGTCAGCAGCAGCCCGGTGCGGAACCGTTCGTTGGAGAACAGCGCGATGTAGTTGTCCAGCCCGATGAACGACGGGTTGGCGATGTACGCCTTCTCGTTGGTGAAGCTCTTGACGACGCCCTGCACGAATGGCACGAGGATGCCGATGACCAGCAGGAACGCCGGGGCCAGCATCAGCAGGTGGACCCGTGCGGTCCGCCTGCGCCGTGGGCCGGCGCGGCCCGGGCGGCCGGAGCCGGCCGGCGCGCCGGACCCGCTCCGGCGGCGCACGGTCACCGGGGTGTTGGTGCTCACGTTCGCTCCCTTGGGTTCGTGGCCCCAGGTGTCACTGGGCGAGGAATCCGGCGATCTCGTCGCGGGCGGACTCCAGGTTCTGCTTCGTGTTGCCGTCGAAGAACGACTTCTGGATCGCCTCCGCCCAGATGTCCAGCGCCCGGGTCAGCTCGGGGTGCGGCGGGAACCGGATCTCGGCGATCTCGGCGGTCTCCTCCAGCACCTGGCGGTACTCGCCCGCGGTGCTGCCCCACGAGTCGACCAGGCCGGCCAGCTCCTCGTTCTCCCACGCCGACGCCCGCACCGGGTTCATGTTGCCGGCCAGGTTGGTCTGGACGAGCACGTCCGGGCTGGTCAGCCACTGCAGGAAGGTCCAGGCGGCGCCCTTCTCCTCCGACGCCGACGCCATGCTCAGCTGCCAGATCCAGGCGCTGGCGAACCGGCCCTCCGGGCCCTCGGGCACCAGGGCGTAGCCGACGTCGTCGGCGATGTTCGACTCGGCCGCGTCCTCGTAGGTGGGCGCGAACAGGTCGGCCTCGTTGAGGGCCATGGCGAACCGGCCGCTGGCCATGCCCTGCAGCACCTCGTACCAGGTGAACGCCGACGCGTCCTGCGGCGAGCCCTTCTTGACGATGTCGATGAACAGGTCGGTGACCTCGGCCGCGGTGTCGGTGGCGATCGCCACCTCGCCGTCGTCGTCCAGCAGCCGCACCCCGTAGGCCTGGGCCATGCTGGCGAAGGTCAGGTAGGGCAGGTCCCAGTACTTGTCGAACCGCGTGACGATGGGGAAGACGCCGCTCGTGGTCTCCGCGGCGGCCAACTGCTCGGTCGCGGCGAGGACGTCGTCATAGGTCTGCGGCACCTGCACGCCCGCGGCCTCGAACACGCTCGGCCGGTAGGTGAGGTTGTACGACTCGAAGTTGATCGGCAGCGCCCACAGGTCGCCCTCGCCCAGGCCGGTCAGCAGCTCGCGGTTCCACCGGCCCGCGTCGAGCACGCCGGGGACGAAGTCGTCGACGGCGTACTCCGGCATGGTCACGGCCGGGTTGTCCACGTAGCTGTCCAGCGGCTCCAGCCAGCCCGCGGCCGCGTACTGCCAGTTGTGCAGCGGGTCGGTCATGAAGACGTCGTAGTTTCCGACGCCGGACGAGAGATCGGCCTGCAGCTTGTCGAAGCCCTGCTGCTCGTTGAGGACCTCGACGTCGACGGTGATGCCGGTCTCCTCCTCGAACTGCTCGAGCAGCGGCTGCACCGACGCGACGAACGGGTGCTCGATCAGCATCAGGTTGATCTCGCTGCCCTCGAAGGCCCGCGGATCGTAGTCCTGACCGGCGTTGAGCTCCGCACCGGCCGAGCCGTCCGTCTCGTTCGACGGCGACGCGGGGCCGCAGGCGCCGAGCACCAGCGCCGCCGTCAGCGTGGCGGCCGCGGTCGCGGCGAACCTTCTGACCTTCATGGGTCTACCTCCTGGCAGGACGAACACGGAGATGCATCAGGACTGGGACGGCTTGGGGAGGGCGGCCACGCCGGTCAGCCGGCGCGCGACCCCCGCGATGTCGAGCTGGTTGGCGTCGAGCACCGCCTGGTAGGCGTCGCGCGGGACCTGCCCGAACCCGGACAGGGCGCCGGCGATCGATCCGGCCATGCAGGCGACGGTGTCGGTGTCGTCGCCCGCGTTGGCCGCGGCCACCACCGTCAGCCACGGGTCGCCGGCCGCCGCGACCACGAACCCGATGGCCGCGGGCACCGCCTCGGCGGCGTGCAGTCCGGTGCCGACGTAGTCGGCGATGCGGGCCACCGCCTGGTCGATGTCGTCGCTGGCGATGGCGATCTTGACGGCCAGCTCGATGCGCGCCTCGACGCTGGCGCCGGCGGCGTCGCGTCCGTCGCGGCCGCCGATCTCAGCGCCCAGCCGGGCGCCGGCCCGGGCCGCCCGGACGACGTCGACGAGGGTCGCGTCGTCGGCGAGGGCGATGGAGACGGCGGCGGCGATCGCACCCGCGCCGGCGACGCCGACGTTCGTGAAGTGGCTGGGCCGGCAGGTGATCGCGGCGGCCTCGACGGCGGCGCGGAGGTTGCCCGGGTTGACCAGGCCGGCCGGCGCGACCCGCATGGCGCCGCCGTTGCTGGTGCCCATGGTCGTCTCGCGGCCCGCCGCGCCGATGGTCTCCGGGTCGGCGCCGCCGCGCAGCGCCTCGACCGAACGCCGTGTGCTCGGCCCGGCGAAGTGCGGGAAGTAGTCCGGGTTCTCCGACCAGCCGAGGATCATCTGCGCGACGGCGGCGGCGGTCACCGCACCGTTGCCCTTGATGAACTCCTCCGCCAGCAGCAGCATCTGGCTGGAGTCGTCGGTGATCTGCGCGGGCTTGCGGCCCTTGGCGTAGGGGGAGTCGGCCGGCGGCTCGTGGAACACCTCGACCCGTCCGCCCCAGAGGTCGCGGATCTCCCGGATGCTGCGCTGCTCCGTCGGCGCGCCGAGAGCGTCGCCGATGACGGCGGTGGCGAGCGAGCCGTGCACCCTGTCCTGCAGCTGGGTGAACTCCCACTCTCGATCGAGGCCGGGGGTGGGGACAGACTGCTGGGCCATACGGGATCCTCTTTCTGCGAACCGGTTGCCGGCGTATCGGACCTGGAGGGAGCCGATGGCCGGGACCGTAGCAACTTGTAGGTACATGTGCAAGACTTGTTGTGACAAGTGGAGGTGGCATGAGGCCGGCGTATCAACGGGTGGCAGACTCGCTCCGGGCCGACATCGAGGCCGGCCGCTGGCAGCCGGCGACCAAACTGCCGAGTGAGCACACGCTCGCGCAGACGTTCGAGGTGTCCCGGACGACCATCCGGCAGGCGCTGGACGTCCTGGAGTCGGCCAACGTCATCCGGCGCCAGCAGGGCAAGGGCACCTTCGTCGCCGCTCAGGGCGTCTCGCACGTGCTCGGCGACCTCAAGAGCTTCACCGACACGCTGCGCGAACTGGGCAAGCAGCCCGGCATCCGGGACGTCTCGGTCGCGATCGACGACGACCCTCCGGCCGACGCGACCACCTTCCTGCGCGGCTCCCGCATCTGGTGCGTCGAGCGCGTCCGCACCGCCGACGGCCGGGCGTTCTGCCGCATGCAGTCGTGGCTGCCCGACGCCCTCGCCGCCGGCATCGCCGAGGACGAGCTGCTGGCCCGGCAGTCGCTCTACGCGCTGCTCGCCGACCTGTCCGACGAGCGGCCGGCCGAGGCGACCGAGGTGATCCGGGCCGAGGCGGCCAGCGCCGAGGACTCCGTCGCGCTCGGGGTGCCGAAGGACACGCCGCTGCTCAGCATCTACCGGTGGACCAGCAACCACCGGGGAGCGCCCATCGAGTTCGTCCGCTCGGCCTCCCCGGGCGACCGCTACGAGTACGTCATCCGCCTCAAGCAATGACCCCGGGTGGGGTCGACATCGTGGTCGCGGTGCGGTTCGCTGGGCCGGTGAAGGCCGTCGCCGCGCTCTCCCTCCTGGCCGTCGCCTGCCTCGCCGGCTGCGGCACGACGGCCGCCGACGGGCGCGCCGGTTCGTCCGCCACCGGCGCCTGCCCGTCGGTGCACGACCAGCCGATGCCGGACGACTGCGTGGGCTACGACCCCGACGCCGGCATGCGCGCCAACGACGCCTACCGGGAGCGCAGCGTGCTGCCGCCGGGCGGGCGGGGCGAGGCGGTCGAGCACCACGCCCGCATCGTGGCGGCCCTCACCGAGGCCGTCGCGGCCGGTCCGCTGACGGTCGACGACGCCCGCGCCGTCCTCGAGCCGCTCGGCTACGACAGCGTCCAGGGCCACGGGTCGTCCGAGGTGTCGATGGGCGGGCTGTCCATCGGTGTGGACGTCGGGACCGGCTGCGTCTACGGCGAGATCCGCGACACCGAGGTCACCCTCGACATCGGCGGCGGCATCGTCGACGGCGGCTGCCTGCCGGCCGTCGGGAACTGACGGCCGCGTCACTCCTTCCAGGCGACGTCGTGCCAGTAGGCGGCGTGCGCGCTGGTCTGGCGGACGATCCGGTCGGGTGCCGGTGGAGCCGGCCAGAGCTGCAGGAGGTAGCGGTCCGGGCCGGGCCGCGCGGTGTCGACCTGACGGCCGGCCGCGAACCCCGCGGCGCTGTAGCGGACCCGGTGCGACCCGGCGGCCGGCAGCGTCAGCGGGTGCAGGTCGTCGAAGCTCGTGAGCGCCCCGCTCGTCTTCGCGACGTCGAGGGACACCTCGACGACCTCGTCCCACTGGTCGTCCGGCGGCGGCTCGGCGGCCGACCACGCGACGGTGAAGGCGACCGACCCGGTGTGCAGTCCGGTGATGAGGTGCACCTGGTGCGCCACCGCGGCCCCGGCCAGGCCGTTGCGCTGCCCCCGCCGCGCGACGTCGGGCATGGCCGGCTCCTCGGGCCCGTTGGTCAGCAGGTGCGCGAATCCGTAGTGCACCGACACCTCGCCCGAGAACAGCTCTGTCATGCCGCCGATCCTCGCCGAGAGGCCGGACACATGGCCATCGGCGGCGGGTTCATGCCTCTAACCTTCGCGCATGGAGTTCCTGAGCGTGGACGGCGCCCGGATCGCGTTCCGGGTGTCCGGCAGCGGGCCGCCCCTCCTCGCGCCGGAGTGCAACTACACCTGGGACCCCGGGTTCGAGCGGTTGATGGCCCGCCGGTTCACCCTGATCGTGGCGTCACCGCGCGACTACGGCCGCAGCTCACGCGCGGCCGGGCCGGCTCAGCCGGACCTGTGGGCGACGGACCTGCTGGCGGTGGCCCGGCACCTCGGTCATCCGCGCTTCCTCTGCTTCGGCTACTCGTTCACCGGTGCGTGCGGTCCGTGGCTGGCGCTGCGGCTCGCCGAGCACGCGAGCGTGGCGGCCGTCGCCTCCGGAGGGTTCCCGCTGCTCGGCGACTACGGCATCACCTCCCGCGACGTCGACGGGCAGTTGGCGCGGCTGGAGAACGACCCCGGCACATGGGCGGCGATGGAGTCGCGATTCGACCCCCGCGCCGGCGCCGCCTTCTACCGCCGGCTGAGCCTGCTGCCCCCGGATGCGCTGGTGGACGACGCGCCCTGCCCGCTCTACTGCTTCTGGGGCGACCGCGATCACGACGCGGTCGGGATGGTCCTGCCCGGCAGCGAGCTCGCCGCCGGCCTGAGTGCCCGGGGTGTGCCCTGGCGGCAGTACGAGGGATACGACCACGAAGAACTGAACGGCCGCCTGGAAGTGGCCTGGCCTGACACCGAGGCCTGGCTCCTGGATCGGGCAGCGGACCACGGGCTCGGGTAGGGCCCGTGCGGCGTCAGGGCTCGATGAGGCCGGCGCGGACGGCGTAGCGGGTGAGCTCGGTGCGGTCGCGCATGCCGAGCTTGGCGAGGACATTGGCGCGGTGGCGCTCGACGGTCTTGTGGCTGATGACGAGCTGGGCGGCGATCTGCTTGGAGGTGTAGCCCTCGGCGATGAGCTTCACGACCTCCTCCTCGCGCTCGGTGAGCACGCCCTGGGGCACCCGCTCGCCGCGGCGCATGCGGTCGAGGAAGTCGCGGACGAGGGTGCCCGCGACGCCGGCGTAGAGGAACGGCTCGTTGCGGATGGCGGCCCGGCAGGCGGCCACGAGGTCTTCGTCGGCCGCGGACTTCAGGACGTAGCCGCAGGCGCCGGCCTGCAGGGCGGCGAAGAAGTACTGCTCGTTGTCGTGCATCGACAGCATGAGGGTGCGCACGGACGGGGCGCGGCGGGCGATCTCGCGGGCGGCCTGCAGGCCGGTGAGCCGGGGCATGGAGACGTCGAGGATGGCGAGGTCGGGCACGGTGGCGCGGGCGAGCTCGACCGCCTCGGCGCCGGTGGCGGCCTCGGCGACGACGGTGAGGTCGGGTTCGGCCTCGAGGATGCGCCGGATGCCGCCGCGCACCAGGGCGTGGTCGTCGGCGAGCAGGATCCGGACGGTCATGACGGCGGCTCCGCGACGGGGAGCTCGAGGATCACCTCGGTGCCGGCGCCGCGGCGCGAGCGCAACTCGAGCCGGCCGCCGACCATGCGGGCGCGCTCCTGCATCCCCTGGATGCCGGCACCGGCCGTCGCGTCGGCGCCGCCGACGCCGTCGTCGGCGACCCTGAGGGTGAGGGTGTC
Source organism: Jiangella alba (assembly GCF_900106035.1). Classification (GTDB taxonomy): domain Bacteria; phylum Actinomycetota; class Actinomycetes; order Jiangellales; family Jiangellaceae; genus Jiangella; species Jiangella alba. Next base: position 3,539,972 of record NZ_FNUC01000004.1, read on the forward strand.
ACCCCGGCGGGTCAGCCCGAGCTCCACGGCGTGCGCGTGGGCGTGCCGGGCCACGTTGGTCAGGGCCTCCTGCGCCACCCGGTAGGTGACCAGCTCGGCCTCGCGGCTCAGCGCGGGCAGGCCGGGCAGGAACCCGCGGGTGACGGGGATGCCGGTGCGGGCGGTGAGGTCGCTGGCCAGGCTGGACAGCGAGTTCAGCAGGCCGAGGTCGGCCAGGACGCCGGGGCGCAGGCGCTGGGAGATCCGGCGGACCTCTTCCAGGCTGGTCCGGGTGGTGTCGCGGACCTGCTCCAGCTCGGCGGCGACGTCGGGCGAGGCGCCGTCGGCGGCGTGCTTGAGGCCGAGCAGCACGGCGGTGAGGCTCTGCCCGACCTCGTCGTGCAGCTCCTGGGCGATGCGCTGCCGTTCGGCCTCCTGCGCGTGCAGGGCCCGGGTGGTGCTGGCGGTGCGCTCGGCCTCCAGCCGCTCGAGCATCGCGTTGAACCCCGCCACCAGCGGCCTGGCCGGCCCGGCGCCGTCCTCGTCCAGCCGCCGGCCGGGACGGCGCAGGTCGATGGTGCCCATGACCGCGGTGAGGCGGTCCAGCGGCCGCAGCACCGAGCGCAGCAGGACCGCGTTGAGAGCGACGATGACGGCCAGGCCGAGGGACAGGACGAGGACCTCGGACCACAGCGTCCGCGCCGACACCGTCGCCGGCGTGAGCACCAGGGCGAGCGTTCCGAGCACGAAGACGGCGCCGTTGATCAGGCACACGCGCCAGAACAACGGCAGCGACAGCTCCCGTCTCATGGCACCAGCCTGGCAGATTCCACGTCGCCTCAGGCGAAAGCGAAGTAGCGGAGGAAGACGTAGAGCCAGGCGAGCAGGAGCGTCACCGCGGTGACCACGATGCCGTACTTGGTGAACCCCCAGAAGCTGATCGGCTCTCCGGCCTTCGCGGCGATGCCGAGGACGACGACGTTCGCGCCCGCGGCGACGGCGGTGGCGTTGCCGCCGAGGTCGGCGCCGAAGACGAACGCCCACCAGAGCGGGCTCTCGGGGCCGGACGACGGTGTCGCGGCGACCATGTCCTCGACGATGGGCACCATGGCGGTGGTGTAGGGGATGTTGTCGACGAAGGCCCCGATGACGCCCGACCCGAACAGCAGCGCCGTCGCGCCGAGGAACTCGCGGTCGCCCATCGCCTCCGCGGCGAACCGGCCGATTTCGCCGATGACGCCGACCTGCACCAGCGACCCGACGAGGACGAACAGCGCCATGAAGAACGCCAGGGTCGCCCACTCGACCTCCTCGAGGAACTCCTCCGGCGTGGTGCGCGAGACCAGCACGGTCACCCCGGCGCCCAGCATCGCGACCATCGAGGGGTCGAGGTGCAGCACGGTGTGCAGGCTGAAGGCGACCATGACCAGCCCCAGCACCACCAGGCAGCGCACCAGCAGCCGCATGTTGGTGATGGCGTCGCGGGGCCGGATGTCGCCGAGCAGGCCGTCGACGTCGATCCGGGTGGCCAGCTGGCGCCGGAACAGTACCCGCGCGAGCAGCACGAACACGACCAGCAGGACGACGGTGAGCGGCAGGGAGTGGACGAGGAAGTCGACGAAGCTCAGCCCGGCCCGGCTGCCGATGATGATGTTCGGCGGGTCTCCGATCAGCGTCGAGGTGCCGCCGATGTTGGATGCCAGGATCAGCGAGATGAGGTACGGCGCCGGCGGCAGCCCGAGGCTGCGGCACACCGACAACGTCACCGGGGCGACGAGCAGCACGCAGGTGACGTTGTCGAGGATGGGTGCGACGGTCGCGGCGACCAGCACCAGCAGGACGAGCAGCCGGTAGGGCCGCCCGCGCGAGGTGCGAGCCGCCCACAGCGCCAGGAACTCGAACAGACCGGTCTGCTTGAGCACGCCGACGATCACCATCATCCCGAACAGCAGGAAGATGACGTTCCAGTCGATGCCGGTCTCGTGGTCGAAGAAGGCCGTCTCGGCGTCGACCACGCCGATCAGGATCATCGCCCCGACGCCGCCGAGGGCCGCGGCGACCCGGTGGACGCGTTCGGTGGCGATGAGCGCGTAGCTGACGAGGAAGATGGAGATGGCCGCGGAGGTGAGGATCACCCAGGTCTCCTGCGCACGGCCAGCGCCAGCGTGTGGCCGGCGGGCGCCAGCCCTTCGTACCAGCCGGCCAGCCGGCCCAGCCGGCTCACCGAGCGCAGCCGGTCCTCCACGGCGCCGACCTGGTCGCGGGCGGCGACGACGAGGACCTGGTCACCGGCGCGAAGCACCGTGCGCCCGTCGGGCACCAGGACCCGTGGCCGGCGGGTGATCAGGGAGACGGCCGACCCGGCGGGCAGTCGCAGCTCGTCGACCTCCACACCGGCCAGCCGGGACTCCGGCTCGACCTCGAAGCGGAGCAGGACGGCGTCGAGGCGGTCGAGGGTGGCGAACCCGATGGAGACCTTGTGGACGATGCTGCCCTTCTCCGCCCACCGCGGCTGCCGGCCGCGGCCGACCGTCAGCCCCACCGTGAAGCCCACCGCCGCACAGAGCATGCCTACGGAGACGGCCAGCTCGAGCTCAGCCGGCACCGTCGGCCCAGCTACTCCGGCTCGCCCACGACTCCATGCGACAAGTCAACGGACGTGGTCGGGGCGTGTGAATGGGTTCTACCACCCATCCTTGCTCGCCGGCCCTCCGGAACGGGCGTGCGGCGAGCTAGATTAAGGAGGACCGTCCTGTATGTGCGGGAGGTCGGTTCGATGGCGTGGATCGTGTGGCTGCTGGTGGCCGCGGCGCTGGGCGCGGCCGAGTTCTTCACGCTCACGTTCGCGCTCGGCCTGCTCGCCGGTGCGGCGCTGATCGCGGCGGTCGTGGCCGGCCTCGGTGGCGCCTGGGTGCTGCAGATCGCCGCGTTCGCCCTGGCCGGCGCCGCCGGGCTGCTGGTCGTGCGGCCGGTCGCGCGCCAGCACATGAGTCATCCGCCGCTGACGAGCGAGGGCTCCGACGCGCTGGTGGGCAAGAAGGCCGTCGTGATCGAAGAGGTCACCGCCGAGCACGGGCTGATCAAGCTGTCCGGCGAGACCTGGTCCGCGCGGACGCTGGACGACGACCACGTGATCCCGGTGGGCGCGCTGGTCGACGTCATGGAGATCGAGGGCGCCACGGCCATCGTCTACCCCCGGGAACTGCTCCCCTGACAACGACGAAGGAGGAGACATGGAACTCCTGGTGCTCATCATCGTCCTCGCCGCCGTGGTGATCTTCGGGGTCGCCTCGACGGTCCGCGTGGTGCCGCAGGCCCGCCGCTACAACGTCGAGAGGTTCGGCCGCTACCGCACCACGCTGCAGCCCGGCCTGAACTTCATCATCCCGATGGTCGACCGCATCAACACCAAGCTCGACGTCCGTGAGCACGTCTTCACCTCGCAGCCGCAGCCGGTCATCACCGAGGACAACCTGGTGGTCAACATCGACACCGTCCTCTACTACCAGATCACCGACCCGCGCGCGGCCGCGTACGAGGTGGCCAACTACCTGCAGGCCATCGACCAGCTGACGGTCACGACGCTGCGCAACGTCATCGGCAGCATGGATCTCGAGAAGACGCTCACCTCCCGCGAGGTCATCAACGCCCAGTTGCGCACCGTGCTCGACGACGCGACGGGGAAGTGGGGCATCCGGGTGAACCGGGTCGAGATCAAGGCGATCGATCCGCCGGCCACCATCAAGGAGGCCATGGAGAAGCAGATGCGGGCCGAACGCGACAAGCGCGCCGTGATCCTGCACGCCGAGGGGGAGCGGCAGTCGAAGATCCTCACCGCCGAGGGCACCCGGCAGCAGGAGATCCTGGAGGCGCAGGGCAACCAACAGGCGATGATCCTGCGCGCCGACGGCGAGGCGCGCGCCATCGAGCGGGTCTTCCAGGCGGTGCACCAGAACAACGCCGACCCGAAGGTGCTCGCGTACAAGTACCTCGAGACGCTGCCGCACCTGGCCGACGGCGACAACAACACGTTCTGGGTCATCCCCGGCGAGCTCACCGAGGCGATCCGGTCGGTCACCAGCGCCTTCGGCGACTACTCCAGCACCGGCACGCCACCGGCCGCCGACGACGAGCGGCCGGCCGAGCTCGACCACGACGGTCACCGCGAACTGGCCGCCGGCGCTCCGTTGCCCGCCGACGCCGCTGCCGCCGCCGACCAGGTGGCCCAGCTGGCCGAGGCGGCGGTCGAGGACGCCAAGGCCGAGGCCGCCGCCGTCGAGAGCGGCAGCGGCATGGCGAGCGAGCGGAGCCGGCTCGAGCCGGATCGGTGAACGGGACCGATCCTCACTCCTCGTGGAGCTGCGCGTCGAGCTCGCCCCGGCCGGTTAGAACAGGGCCAGCGGGTTCACCGGCGTGCCGGTGCCGCCGGGGACCCGCAAGGGGGCGATGACCAGCGCGAACGTCGCCCTCCGGTGAGCCGCGCAGGCCGCGGTGAGGGCGTCCATGTCCGGGCAGTCCAGCAGGCACAGGCCCATGGCCGCCAGCCCGATCTGGTGCAGGGGGAGCGGCATGGCCGTGCTCGGGTACGGCAGCCGCTCGACGCAGTCGCCGCTCCACACGGCGACCTCGCGCTCGTGCAGCCACGCGAGGCACTGCGCGTCCAGGCCCGCCCGCAGCGACGGGTCCTCCGGCCCCTGCTCGCGTTCGCGGCGCCCCAGGCCGACGTGCGCGAACACCGCGTCGCCGGAGCCCACCCGCGCACCGGCGAGGGCCTCGGCCGCCTCGAGGTCGGCCACGCCGACGCGCTCGCCCGGCTCCAGCCAGGGCACCCCGCGGGCCGCGGCGACGTTCAGCAGGACGCCCCGGGTCACGATGCCGTCCCGGGCGGCGTGGACGGACCCGAACCGCAGGCCGCGCTCGCCGAGGATCTCGCGGGCGCCGCGGCCGTTGTACGCCGTGCCCTCCCAGAACACGTGCGCGACCGCGTCGAGGTGCGTCACGGAGAAGCCGTGCGCCGCGATCTCGATGCGGTCCCTGGCCGCGAGCGGATCGCGCTCATACGGGTCGACGACGTGCACGAGCGGGTCGGTGTTCTTCGATGACGGGTGCACGTCGAGGTCGAGGCCGATCGACACGGACTCGCCGAGCCGCACCTCGTGCAGGGCGGCGCGGCGGACGGCCGGGGTGATGAAATTCAGCGTGCCGAGCTCGTCGTCGTCGCCCCAGCGGCCCGCGTTCGAGCAGGCGGCGAACAACCGCCGCAGCCGGTCGTCCTCGTCGATCACGTCGTCACCCTTGTCCTCTCGTCCGGCGTTGGTAGTCTAAAGGACGCGTTCATGTCCAAGAACCAGCATCACGAATGTGAAACTGCGGGTGGTCCCGCAGGGGAGAGGCGTCGCCGGATGGGAAGCCACCTTCTCGTGGGAGGGACGGTCGTCGACGGGAGCGGTGGCGAGCCCTTCCGCGCCGACGTGCTCATCGAGGCCGGCCGCATCGCCGCGGTCGGCGCCGGACTCCCGGTCCGCGACGGCACCGAGCGCCTCGACGTCAGCGGCCGCGCGGTGGCCCCGGGCTTCATCGACATGCACGCGCACTCCGACATCCAGATCCGCGCATCGGACCACGGGTCGCGGCTGCTGCAGGGCATCACCACCGAGGTGCTCGGCCAGGACGGCCTGAGCGTCGCGCCGATCGACGACACGACCCGCGAGCACCTGCGCATGCAGCTGTCCGGCTGGAACGGGAGCCCGGAGATCGCCTGGAACTGGAGCAGCGTGGCCGAGTACCTGGCCTGGCTGCGGCAGGGGATCCCGGTGAACGCCGCCTTCCTCGTCCCGCACGCCAACCTGCGGCTGCTCGCGATGGGGAACCGGCCGGGACCGCCGGAACCCGACGAGCTCGAGCTGATGCGGTCGCTGCTCGCCGCGGCGCTCGACGACGGCGCCATCGGGCTGTCCGCCGGGCTGACGTACTCGCCGGGATCGTTCGCCGACACCGCGGAGCTCATCGCGCTGTGCGAGGTGGTCGCCGCGGCCGGCGGGTACTTCTGCCCGCATCACCGCAACTACGGCTCGCACGCCCTGGCCGGCTACGCGGAGTGCGTCGAGATCGCCGCGGCCTCCGGCGTGCGGCTGCACCTGGCGCACGCGCACCTGAGCTTCCCGGAGAACCGGGGCCGCATCGACGAGCTCGTCGCGCTGTTCGACGACGCCGCGGACGCCGGCGTCGAGCTGACCTTCGACAGCTATCCCTACCTGGCGGGCATGACGTCGCTGCACGCGCTGCTGCCCGGCCGCGTCCTGACCGGGTCGATGGCGCAGCAACTCGCCGCCCTGCAGGATCCGCGGGTGCGCGCCGACCTCGCCGTCGCCCTCGACGAGGAGGGCACCGACGGCAGCCAGGGCCTCCCGGTCGACTGGACCACCGTGCGCATCGCGAGCGCGGACGGGCTGGCGCCGGAGATCATCGGCCGGTCCGTCGCCGAGATCGCCGCCGAGGCGGGCGTCGCGCCGAGCGCGCAGTACCTCGACATCGTCGTCGCCACCCGCTTCTCGGCCACGTGCACCCTGCACTTCGGCATCGAGGAGCACGTGCGCCGCCTGATGGCCGATCCGCGCCACACCGTCGGCACCGACGGCATCCTGGTCGGCGCCGGCTCGCACCCCCGTGGCTGGGGCACCTTCCCGCGTGTCCTCGGCGAGTACGTCCGCGGCGGGGTGCTGCCGCTCGCGGAGGCGATCCGGCACATGACCGGCGCGAGCGCGTCGATCCTGCGCCTCCCGGACCGCGGCGTCGTCGCGGCCGGAGCGTGCGCCGACGTCGTCGTCTTCGACCCGGCGACGATCAGCGACACCGCCACGTACGCCCAGCCGCGTCAGGCCCCGATCGGCGTCGACCACGTCTTCGTCAACGGCGTGCCGGCGGTGCGGGACGGGCGGCTGACCGGCGCGATGTCCGGACGCGTCCTCACCTCCCGCGCCGCGGCCCGCAGCGGAGCCCGCTCGTGACCGGCGACCAGTTGCGTGACGTGCCGACGCCGGCCCTCGTCGTCGACGCCGACGTGCTCGACGTCACCCTCGTGGCCACGCCGGGCGACGATCCAGGGGGAGCACGGCCACATCGTGATCGACTCCCTGGCGCGGTCGGCCACGCTGAGCAGCGGCGGGACACCCGCGCGGGGATCGATGCCAGAATTGCCAGCGCTACCGGCACCGGAGAGTGATGGGCCGCATGGCCGAACCGACACAGAACGTCAAGTCCGCCCAGCGGACGCTCGAAGTGCTGGAGCTCGTCGCCCGGTTTCCCGACGGGCTGACCTTCGTCGACCTCGTCGAGAAGCTGCCCTATCCGAAGAGCAGCCTGCACGGCTTGCTGCAGACGATCGTGGCGATGCACTGGCTCACCTTCGACCCGCGCGAGCGCACGTACCTGATCGGCGTCCGGCCCTGGGAGGTGGGGCAGGCCTTCAGCCGCCACCGCGACCTCACGGTGCACGCGCGCCGGGCGCTGCGCGAGGCGAGCCGGCAGCTCGACGAGACGGTGCAGCTGGGCGTGCTGGACGACTTCGACGTCATCTACATCGACAAGGTCGAGGGCACCCGGATGCTGCGGCTCGTGTCGCACGTCGGCAGCCGGTTGCCGGCGTACGTGACCGGCATCGGCAAGGCGCTGCTCAGCGGCCTGCCGGCGGAGGTCGTCAGCGCGCACTACGCGGGACGGGAGCTCACCCGGTACACCCCCAAGACGATCACGTCGGGTGACGAGGTGATCACGGTGATCGACCAGGTCCGCGAGCTCGGCTATGCCACCGACGACGGCGAGCACACCTCGGGCGTCTCCTGCGTCGCCGCCCCGGTGCGCACGGGCGACGGCGTCGTCGCGGCGATCAGCTGCCCGGTCCCGAGCGCCCGGATCGACAGCGGTGAGGTCGAGGTGCCGCACCTCATCGAGACGATCAAGGCGAGCGCGGCGGCCGTCGCGCACGCGCTCGAGGCGCCCGGGGAGATCAACCGCGACGAGCGGTGACGCTCCGCCTCAGTCCCCCTGCCGGACACCGACATCCAGCGCTACGTGGCGGTGTCGCTGCCGCGGTAGGAGTCGGCCAGCACGGCGGTCGTCGCGAGCGTGGTGAACTCCCTGGTGAACGCCCCGCCGAGGGCGTCGATGGCGCGCCCGACCGCGTCGAGGACCTCGGCCGACTGGTCGGGGCGCAGCGCGGTGAGGCCACCGGTGGTGAGCATGAGGTCCAGCCAGCGGTCGCGCGGGTAGGTGTGCCGCCAGTCGAACCGCCACTGCTCGGGCTCGTCGAACCGCCCGGACTCGCGCAGCCGGCCGGCGACCGCGGCGTAGCCCGCCTGGTACGTCTCCAGTGGACGGCGAGCGGGCTGGTCGCCGAACGGCGAGTCCGGTGCGACCCGGCGGTAGGCGGCCGCGAACGCCTCGGCCACCGGGCCGGGCGGCTCGAAGACGTGGCCGAAGACGGCCAGGCGCCCGCCGGGCCGCAGCACCCGCGCCGCCTTGGCCGCGCCGGCGGCCGGATCGACCCAGTGCCACGACTGGGCGGCGACGACGACGTCGAAGGTCCGGTCCCGCGGGTCCCAGGCCTCGAACGTCGCCACCTCGACGGGCAGGGCGCGGGCCCGCGCGAAGGCGGCCATGCGCGCGTCCGGTTCGACGCCGGTGACGGTGCAGCCGGCGGCCTGGAACTGGCGCGCGGCGATGCCGGTGCCGCAGCCGACGTCGAGCACGTCGAGGCCGCTGCGCCCGCCGGTGATCCGCGCCACCAGGGCGTCGGGATAGCGCGGCCGGGCCTGGTCGTAGCGCTGCGGGTCGGTGCCGAAGGACTCGGCCATGCGCCGGGCCCGGTGCGGGCCGGCGGGTAGAGTGGGCATGCGGTCACTTTAGTGGGCGGTTGCCCACTCGGCAACGGGCGCGAGGCGGGAGAGGATGGGCGGGTGCCGACTGGAGTGCAACTGCGCGACGCGCGGCAGCAGCTGTTCGACGCCGCCGAGCGGGTGCTGTTGCGCGACGGGCCGAGCGGGCTGACGAGTCGCGCCGTCACCAGTGAGGCGGGCTGCGCGAAGGGCGTGCTGCACCGCCACTTCGCCGACTTCGACCAGTTCCTCGCCGAGCTCGTGCTCGACCGCGCGGCGCAACTCGACGCGCAGGCCGGCGCGCTGCGCGAGTCCGCCGGCTCCGGCACCGTCGAGGGCAACCTCGCCGCCGCGCTGACCACCCTGTTCGGGCCGGTCCCGGTGGCGATCATCCCGCTCGTCACCTTCCGCGACGAGCTGCGGGTCCGGCTGCGTCAGGCCCGGCCCGGCGGCGGCATCGCGATCCTCGCCGAGGTGGCGTCCGCGGTGTCGGCCTACCTGGCCGACGAGCGCGACCTCGGCCGCATCGCGCCCGACGCCGACATCGACTCGCTGACGCTCTCGCTGGTCGGCGGCGGGCATCTCCTGGTGTCGGACCGCGGCGCCGAGCCCGCGGCGGTCGCCCAGTTGGTGGCGACGGTGCTCGCCCACGTCCGGCGCGGCGGCACCGGCGCCTAGCCGCGACGCCGCCGGCGCCCGGCCGGGGCGGCGGCGCCTGGCCACGGCTGCCGAGGCCGCGGTTCCGTGGTCCGAGGGTTGGCATTGCAACCGCTTGCACCTATGCTGACGGCACACGCGCTGAACCCACCCGGACCCACGATCGACGAGGTGTCGCATGAAGACGCTGCCCGAGCTCCATCGAGCTCTTGCCACGCCGAGCGCGGCGCTGGTCGAGGACCTGCGCGACGTCCAGGGCGACATCGTCGTGCTCGGCGCGGCCGGGAAGCTCGGGCCCAGCCTCGTCCTGCTCGCCCTGCGGGCCCTGGCCGAGGCCGGCTCCCCGGCGACGGTGCACGCCGTCTCGCGCTTCGGCGACGCCGCGGTGGCCGACGAGCTGCGGGCCGCCGGTGCGCACGTCATCGCCGCCGACGTGGCCGACGACGCCGCCCTGGCCGCGCTGCCCGACGCCGAGAACGTGATCTTCCTCGTCGGGGCGAAGTTCGGCACGCAGGGCAACGAGGCCGCCATGTGGGCGACCAACGCCTACCTGCCCGGAAAGGTGGCCGAGCGGTACCGGTCGGCGCGGATCGTCGCGCTGTCCACCGGCAACGTGTACCCGCTGGTGGCCACGGCGTCGGGCGGCGCAAGTGAGGCCGACCCGGTCGGGCCCGTGGGCGAGTACGCGATGTCGTGTCTCGGGCGCGAACGGGTCCTCGCGCACGCGGCCCGCGAGCACGGCACGCCGCTGGCGCTGATCCGGCTCAACTACGCGGTCGAGCCGCGCTACGGCATCCTCGTCGACCTCGGCCGGCAGATCCTCGCGGGCGAGCCGGTCGACGTCACCACCGGGCACGTCAACCTCGTCTGGCAGGGCTACGCGAACGAGGTCATCCTGCGGGCGCTGCGGCACGCCGCCACCCCCGAGTTCGTCCTCAATCTCACCGGCCCCGAGACGCTGTCCACGCGCCGGCTGGCCGGGAAGCTCGGCGCCGCGCTGGGCCGCGAGGTCACCGTCACCGGGCAGGAGGCGCCGACGGCGCTGCTGGCCGACGCCGCACGCTGCCACGCGCTGTTCGGCTACCCGGCGCGCAGCCCGGACGACCTGGTGCGCGACGTGGCCGAGTGGCTGCTCGCCGGCGGAACGGTGCTCGACAGACCCACGAAATTCCAGGTCAGGGACGGGAGATTCTGATGGCGCCGCTGGAGACCTTCGCCGCCGGGACGGTGATCCCGGCCATGCCGCTGGCGCTCACCGAGGAGTTGTCCTTCGACGAGCGCCGGCAGCGTGCGCTGGTGCGGTACTACCTCGCCGCGGGCGCGGGCGGACTGGCCGCGGCCGTGCACTCGACCCAGTTCGCGATCCACACGACGCACGCCGCCCTGCTGCGGCCGGTGCTGGAACTGGTGGCCGATACCGCCAGGAAGGAGGGCTCGCCGGACCTCGTGCTGGTGGCCGGGGTGGTCGGCGAGACCGATCAGGCGGTCGCCGAGGCGGAGCTCGCGGCCTCGCTCGGCTACGACGCGGTGCTCCTCGCCCCGTACGGCGTCGGCGACCGGAGCGAGGACGCGCTCCTCGACCGCGCCCGGAAGGTGGGCGACGTGCTGCCCGTCATCGGGTTCGCGCTGCAGCCCGCGGTCGGCGGCCGGCGGCACTCCCGCGGCTACTGGACCCGGCTGGCCGACATCCCGAGCGTCCTCGGCGTCAAGGCGGCGCCGTTCGACCGGTACGCCACGCTGGACATCGTGAGCGGCCTCGCCGCCTCGTCCAGGCGCGACGCGGTCACGCTCTACACCGGCAACGACGACCACATCGTCGGTGACCTGGTCGCGTCGTTCGCGCACGCCGACGGCAGCCGCACCCGCTTCGCCGGCGGGCTGCTCGGCCAGTGGTCGGTGTGGACCCGGGGCGCCGTCGAGACGCTCGAGCTGGCCCGGCTCGCGCGCGACGGCGACCAGGCGGCGCGGCTGGCCCTCGACGGCATCGACGGACCGCTGACCGACGCCAACGGAGCCATCTTCGACGCCGCCGGCGGCTTCGCCGGGTGTGTCCCGGGCATCCATGAGGTACTACGCCGGCAAGGACTGCTGGCCGGCACCTGGTGCCTGGACCCGCACGAACGGCTCTCGCCCGGCCAGCTCGACGAGATCGACCGGATCTGGGCCGCTCATCCGCAGTTGCGCGACGATGACTTCGTCGCCGCGCACCTCGACGAGTGGCTCGCCTGATCCGCCCGCGTCCCCCGCATCGAGAGAGACACGAGGAACCCGCTCCATGACGACGATCCCCGCCACCGACGGCGTCCCCGTCACCATCTCCGGCTCCGCCGAGGAGGCCGGCGCCTCCGCGGCGCGCGCGGCCGCCGATGCCATCGTCGCCGCGATCGCGGCCTCGGGCCGGGCCCGGGTGATCTTCGCCAGCGCGCCGTCGCAGGAGGCGATGCTGAGCCGGCTGGCCGGTGACGACCGGATCGACTGGTCGCGCGTGCACGGCCTGCACATGGACGAGTACATCGGCATCGATCCGGCCGACCCGCGGGCGTTCGGCGCCTGGCTGGCCGAGCGGCTCCCGGTGGGCCGGTTCGCGTCGTTCGCCCGCATCGACCCGTCCGGCGACGCCGAGGCGGAGGCGGAGCGCTACGAGGCGGTGCTGCGCGCCGAGCCCGTCGACGTGACCTGCCTGGGCTTCGGCGTCAACGGGCACATCGCGTTCAACGAGCCGGGCACCGACCTCGACGACACCCGGTTCGTCCGGACCGTCGAGCTGGCCCCGGCGTCGCGGCAGCAGCAGGTGGCCGACGGGCTGTTCGGACGGGTCGAGGACGTGCCCGGCCGGGCGATCACGCTGACCGTCCCGGCCCTGCTGAGCGCCCGCACCCTGGTCGCGACCGTGCTCGGGCGGCAGAAGGCGGCCGCGGTGGCGGCGGCGCTGACCGGCCCGATCTCCGCGGCCTGCCCGGCCAGCGCGATCCGCCGGCACCCGGCCGCGACGGTGCACCTGGACGCCGCGGCCGCCAGCGGGATCGACTGACCGCGATGCCGCCGCCGTCCGGCCGGCTGCCCGGGCTCGTCGACCTGCAGGTCAACGGCTTCCGCGGCATCGACCTCAACCGCGACGACCTCGCCGCCGACGACGTCGTCGCGCTCACCCGGGAGCTCTGGACGGCCGGCGTCACCCGGTACCTGCCGACCCTGATCACCGGGAGCGAGGCGCGGCTGACGGCGGCCATGCGCGCCGTCGCCGCCGCCCGCCGGGCCGGCCCGCTGATCGCGCACAGCGTCGCCGGCATCCACGTCGAGGGCCCGCACCTCTCCGCGGCCGACGGCGCCCGGGGCGCGCACGACCCGGCCTGGATCAGGCCGCCGGACCCCGCCGAGCTGGACCGCTGGATCGACGCCAGCGAGGGCCTGGTGCGCGTCGTCACGGTCGCGCCGGAGACGGACGGCGCCGCCGCCTACGTCGCACACGCCGTGCGGCGCGGCGTCGCCGTCTCGCTCGGTCACGCCGCGCCCGACGCCGCCGACATCCGGGCCGCGGCCGGCCACGGCGCCACACTCAGCACCCACCTCGGCAACGGGTGCGCGCCGGTGCTGCCGCGCCACCCCAACCACCTCTGGGCCCAGCTGGCCGAGGACCGGCTGACGGCGATGTTCATCGCCGACGGCCACCACCTGCCCGCCGACACCCTCACCGCGATGATCCGGGCGAAGACGCCGGAGCGGTCCGTGCTGGTCAGCGACGCCGCGCCGCTCGCCGGCGCGCCGCCGGGCACGTACGAGACCAGCGTCGGCGGACGGGTCACCGTCGAGCCGGGCGGAGCGCTGCGGCTGGCCGGGACGTCCCTGCTGGCCGGGTCGGGCGCGAGCCTGCTCGACTGCGTGCGCTGGGCCACCGAGCACCTGCCGTTCGACGCCGCCACCCTGTGGGCCATGGCGAGCGCGACGCCGGCCCGCCTGCTCGGCGGGCCGGGTGCGGGCGACGGTGTGGTGCTCGAGGCCGACGGCGACGCCTGGGCCGCCGCCCGCACCGAGGTCGCCGGCCGGGTCGTCCACGGCGGCTGACGTGGGGTCGCCGGTGGGAGGGACGCCGGCGTCCGTCCCACCGGCTTGTGCTCACCAGTCGTGGATGGTGCCGTCGGTGAGGCGGTTGTAGGGCAGGTAGGCCTGTTCGTAGGGGTAGGTGCCGGCGTGGTCGGTGTTGAGGGTGACGCCGAGTCCGGGGTGGTCGCCGGGGTGCAGGTGGCCGTCGGTGAAGGTGAAGGTCTGGTGGAAGACCTGGTTGGTGCGGGTGCCGTGTTTCATGTATTCCTGGATGCCGAAGTTGTGGATGGCCAGGCCGAGGTGCAGGGCGGCGGCCATGCCGACGGGGGAGATGTCGGTGGGTCCGTGGATGCCGGACTTGATCTGGTACTGCGCGGCGAAGTCGAGGATCTTCCGCAGGTGGGTGATGCCGCCGGTGTGGGTGACGGCGGAGCGGACGTAGTCGATGAGCTGTTCGCGGATGAGTTCCTGGTAGTCCCAGATGGTGTTGAAGATCTCCCCGATGGCCAGTGGTGTGGTGGTGTGCTGACGCACCAGGCGCAGCGCCTGCTGGTTCTCGGCGGGGGTGGCGTCTTCGAGCCAGAACAGGTCGTACGGTTCCAGCGCCTTCCCCAGCCGAGCGGCCTGGATGGGGGTGAGGCGGTGGTGCGCGTCGTGCAGTAGCGGCAGTTCGGGCCCGAACTCGTTGCGCACCGCGTCGAACACGGCGGGGAGGTGGCGCAGGTAGGCGCGGGTGTCCCAGTCCTCCTCGGCCGGGCGGGCGCCGCGTTGGGCGGGTTCGTGGTCGTAGCGCACGCCGGTGCTGTTCGAGGCGATGCCGTAGATCGCTGTGAGGCCGGGGACGCCGGTCTGGACGCGGATGGCCTGGTAGCCCTGGTCGAGGTGGTCGCGGATGCTGTCGAACAGTTCGGGCAGGTCGCGGCCCGACGCGTGGCCGTAGGCGAGCAGCCCGGTGCGCGACGCGCCGCCGAGGAGTTGGTAGAGCGGCATGCCGGCGGCCTGGGCCTTGAGGTCCCAGAGGGCGACGTCGACGGCGGCGATGGCGGCCATGGTGACGGGGCCGCGGCGCCAGTAGGCGCTGCGGTAGAGGAACTGCCAGGTGTCCTCGATGCGGTGCGCGTCGCGGCCGATCAGCAGCGGCACCACGTGCTCGCGCAGGTACGCGACGACGGCCAGCTCGCGCCCGTTCAGCGTCGCGTCGCCCAGCCCGACCAACCCGTCCTCGGTCGTCAACCGCAACGTCACGAAGTTCCGGTCCGGGCTGGTGACGACGACCTCGGCCTGTTCGATGATCATGGGTCTCCCTCGTGTGGTCAGATCGTCATCGCGGAGAAGCCGCCGTCGACCCGGACGAGCGCGCCGGTGACGAAGCCCGACGCGCGGCCGGAGGCCAGCCAGAGCAGCACGCCGTCGAGCTCCTCCGGCTCGCCGAGCCTGGCCAGCGGGGTGTGGCCGACGATCGACTCGATCCGCTCCCGCGTCAGCACGGCCCGGTTCTGCTCGGCGGGGAAGAACCCGGGCACGATCGCGTTGACGCGGATGCCGTCCGGCGCCAGTTCGCGGGCCAGGTACTGGGTGAGGTTGCCGACGCCGGCCTTCGCGACCCCGTAGCCGAGGACGCGGCTCAGCGGCGGGCCGGACGACGCCGACGAGATGGTGATGATCGAGGCGCCGCCGGGCCGGCCCGCCATCAGCGGCGCGAACGCCTGGCAGAGCCGGAAGACCGACCCGAGGTTGACGTCGAGCAGCCGCGACCACTCGGCGTCGTCGATCTCGGCGAACGGGGTCGTGCTGTTGACGCCCGGCGCGGCCACGAGCACGTCGAGGCGGCCGACGCGCGCCGCGGCGTCCTGCACCGACGTCCGGTCGGTCGCGTCCACCGCCACGAACGTCGCCCTGCCCCCGGCGTCGCGGATGCCGCCGGCGACGGCCTCGCCGCGTGCCGCGGACCGGCCCAGCACCGTCACCTCGGCGCCGGCCGCGGCCAGGCAGGCCGCGAACCGGCCGCCGAGCACGCCGGTCCCGCCGACCACCGCGGCCCGCGAACCGGTGAGGTCGAACAGCTCGGCCGGTGGGCGCACGGGCCTCATGGGATCGTCAGCCGGCCGGTCCGTGCCGCGGGATCCCAGATCCCGAACGACCGGAGCAGTGTGCGCGCCATGGCCCGATGACCGTACGCGTTGGGATGGCAGCCGTGGCCGAGCCAGTGGAACGTCGAGCCGGCGTCGGTGGCCGCCCACTCCGCATGATGGTCGACCAGCGGCACCTCCGCCTCCTTCGCGACGGTGCGGATGGCGTCGGCGTAGGCGTCGAGATGCGCCACCACGTGCTCCGGCGCCGTGGGCAGCGTGCCGTTCGGCGTCTGCACGACGACGGTGGCGGACGAGCCGGCGCGGATGCGGCCGATCAGCTCGTGGACCAGCTCGGCGAAGCCGCGCGCGTCCCACGTGTGCCAGCTCGCGGCCGTGACGCTGTCGCCGATGAACGACCACACCAGTGGCCGGTCGCCGTCGACGAGGGCGGCGAGGCGGGGGTCCGCCGTCGTGGCGCTCATCGGGGCCGCACCGGCCGGCCGGTGCGCGCGGACGCGTACGCGGCCTCGATGAACGCGACCGCCGCGCGGGCCTGGGCGGACGTCACCAGGGGCGGGGTGCCGTGCTGGATCGCGGCGACGAAGTCGGACAGCTGGGCCAGCTGCTGGTCGACCGGGTCGAACTCCGGGACCTCGCGGCCGACGCGCGTCACGAAGTGCGTGATCGTCTCCGAGAGCGTGACGACGGAGCCGCCGTCGCCCGTCACCGCGACCCGCAGCGGCAGGTCGCCGTACGCCGTCGTGGTGGCGAGGAAGGTGAGCAGGGCGCCGCTGCGGAACCGCGCGGTGATCGTGATGGCGTCCTCGACCTCGATGCGCTCGTGGGCGAGCAGCCCGCTGTGCGCGTAGACCTCCTCGACGTCGCCGAGCAGCCAGAGCACGAGGTCGACCAGGTGCACGCCCTGGTTCATCAGCGCTCCGCCGCCGTCCAGTGCCCAGGTGCCGCGCCACGCGCCGGAGTCGTAGTACTCCTGGGTGCGCCAGAGCGCGATCTCGACGTTCGCGGTGGTGACGCGTCCCAGCCCGCCCGCGGCGATGGTGCGGTGCAGGAACCGGTTCTCGGCGGCGAAGCGGCGCTGGCTGACGACGCTGAGGACCCGGCCGGACCGCTTCTCGGCGTCGATGATGCGGTCGGCCGCGTCGACGCTCACCTCGAGCGGCTTCTCCAGCAGGACGTGCTTGCCCGCGTCGAGGGCGGCGACGGCGACGTCGGCGTGCAGGCCGGAGGGGACGCAGACGACGACGGCGTCGACGTCGTCGCGGGCCAGCAGCCGCTCGGCCGACGGCGCGGCCTCGGCGCCGTACTCGGCGGCGACGGCGCGGGCGGCGTCCGGGTCGGCGTCGGCGACACCGGCGAGCTCGGCCGGCGAGGCGGGCGACAGCAGCCGCTCGACGTGGGCGCGGCCGATGACACCGACGCCGATGACGCCGACGCGCGGCAGGACGGACGAGGTCATGGGCGCTCCCGCTGGTCCGCGAGCGCGTCGGCGACGGCGCTCAGCACGACGACGGGGGACAGCAGCTGCTCGCGCCCGGCCGGCGCCCGGCCC
The DNA here is from genome assembly GCF_900106035.1 of Jiangella alba. GTDB lineage: Bacteria > Actinomycetota > Actinomycetes > Jiangellales > Jiangellaceae > Jiangella > Jiangella alba. Next base: position 3,557,164 of record NZ_FNUC01000004.1, read on the forward strand.
GTCTCGACGGCCGTGACGAAGCGGGTCAGCGCCGGCGCGTTGTAGTCGCGGCCGAGGGTCAGCTCGCGGGCGACGACGCCGTCGACGCCGGTGGCGGTGGCGTGGAACGGCACCCGGTGGCCGGCGTCCGGGACGACGAACGTGAGGACCACCGCCACGCCGGCGATCCGCAGCAGGGCGACCGTGGTGTCGCCGTCGCGCGTCACGCTCGCCGTCACCGAGCCGGGCTCGACGACCGGGTTGCCGAGGATCTCCAGGGCCGCCTCGACGTGGTGGATGCCGTAGAAGAACAGGCCCGAGTACTCGCTGTCCGGGTCGCCGGGCCCGACGATGCTCAGCTGCCGCAGTGCGCCCCGGCCGGCGTCGTCGGCGAGATCGGCGATCTGCGGCACGAACCTCAGCGCCGAGCAGGACACCAGCACTGCGGACGTCTTCTCCGCCGCGTCGAGCATCGCCACGGCGTCGTCGACGGTGGTCGCGAACGGCTTGTCGACCAGCACGGGGAGTCCGGCGGCGAGCAGCGGCTCGGCCTGGTCGCGGTGCCGGGCGCCGTCGCGGGTGGAGACGATCGCGGCGTCGACGAGCGGGACGAGGCCGGCGGGGTCGTCGACGACGTGCTCGACGCCGCCCTGGGCGCGCAGCGCCTCGTTGCGCTCGGTGCGGCCGCCGGCCAGCGCGACGACCCGGAACCCGGGGTGGCGCTGCTCGGTGTTGAGGAAGCGGAGGAAGTGATCGGTGTGGGAGTTCTCGGTGCCGATGAAGCCGATACGTCTCACGGTCGGGTGGCTCCCTGTGTCGGGGCGGGGGTGCGGCCAGCTTGCCGTGCAAGCGGTTGCAGGTCAAGTCTCGCGGGCCGTAGAGTGGCCCCGATCCGGCCCCTGGCCAGCACGTCAGTCCGCGCGGAAGAGGAGCGACCGATGGCAGCAGCGACACTCGGTGTCGGCATCGTCGGCCTGGGCAGCATCGGCGCCACTCACGCGCGAGCCCTGCGCGACGTCGAGGGCGTCGAGGTCCGTGCGGTCAGCGGCGGAGCGCCGGACGCGGCCGCGGCGGCCGGGTGGCCGGATGCCGTCCGGCTGCCGCCCGACGAGGTGCTGCGCCACCCGGGCGTCGACGTCGTCGCCGTGTGCGCGCCGACGCAGTGGCACGCCCCGCTCGCGGTCGCCGCGGTCGAGGCGGGCCGGCACGTGGTGGTCGAGAAGCCGCTGACCACCGACGTGGCCGATGCCGTCCGGCTGGCCGTGTTGCAGCGCGAGCGCGGACGGCTGGTGGCCATGGTCGCGCAGCGCCGCTTCGAGCCCGAGTACGCCGCCCTGAAGTCGCTCGCCGACGCGGGCGGACTGGGCGCGATGCGGCTGGGCACCACGCACGTGCACTGGTACCGCGACGACGCCTACTACGCGGCGGCCCCCTGGCGGACGTCCATGGCCGGTGGCGGCGGCTCGCTGCTGAACCAGGGCGTGCACAACGTCGACCTGCTGCGCTGGCTGTGCGGACCGGTCGAGGAGGTCACGGCCCAGTACGCGACCCTCGGCCGCGACATGGACGCCGAGGACACGACGGTGGCGACGCTGCGGTTCGCCTCGGGCGCGCTCGGGCTGGTCAGCACGTCCACGGCGACGCCGCCCGGCGCGCCGGCCACGCTGGCCCTGCACGGCTCGGCCGGCGTCGTCGAGCTGGGGCAGGGCGAGGTGCTGCGGTGGGACGTGCCGGGGGTGCCCGCGCCCTCGTCGGACGGCCACGTGGCCAGTGGCGCCGCCGACCCGCTGGCGATCGGCGTCGCCGGGCACGCTCGCATGTGGCGGGCGATCGTCGAGGCGATCGGGTCGGGGGAGCGCTACGGCGCCGACGCCCAGGACGCCGTCGACACCGTCCGCCTGCTCTGCGGCATCTACGAGGCGGCCCGGTCCGGCACGCGCGTGCGCCTCACGGGACCATCGCGGCGCGGAACCGCCGGGTGATCGTCTCCGGATGCGTGATGGCGGTGCCGACGCAGACGGCCCAGGCGCCGCGCGCCAGCGCCTCCCGGGCCTGGGCGGGGGTGTGGAAGCGTCCCTCGGCGACGACGGGCAGCGTGCAGCGACCGGCCATCGCGTCGAGCAGCTCGAGGTCGGGGCCGGTGCCGCGGGCCCGCTCGGGCGTGTAGCCGGCCAGTGTGGTCGCGAGGACGTCGACACCGGCGTCCTGGGCGGCCAGGGCGTCGTCGATGGACCCGCAGTCGGCCATGATCGTGACGTCGGCTCGTTCGCGCAGCCCGGCCACGGTGGCGGCCAGGGTCCGCCCGTCCGGCCGGGGGCGGCGCGTGCCGTCGACGGCGACGATGCCGGCCCCCGCCTCGGCCACGGCCAGCGCGTGGCGCAGCGTGGGGGTGATCACCACGTCGCCGTCGCCGTCCTTCCAGATGCCGACGACGGGAACGCCGAGGCCGGGTGCCGCCGCCCGGATGTCGTCGGGGCCCTGGAGGCGGACCGCGGCGGCGCCGCCGGTGGCCACGGCGTGCGCGATCCGCGCCATGGTGGCGGGGTCGCGCATGGGCTCGCCGGGGTAGGCCTGGCAGGACACGATCAGGCCGCCGCGAAGCCGGTCCAGAACGGCGCCGGTCATGCGGCGACCCGCCACGCGAGCCGGGCCGCGCCGATCAGGGCGGCGCGACCGCCCAGCGTGGACGGGACGATGCGGACGCCCCGGGTGGCGGGCAGGAGCTCCGCCGTCGCGGCGGCACGCAGCGCCGACCACCAATGGGCTCCACCGGCCGCCACTCCGCCGCCGATCACGACCAGGTCGGGGTCGAGCACGTTGACGATGCCGCCGACGGCGCTACCGAGGGCGGCCCCGCCGCCGGTCAGGACGTCGATCGCAGCCTCGTCGCCGGCCTCGGCGGCCGTGACGACCTCGGACAGGGACGAGACGCGCGTGCCGCTGCGCCGGGCGTACTCGGCGGTCATCGCCGGGCCCGACGCCACGGCCTCGACGTGCCCCTCGGCGCCGCAGCCGCAGCGGCGGCCGGCCGCGGCCGCGACCGGCACGTGGCCGACGTGGCCCGCCGCGCCACCGGCGCCGACGACGACGTGGCCGGCCACGGTCCAGGCGCCGCCGATCCCGGTGCCCGCGGTGACGAGCAGCATCGAGCCGGCCGAGGCGCCGGCGCCGTGCCACGACTCGCCGACGGCGTGCGCGTGGACGTCGTTGACGACCGTGACCGACAGGCCGAGGCGGCCGGAGAGCTCGCTGCGCAGCGGCGTGCCGGCCCAGTCGGCGATCGTGTCGGTCGCCGAGATCGCGTCGCCGGTGGCGGGGTCGACGACCCCGGCACAGCCGACGCCGAGCGCTCGCACGTCCCGCAGGTCGCCGACCAGGTCCCGCACCACCTGGAGCACGGCCTCCGGTCCGGCGCCGGAGGGCGTGCCGACGGTGCGGAGCCGGGTCACGGCCCCGTCCGCGTCGACGGCCGCGGCGGCGATCTTGGTGCCGCCGATGTCGACGGCGCCGACCACTCCAGTACTCAGGTGGCCGGGGGTGTCCGTGCGGACGTCGATGCGCATGCCGCTCCCGAGGTCGCTGGAGGTCGTGACCGGATCCCGGTCTGGGCGGCAGTGTGCCGTGCAAGCGGTTGCAGCGTCAAGGTGCCGACGCCTACCCTGGCCTCTGACATCCGATCGACGACGGGAGGCACATGATCCGCCTGGCAGTGCTCGGTGCCGCACATGGGCACGTCGGCTACGCCCTGGACGAGGCCGCGCGGCGCGACGACGTCACTCTGGTGGCGGCGGCCGAGCCGGACGCCGCGTCGCGGGCGGCCTTCCTGGCCGGCCTGGGCGACGTGCCGGTGTACGACGACATCGCGACGCTGCTGCACCGGCACGAGGTGGACGTCGCGGTCGTCGCCGGGGTCTACGCCCAGCGCGGCGCGGCCGCCGTCGCCGCGCTGGAGGCGGGTGCTCACGTCCTGGCCGACAAGCCGCTGTGCACGTCGCTGGAGCAGCTCGACGCCGTCGCTTCGGCGGCGGCGCGGGCCGGGCGGCACGTCTCGGTGATGTTCGAGAAGCGGTTCCACCCCGTGACGCTGGCCGCGCGCCGGCTGGTGGACGACGGCGTGCTCGGCGGGCTCGCGCTGGTCGCGAGCACCGCGCCGCACCAGTTGCGGCTGCCGGACCGGCCGCCGTGGTTCGTGCGCCGCGACGGCTACGGCGGCATCGCGGGCGACCTGCCGGTCCACGACGTCGACCTCGTGCTCGCGCTGTCCGGCGCGACGTCGGGCACGGTGGCCGCGCTGACCGGCAACAGCCGCCCGGACGTGCACCCGGACGTCGACGACCACGTGGCGGTGCTGCTGCGCGCGGGGTCCGTCGCGGCGACGATCGAGGCGAGCTGGCTCTCGCCGGAGGCCGACGAGCTGCACGGTCACTATCGGATGCGGCTCACCGGCAGCAGCGGGACGGCCGAGCTGGACTGGGGCTACGGCACGCTGCGGGTGGCGACGCACGACCGCGCGCCCTGGACCGAGCCGCTCCCGGCCGGCCGTCCGCCCGCCGCCTACTTCTTCGATGCCCTGGCCGCCGGCGCCGAACCGGAGATCTCGACCGCCGCGAGCCTGCTCGCCACCCGGGTCGCGCTGCTCGCCCAGGCCAGCGCCGAGGCCGGTGGCACACAGCTGCCCTGGCCGGCTACGGGACGCGAGTGACGACGGCGGGCGGCGTGGGGGAGGAGGCCGAGCTCCGCGCGTGGTGGCGGACCTGGCTCGGCGCGGTGCCCGATCCCGGCGGCACGTTCGCCGTCGGCGACGCCGTGCCGGACGGTCGCGGCGTGCGGCGCCACACCGTCCGCCTCGGCTCCTACGGCTCGGTGCTGGAGGCGGCGCTCGTGGCGCCCGACCGGCCGGGCCGCCTGCCCGTGGTGGTCGTGCCGTTCTACGAGGTCGCGACGGTGCTGGGCGAGCGCACCGAGCGCACCCGCGGCTGGTCCGACGCGCGGCTGCGGTCGTGCTCGTACGGCCGTCACCTGGTGGACCGCGGGTTCGCGGTGCTCGCGGTCCCGTGGTGGTTCGAGCAGGTGGCCGGCCCGGCGGACGCGACGGCGTCGCTGCACGAGCGCTACGGCCCGCCCGCGGCCCGTCACCACGCGTCGCTGCCGATGACGGGTCTGGGCCGCAGCGTCGCCGACCTGCTGCTGGCCGTCGACGCGCTGGCGTCGGTGCCGTGGATCGAGGCTGCCCGCATCGGCGCCTTCGGGCACTCGCTCGGCGCCAAGCTCGTCCTGCACCTGGCCGCCCTCGACGTGCGCGTCCGGGCGGCGGTCGCCCACGAGGCCGGTCTGGGCTTCGCCCATTCCAACTGGTCCGATCCCTGGTACCTCGGTTCGCACGTCCCCGCCGGACGGGACCAGGACCAGCTGCTGCGGCTGATGGGGCGGCGGCCGTTCCTGCTGGCCGGCGGCGGCGACTCCGACGGCCGGCACAACGAGGAGCTCGTCGCCCGGGCGCGCGAGGGCGCTCCCGGCGTGCGGACGCTCTACCACGACAACGGGCATCCGCCGCCCGACCACGTGCTGGCCGCCTGCTACGCCTGGCTGGCCGCCCAGCTGGAGAGGAACGCACACCCATGACCGACCTGAAGGTCTACGTCGCCATCCGCCCGGACGAGTTCGACCGGCTGTACACGCCCGAGGCGCAGCAGCGGCTCCACTCGCTCGCGCGGATCGAACTGGCCACCGGCGAGGGCCGGGTGGCGCTGCCGGACGACGTCGCGAGCGGCTACGACGTCGTGCTCACGTCCTGGAGCACCGCGCCGTTCCGGCCGGAGGTGGTGCGCGGTCCGCGCCTGCGCCTGGCGGCGCACACCGCCGGTTCCGTCCGCGGGCTGTTCCCGCGCGCCACGCTCGAGGACGGGCTCCGGCTGACCCAGGGCGGCGCCGCCGCGATGGCCCCGGCGGTCGCCGAGCTGGCCGTCACGCTGGTCCTCGCGCTGCTGCGCAACCTGCACCGGCACGACCGGGAGCTGTGGACGTCGCGCGACTGGGCGGCCGCGCGCGTACCGGAGCTCGGCCGGTCGTTCTCGGCCCGCCGGGTCGGCATCGTGGGGCTGAGCCGCGTCGGCCGGCACTTCGCGTCGATGGCGCGCGGCCTCGGGGTGTCGGCGGTCGCCGCGTACGACCCCTACGCCGACCCCGCCTCCGCCGGCGGCGTCGAGCTGGTGGGCCTGGACGAGCTGTTCGCGACGTGCGACGTCGTCAGCGTCCACGCGCCGTCGACGGACGAGACCCGGCACCTGGTCGGCGCCCGCCAGCTGGCGGCGCTGCCGGACGGCGCGATCGTCGTCAACACCGCGCGCTCCTGGAGCGTCGATCAGGACGCGCTGCTGCGCGAGGTCGCGTCCGGCCGCCTCCTCGCCGGCCTGGACGTCTTCGACGAGGAGCCGCTGACGCCGGACAGCGGATTCCTCGGCCTGCCGAACGTCATCGTCACCCCGCACGTCGCCGGCGGCACCGTCGAGGCCCGTCACCAGCAGGGCGACATCGTCGTCGACGAGCTCGGCCGCTTCGCCGCCGGTGCGCCGCTGCGGCACGAAGTGACCGCCGACGCCTACGACCGCCTCGCCTGACGTCACAGACCGGTCTCGGCAGATACGAATGCTTGACGGGTCGCAACGGCCCGGCTAGGTTATTGCAACCGCTTGCAGTGGCGCCAGGCTAGGCCGGCCGCAGCGGCCCTTCGAGGGCGTGCAAGCGGACACAGAACCCAGGCCCGGAAAGGGACATCATGGGAAAGAAGAAGGTCACACGGTATGCGGCAGTGGTCGCCGGTCTGACGCTGTTCCTGGCCGGCTGCGGCGGCGACGACGCGAACGAGGCGGCGTCGGACGACCCCACCGCGGTGGAGGGCAACGTCCTGTTCTGGACGTATCCCATCGGCGTGAGCGGTGAGGACGGCTTCTGGGACCCGATCATCGCCGAGTTCAACGAGCAGTATCCGAACGTCGAGATCGAGGTCGTCGTCCAGCCCTTCCAGAAGCGGGAGGAAACGCTGGTCACGGCCATCGCGGGGAACCAGGCGCCGGACGTCGTCTACCTGAACCCCAACTACATCCCGCGCTTCGGCGGCGACAACCTCCTCGAACCCGTCGGCGACCTCGTCGACGACGAGTTCAACGACGCGGCGGTCGACTCCATGACCTGGGACGACGAGGTCTACTCCGTGCCGCTGCTCATGCAGATCTTCCAGTCGGTCTGCAACACGGCGGTCCTGGACGCCGCCGGCGTCGACACCTGCCCGGAGACCTGGGACCAGCTGAAGGAGATCGCGCCCGCGGTCAAGGACGCGGGGTTCTACCCGACGCACTACGAGGGCGCCCTCGGCGTGACACTCACCCAGACCTTCTACCCGTACCTCTGGCAGGCCGGCGGCGAGGTCCTGAACGAGGACGGCACCGAGGCGGCGTTCAACAGCCCGGAGGGCGTCAAGGCGCTGGAGTTCCTCGCCGAGTTCGCCTCCAACGAGTGGATCTCCGCGCGCAGCCTCACGGTGCTGGACCCGTTCGAGCAGACCCCGTCGGGCAAGGGCGAGACCGCCTACCTGCCGTCCACGAGCCTCACGTCGCTGCGCGGCGTCGGACTGGACGAGACCATCGAGGTCGTCCCGCCGCTCAAGGACGTCGAGCAGGTGGCCGCCGGTTCGGTCGGAGGCCTGTCGATCATGTCGTCCAGCGAGGTGAAGCCGGCCGCGCGGGCGTGGGTGGAGTTCATGACGTCGGCGGAGCAGATGGGCTCCTTCGTGCAGGCGACCGGCTACTTCCCGGCGCGCGACAGCATCACCGGACTGTTCGACGACGACCCGAAGTTCGCCGACGGCCAGCAGTACCTGCACCTGGTGCGGGCCGGCATCGGCCACCCCGAGGAGCTGGCGATCACGGACCTCATCAGCCCCCACGTCCAGGCGGCGCTCCTGGGCCGGGTGAGCCCGGCCGACGCCCTCGCGGCGGCGGAGACCGAAGTCAACGACCTGCTGGCACGGCGCGGCTGAGGACGCTCGCGCAGCCAGCCGCCCGGCGCGTCCCGCCCCTGGGGCGCGCCGGGGAGCGTCCTTTGAGAGGAGGGCCGCCATGACCGTCGCAGACCTGCGGCGCACCCGGTCCGGTACGAGTCCACAACGCTGGTGGAAGGCCAGGGGCGCGATCATCGCGTACGCCTTCATCGCCCCCTACGTCGTGCTCTTCCTGGCGTTCAGGATCGGGCCGGCGATCTTCGGAACATTCCTCAGCCTCGCGGAGTACGGTCTCGCCGGCGACATCACCTTCGTCGGCCTGGACAACTTCGCCAGGCTGTTCGACGACCCGATCTTCTGGAACGCGCTCAAGGTGACGGTGCTGTACACCGTCATCGCGATCCCGCTGACCGTGGCGATCTCCATCGGCATGGCCGTGCTCTGCAACCGGACGTTGCGCGGGATGAGCGCCTACCGTGCCGTGTTCTTCCTGCCGGTCGTCACCAGCAGCGTGATGTCGGGCATCGTGTGGGTGTGGATCCTCGGTGAGGAGGGTCCGCTCAACTGGCTGCTCACCTCGGTCGGCCTGCCCGCGGTTCCCTGGCTGAACCACGACATCGTCGTGCTCGTCTCGCTGGCAGCCGTCAGCGCGTGGACGCACTTCGGCTACGACATGCTCATCCTGCTGGCCGGCATGCTGGCCATCCCGAGCGAGTACTACGAGGCGGCCGAGGTCGACGGCGCCAACGCGTGGGACCGGTTCCGGCACATCACGCTGCCGTTGCTGAAGCCGGCCCTCTTCTTCGTCATCGTCCTCGAGATCATCCGGTCCTTCCAGGTCTTCGACACGATCTACGTGATGACCGGCGGCGGTCCGGTGCGCTCCAGCTACTCGCTGACGTTCATGATCTACGACCAGGGCTTCGGCTACTTCGAGTTCGGGTATGCGAGCGCCGCCGGCGTCGTGCTCCTGGTCATCACCCTGGCGGTGTCGCTGGTCCAGCGGCGGCTGATGCGAGGAGGCACGACATGAGTGCGCCCGTGAATCTCGACGAGACGCTGGAGCGGTCGCCGGCGCAGGCCCCGCCCGCCGCGCGTGCGGGCCGGTCCGGGCGCCGTGGCCGCCGGCGGCGTCCGGCCTGGATGCACGTGCCGCTGATCGTCCTGGCGTTCGCGACGGCGTTCCCGTTCTACGCCATGGTGGTGCTGGCGCTGCAGCCCGGCAAGCCCATCGACCTGCCCGGATCGCTGCTGCCGTCGAGCATCTCGTTCGACGCGTTCGGCGAGGCGCTCGGCAGCGACCGGACGGCGGGGTGGGCCTGGAACTCGGCCGTTTACTCCATCGTGTCCGTCGTGCTGGTGCTGCTGCTGGCGTCGATGGCCGGCTACGCGTTCGCCAAGAAGCGCTTCTTCGGCCGCGAGGTGATCTTCTGGGTCTTCATCGCGACGATGATGATCCCGGGGCACCTGACGCTGATCCCGCTGTTCATCACGATCTCCGAGCTGAACGGCCTCGACACCATGTGGGGACTGATCGTCCCGACCCTCGCCAACGCGCAGGCGATGTTCCTGATGCGCCAGTTCATCCAGGAGATCCCGGACGAGCTCATCGACGCCGCGCGCATCGACGGCGCCGGCGAGCTGCGCATCTACTGGTCGATCATCCTGCCGCAGACCAAGCCCATCATGGCGACCCTCGGGACCTTCGTCTTCCTCTGGCACTGGAACGACTTCCTCTGGCCGCTGGTGTCCATGCGCAGCCCGGAGAACTACGTGCTGACGGTCGGGCTGAACAGCATCCAGGAACAGAACGTCCCGCTCGCCACCGTGATGGCGGCCGCCGCCGTCACGTTCGTGCCGACGCTGCTCGTGTTCCTGCTGCTGCAACGGTTCTTCGTCCGCGGCGTGATGATGAGCGGTTTGAAGTGATCAACCAGCTGAGAGGTGACGACTGATGGTCAACAGGGTGACGGTCGCCGCGGTGTCGGCGTTCGCACAGCCGTGGGACGAGCAGGTGAAGCCGGCCGACGTCGTCGACCGGATGATCGCGCTGTGGGGCGAGCGGCTGGAGACCGTCGTCCACCAGCGTCCGGACCTGCTGGTGCTGCCGGAGTACTGCGACCGGCCGTACGTCGCGACCTACCCGCGCGAGCTGCTCGAGGAGTACTACGCCATCCGCGGCGACCGGATCCGCGACTTCTTCGCCGAGAAGGCGGCCGAGTTCGGCATCAACATCGCCTACTCGGCGTCCCGGGACACCCCGGCGGGACGGTTCAACTCGACCCAGTTCCTCGGCCGCGACGGCGCCGTCGTGGGCGTGTACGACAAGTGCTTCATCACCGACGGCGAGCGGTCGGTGATGGGCGTGACGCCCGGCGCCGGCGCGCGGACCGTCCAGCTGGACTTCGGCAGCGTCGCCGGAGCCATCTGCTTCGACCTCAACTTCGAGGAGCTGCTGGCCGACGTCGCGCGGCTGCACCCGGACCTGGTGGTGTTCAGCTCCGCCTTCCACGGCGGGTACCTGCAGAGCCACTGGGCCTACACCGCCCGGGCGCACTTCGTCGGGGCGATCTACCCGCCGTCGAAGAGCGCGGTCCTGAACCCGTTCGGCGAGGTGGTCTCCACCAGCACCAACTACCGGCACGAGACGCTCGCCGAGATCAACCTCGACTCCGCGCTCATCCACATCGACTTCAACGGGGTCAAGTTCAACGCGATCCGCCGTGAGTACGGGCGCGACGTGCGCATCCACGACCCCGGCTCGATCGGCGCCGTCATGATCAGCTCGGAGCGCGACGGGCTGAGCATCGACGACGTCATCGACCGGTTCGAGCTGGTGCGGCTGGACGACTACTTCACCCGGGTCCGGACCTTCCGGTCCGCCGCCGCGCCGGCCTGATCGGACCGGGCGGCTCGGCGGCGGACCGGGCAGCTGCGTCGTCAGAAGCGCAGCCAGGTTCCGACCGGGTCCTGCTGCTCCACCCCCGGCTTCGAGTAGTCGCACGCGCCGTCGGCGAAGACGGCCGTCAGCCGGCGCCACTGCTCGTCGGTGAACGTGACGGCGTAGTCGCCGCGGTTCGGCGCCTCGACCTCGCACTTGACGACGTCGCCGGCGATGCCCTCGCCGGCGACCTCGCGCGGGAACGACGCCGAGGGATAGAGCTGCTCGCACGCGCTGGCCGGGTCGCGGTCGAGCGGCTGGGCGAGGAACTCCGGCGTCGCGTCGCGGGTGTTGCAGCCCTCGACCAGCTCGGCCGGGCGGTTCGCGACGACCTTGTCGATCGCCGCCGCGCCGGAGTCGTCGGCGGCGATGGCGCGCAGCCAGCGGTCCAGCTGGGTGACCGCGTGCCGCAGCAGCGGGCTGGCGGTGCTGAAGCCGCCGTAGCGGGCGTCTTCGAGCAAGCTGACGTGGTTGGCGGTGGTGCCGTTGGCGCTGCGCAGCCGCTCCCGCATCGACAGCGTGTGGTAGCGGACATGGATGTCGCCGTTGGGGCCGTCGTCGAGGTACGCGCGGTAGTCGATGATCGGGATGTCCGCCAGGCCGCCACCGCCGCTGGTGAGCCGGCCGGTCCGGTAGGCGGTCCGGACGGCGTCGGTGTCGGCGGCCGTGCGTTCCGGCACGAAGTCCGCGTCGGCGTCGTAGCCGCCGATGTTCTCGTTCAGATCCAGGAACTGGTCGACGGTGATGACGCCGTCCTCGAGCGCGCCGAGACCGTACTGGATGCCCACGTTGTCGAGCGGCCGGCGGGCGAACCCGGTGTCCGGGTCGGCGCCGTACACGTTGATCGCGTGATCGTAGACGTCGCACCGCGCGCCGGTGGGATGGGTGAGTGGGTCGTAGCGCTGGGCGACGGGGAGGACGCCGCAGTACGCCCGCGGGTCGATGCGCCGGGCGCTGTTGAACACGTTCGACGCTGTCGCGTAGGTCAGGAACCCGGTGACCGCGCGCCGCTGCTCCTCGGTCCAGCCGGTCGGCGTGGTGCCGAAGTAGTGGTGCAGCAGCCGCGCGTCGGTGATGAACTGCACGGTGGCGAACGTCAGCTCGGGGAAGCTGGCCCCGACCACGATCCCGTCGAAGATGCCGGGATACGAGTCGCTGATCTGGTGTGCCTGGTAGGAGCCGCCGCTGCTGCCGAACCCGATGACGTGGTCGGGCTGCCCGTAGCGCTCGGTGAACACCTCGCGGACCATCATCGCCGACTCCGCCGCCAGCACCTCGGCGCAGTTGTTCCCGAACACGTTCAGCGACGACGACATGACCGCGAAGCCCTCGCCGAGGAAGAAGGCGTTGGTGACGCCCCCGGTCGAGGCGCCCTGGCGGTACCAGCCGTTGACGCAGCCGCCGCCCAGGGTGAAGATCGCGCCGCCGTTCCACCCGGCTGGACGCGACCCGGCCGAGGGCACGGCCTCGGCGAGCGGATCGTGCAGGATCGTGGTCTGGAAGATCGCCCGGTTGACCGTCCCGGTCTCCATCCTGACGATGAACGGCACCTCCGCGCCGGTCGAGATCGTGGTCGTCGCGAGGTTGGCCGGGTAGGCGGTGGCGCCGTCAGGCCAGCGGGCGTAGCCGCCGGCCGTGGTCCGGTAGAAGTAGTCGACCCGGTCGTCGATCGAGCAGTCGTCGTCCACCGGCGCGCCCAGGGTGCCGCCCGCCACGGGGACGGTGAACGACTGCGTCTCGCAGACGAACGGCTGCTCGTGCGGGCCGGAGAAGACCGGCCCGACGCGCGGATGGTTGGTGACGGTGAGCGAGGCCGACCGGCTGTGGCCGGGCCCGTCGGCACGGATCGTGCTGTCGCCCAGCGGGAGGCCGTCCACCACGCCGGTCAGGCTCCGGGCGGCGGGGTCGGCGGTGAACGCCTCGGTGACGTCCGCACCGCCGGCGTGCACCCTGACCAGGTGCAGGGGGACACCGGCGGGCACCTCGACGCGCACGAGAGCGTCGCCGCCGGTCACGGTGTCGGGCCGGCCCGACAGGACGTCGATGGTGAAGTCGCCGGGCCGGGCGGGCCCGGCCGGGTCGTCGGGGCCGGCCGCCGCCAGGGGAGCGGCGACCGCGACGACCGATGCCACGGTGACGGAGAGGTAGCTGCGTAGTCGGAGCACGGATCCTCCTCCATGGGGTCAGGGCAGCCGGCACTGCCCGCCGCGGGGACCGGTCACGGTGTTCGCCGCCGCCTGCTCGACGATGGCCGGGCTGTTGCCCGTGCAGGCCAGCGGGCCGGTGACCTCGTTGCCGGAGAAGTCGAGCTCGGCCGCGGTGTTGCCGGTCAGCTCGACGGGGCCGGCGACGCGGTTGGCGGTGAAGCGGAACCGGCCGGTGGTGCCGGCGATGGCGGCCGGGCCGGTCAGCGTGCTGCCGCTGACGTCGACGGTGGCGGCCGAGGTGACGCGGAGCGGACCGGTGATCGTGGCGTCGACGACGTGCAGGCTGCCGCCTCCGCCGATGGTCACCGGCCCGTCGACCGTCACCCCGTCGACGCAGACGGTGGTGCCGTCGGCCGCCAGCGGCCCCGCGTGGTCCTCGTCGACGGTGACGTCGCACCGTGGCGCCGGTTCGGCCGGGGTCCAGCGCAGCAGCTCGGAGCCGGTGGCGTAGTAGTACCGGCCCTGGGCGTCGATGGCGAGGTTCGCCGTGTCGGTGGCGATGATCTCCATGTCCAGCGTCGTGGGATCGACCTCGAACACCCGCCCGCTGGTCGAGCCGACGAGCTTGTCGTCGTGCCAGTACAGCTCCCGCCCTCGCACGTAGGCGGCGCTGTCGTCGGTGTTGAAGTACCGCCGCTGGGCGACGACCTCGCGGGTGGCCGGGTCGAACCTGAAGATGGAGTTCGCGGTCAGCCCCCACAAGTTGCCGTCGTCGTCGAACGTGAGCGCCGAGACGTGGCCGTCGCCCGGTACGGGGACGGTCTCGAAGACGACCTCGCCGGTGGCGGGGTCGAAGACGAACAGCGTGCCCTCGGTCTCGGTCGGTTCCTGCCCGAGCCCGCCGGTGATGCCCGAGCCGCCGTAGAGCAGCCCGTCCCGGTACTGCAGGGCGTAGATCGACTGGTTCTCGATGAGGTTGTCGTACACCTCCAGGGCCATCGTCTCCGGGTCGAGGATCGCCAGCGCCCCGCCGAGCCGGGCCGGCACCGGGAAGGTGCCGATGGCCACCTTGTCGTCCATGCTGGTCATCGCGATCGGCCGGTCCTGCTCGTGGCCGACCTTGACGCGCGGCCGCGGGTTGACGCCCGGCTCGAGCGGCTGCGACGGGTCGTAGACGTTGATGCCGGCGTTGGTGTAGGTGCCGTAGAGCAGCAGGCCGTCGTGCGCGTGGAAGTCCATGATCTGCCCGGTCAGCGGCAGCGCGGTCGTCTCGTCGGTGTCCGGGTCGAGGTGGACCAGGCCGGCGCCGCCGAGATAGACGTCGCCATCCGGACCGGCCCCGATGGAGCGGATGAGGATCGCGGCGCCCAGCGCCTCGGTCGGCCGGGTGCCGCACTCGCCGCTGACCGGATCGTAGGTGTAGAAGGTTCCGTCGGCGCGTGCCGTGACGATGGTCTGGCTGGACGCGCCGTCGATGGCCAGCGGCACCGGGCTCCACATGCGGGCGGCGCCGCCGCCGAGGTCGAAGCAGGTCGTCCGCTCGGTTCCGGTGTCGAGGTCGTACGCGACCGAGCCGCCGCCCATCAGCGGGACCATGACCTCGCGGTGGGTCGCTGCGTCGCTGACGGTCTCGAACACCGGCGAGACGCCGAGGCCGACGGCCTCGCGGCTGATCGTGTCGATCCAGGCGGACGTTTCGAGGTCGTAGACGTGCAGCCGGTTCGACGGGTAGTACCGGACGAACAGCAGGTTCTCCCGGACGTCGACGTCGTAGGCGAACTCCTGCCCGGCCTCGGCGTCCGGGTTCGGGATGATCGTCACCTGATCCGTGGCCAGGTCGACGACGCCGACGGCGGCGCTCGAGCCGAGGCCGACGTAGGCCGTCTCGCCGACGACGTCCATGCTGCGCACGTACTTGTTGCCGGCCTGGACCGTGCCGTGGTCGTGCCAGCTGCCGTCGGCGGGGTCGTAGGAGAAGACCTTGCCGTCGGGGTACGAGCCCCACACGATCCGCCCCGACTCGGTGACGCCGGTGGCCCAGAGGTTCGTCTGGCCGAACGGCTTCTCCCCGATGAGCTCGAACGACAGGTCGTCGGGATCGAACCGCCACACCGCGCCCAGGACGTCGCTGCCGACGTAGATCGACCGGTCCGGCGCCGTGGCGTACGACCACGCCTGCCAGATGTTGTCCATCTCCCGGCTCGCCAGCAGCTCGCCCGTGCCGATGTCGACGACACTGGCGACGGACGGCTCGCCCTTGGCGATCACCAGCCCGATGGCCCGGCCGGACGCGTCGGTGGTGTAGCCGATGCCGGCCGACACGAGGTTCGTGATCGGGGCGCCGAGGCTCTCCTGCGTGCCGCGGAACGGGGCCGGCTCGAACCGGACGTTGTCGACGTAGGCGTCGACGGTGGCGGTGCTGCCGCTGTTCAGCACCACCTGCGCCTGGGTGGCGCCGTCCGGCACGGTGGTCGTCCAGGACTGCGGCGACCACGCGTCGAGGTCGGGCGACCACCGCACGTTGTCGATGCCGACCCGTTCGCCCGCGCCGTCCAGGAAGTACATCGTGGAGTTCAGCGTGCCGGACGTGACGTACAGGTCGAGGCGGACGCGGTACTCCTCGCCGGCGGTGACGGGCACGGCGGCCGAGACGAGCGCGCCGCCGTACTGGGTGTCCTCGTCGGCGAAGTGCAGGCTCTGGGCGCCGTCGGAGGCGCGCTCGTCCGTCACCTCGGCCCGCACGGTGGGCCGCAGCCACAGCGGCGACCACCCCTCGATCTCGCCGCCGGCACCCACCGGCGCCTCGAAGCTCGGGTTGGCCAGCGGGTTGCCCGGCGGCTCCTCTTCCGCCGCGGCGGGCAGCGCGGCGAGCAGGCCACCGATGGCGACACCCGCCAGCAGGGCCGGCGCCACGCGGCTCGAGCGGGTCATGTCACTCCCTCCCCACCCGGCACTGCCCGTCGCGCGGCCCGGCCACGGTGTTCGAGCCGGTCTGGCCGACGAGGTAGGTGTTGTTGCCGGTGCAGGTGAGCGGTCCGGTGACCTCGTTCGCGGTGAAGCTGAACTCGTCGGCGGCGTTGCCGGTGAGGCGCACCGGCCCGGTGACGGTGTTGCCGGTGAACCGGAGCCGGGTGCTGGTGCCGCCGATGTCGACCGGGCCGTTCAGGGTGGAGCCGGTGACGTCGACGGTGCCGGCGGAGGTGACGCGGAGCGGACCGGCGATGGTGGCGTCGGTGACGTGCAGGCTGCCGCCGCCGGACACGCTGACCGGCCCGCCGACCGTCACCCCGTCGACGCAGACGGTGGTGCCGTCGGCGGTCAGCGGGGCGGTGCGGTCCTCGTCGACGGTGACGTCGCACCGTGGCGCCGGTTCGGCCGGGGTCCAGCGCAGCAGCTCCGACGACCGGCCGTAGTAGTACCGACCGTCCTTGTCGATGGCGAGGTTGGCGGTGTTGGTGGCGATGATCTCCATGTCCAGCGTGTCCGGGTCCACCTCGAACACCCGCCCGCTGGTGGCCCCGACGAGCATGTCGTCGTGCCAGTAGAGTTCCCGGCCGCGGACGTAGGCGCGGCTGTCGTCGGTGTTGAAGTAGCGGCGCTGGGCGACGACCTCGCGGGTGTCGGGGTCGAACTTGAAGATCGCGTTCGCGGTCACGCCCCAGAGGTAGCCCTCGTCGTCGAAGACCAGGCCGGACACGTGGCCGTCGCCGGGCACCGGGACGGTCTCGAAGACGACCTCCTCGGTGGCGGGGTCGAAGACGAACAGCTTGCCCTCGGTCTCGGTCGGCTCCTGGCCGAGGCCGCCGGTGATGCCGGAGCCGCCGTAGAGCAGGCCGTCGCGATACTGCAGGGCGTAGATGGACTGGTTCTCGATGAGGTTGTCGTAGACCTCCATCGTCATCGTGTCCGGGTCGAGGATCGCCAGCGCGCCGCCGAGCCGGGCCGGAACGGGGAAGGTGCCGATGGCGACCTTGTCGTCCATGCTGGTCATCGCGATGGGCCGGTCCTGCTGGTGCCCGACCCGCAGCCTCGGCCGCGGGTTGACGCCGGCCTCCCAGGGCAGCGACGGGTCGTAGACGTCGATGCCGGCGCCGGTGTAGGTGCCGTAGATCAGCAGGCCGTCGTGCGAGTGGAAGTCCATGATCTGGCCGTTCAGCGGCAGGCTGGTGGCCGCGCCGGTGTCCGGGTCGATGTGCGCGAACGCGGCGCCGCCGGTGTAGATGTCGCCCGCCGGGCCGGTGCCGATGGTGCGCATGGTGGTCGCGGCGCCGAGCGCCTGGGTGGGCAGCTTCTTGCAGGTGTCGGTGGCCGGGTCGAAGGCGAAGAACTCGCCGTTGTTGCCGCGCGCCGTCACCAGCACCTGGTCGGACATGCCGTCGATCCGCATCGGCACGTCGCTCCAGTTCCGCACCGCCGATCCGCCGATGTCGAAGCAGGTGGGCCGGGTCGCCCCGGTGTCCAGGTCGTAGGCCAGCGACTCGCCGCCGACCAGCGGGAACATCACCTCGCGGTGGGTCTGGCCGTCGCGCACGGTCTCGAACTCCGGCGACACGTTCAGCCCGACGACGGGCTGCTCGATCTCGTCGACCCACTCGCCGGTGGTGAGGTCGTAGACGTGCAGGATGCTCGACGGCCGGTAGCGGACGAACATGAGGTCGCCGCGGATGTCGATGTCGTCGACGAACTCCTGGTTCGTCTCCGACGGCGGGTTCGGCAGGATGGTGACCTCGTCGGTGGTGAGGTCGACCTTGGCCAGGACGGCGGCGGTGGCGCCCAGCCCGACGTAGGCGGTCTCGCCGACGATGTCGATGACGCGGGCGTACTTGTTGCCGGGGTTGACGGTGCCGTGGTCGTGCCAGCTGCCGTCGGCGGGGTTGTAGGAGAACAGTTTGCCGTCGGGGTACGAGCCCCACACGATGCGGCCCGACTCCGTCATGCCGATGCCCCAGAGGTTCGTCTGGCCGTACGGCTTCTCGTTCAGCAGCTCGAAGGTCATGGCGTCGGGGTCGAACCGGTAGATGGCTCCGACGAAGTCGCTGCCGATGTAGATGCTGCGGTCGGCGGCGGTCACGTAGGTCCAGGCCTGGCCGATCTTGGGCATCTCCTGGCTGTGCAGCAGTTCGCCGGTGTTGATGTCCACCACGCTCGCGACCGACGGCTCGCCCTTGGCGATCACCACCCCGATGGCCCGGCCGGACGCGTCGGTGGTGTAGCCGATGCCGGCCGACACGAGATCGGTCAGCGGCCGGCCCAGGCTTTCCTCGGTCCCGCGGAACGGGGCCGGCTCGAACCGGACGTTGTCGACGTAGGCGTCGACGGTGGCGGTGCTGCCGCTGTTCATCACCACCTGGGCCTGCGTGGCGCCCTCGGGCACCGTCGTCACCCAGGTCTGCGGGGACCACGCCTCGAGCACGGAATCCCAGCGGTAGGTGTCGATGCCGACCCGCTCGCCCGCGTCGTCCAGGTAGTACACGGTGGAGTTCATCGTCCCGGACGTGACGTAGAGGTCGAGCCGGATGCGGTACTCCTCGCCGGCGACAGCCGGCACCGCGGCGGACGCGACGGCGCCGCCGAGCCGCGTGTCCGAGTCGACGAAGTGCAGGCTCTGGGCGCCGTCGGAGGCGCGGTCGCCGGTCACCTCGGCCGTCCCCGCGGGAGGCAGCCACAGCACCGACCAGCCCTCGATCTCACCGCCGGCACCCACCGGCGCCTCGAAGCTGGGATTGACCAGCGGGTTGCTCTCGGCCTCCGCCGACGCCGCGGGAACGGCGACGGCCGGAACGCCCGCCATCAGCCCGGCCGCCAGGACCGAGGCGCCTCGTCTTCTCCAGGTCATGGGTCACTCCTTCGATGGGTGTGTCGTCAGAGGCCGGCGCACTGGCCGGTACGGGGTCCGGCGACGGTGTTGGCGTCGCCGTCGTTCACCGGTGCGGGGTCGTTGCCGGAGCAGGCGAGCGGCCCGACGACGGTGTTGCCGCCGACGACGGGTGGCGCCGTGGTGGTGTTGCCGGTGAGGCTGACCGGTCCGGTGATGCGGTTGCCGGTGAGGGTGAGCGTCCCGGTGGTGCCGGTGAGATGGATCGGCCCGGTGATCCGGGAGTCGGTGACGACGACCGCGTCGGCGCCGGTGGCCGTGACGGGCCCGCTGACGGTGGCGCCGGTGATGCAGAGCGTGCCCTCGGTGACGGCGACCGGCCCGGCGTGGGCGCCGGTGATCTCCTGGTCGCAGGCGATCGGTTCGGGGACGTCGTACTTGAACAGGTGGACGCCGGTCGAGAACAGGACGTCGCCGTTGGCGTCGACGTTGGCGTAGTTGCCGGCGCCGTTGACCAGGCGGGTGTACTGCATCGTCTCGGCGTCGATGCGGAACAGCGAGCCGCGATTGGTGCCGTAGACGTTGCCGTCGGCGCCGGTCACCAGGTAGGCCCAGGCCCACACGGTGCCGCTGCCGTAGCGGTGGCCCAGCAGCTTCTCGGAGTAGACGATCCGTTCCTGCGCGGGGTCGTACTTGAAGACGGTGTCCTCGGAGACGCCCCAGATCAGCCCGTCCGGGCCGACGGTGAGGCCGGTGACGCCCTCGTCGCCGGCCACCGGGACGAAGTCGTGCACCTTCTGGCCGGTGTCGGGGTCGAACACGACGAAGTGCGCCTCGGTCTGGGTCGACGGCGGAGCGCCCAGCCCG
This sequence comes from Jiangella alba, assembly GCF_900106035.1. GTDB lineage: Bacteria > Actinomycetota > Actinomycetes > Jiangellales > Jiangellaceae > Jiangella > Jiangella alba. The sequence continues at coordinate 3,576,909 of NZ_FNUC01000004.1, forward strand.
CCGTCGAGCGTGGTGCCGACGTAGAGCAGCCCGTCGTGGTACAGCACCGAGATCACCGACTGCTCCGCCACGATCTGCGTGGTGAAGACGGTCTTCTCCCGGGTCGCGAAGTCGTACATCGTGACGGCGCCCTGATGGGTGCCGTAGTAGGGGACGGTGCCCATGAAGACGCGGTCGTTCTGCTCGTCGTAGTCCATGGCGAACGGCCGGTCCTGGTCCTCGGCCTTGAGGTCGAACAGCTGGCGCGGCGCCGCACCCGAGGCCGGGTCGTACTCCATCAGCTTCCCGTTGCCGTACGCGCCGAGCAGCATCTTCCCGTCGCGCACGGCCGCCGACTCGTACTGCCCGGACTGCAGCGTCGTGCCGATCTCACCGGTGACCGAGTCGAACGGCGTGAGCCCGATCATGTAGCCGGAGGCGTACATCGAGTCCGGCCCGGTGAGGATCTTCTGCACGGTCACCGGGTTGGCGAAGTCGACGGTGTGCAGCTCCGAGCGGCCGGTCGCCGGGTTCATCAGGACGCTGCCGCCCTGGGTGGCGGCGAGCATGCTGTAGCCGGGCCACTCGGGGTCGTCGAGCTGGATCCAGCGGCTGTCGTTGAGGTAGGCGTTCGTCGCGATGCCCAGGTTGCGCGTGGTCGCGGTGGCGGAGTCGTACTCCCAGAAGGTGGTGCCGAACCCGAAGACGAACTTGCCGGGCGCGTCGGGCCGGGCGGAAACGTGGTAGCCGAACGCCTCCCTGGGCGTGCCGGTCCAGTACTCCACCGTGTCGTCGGGCCGCAGGACGAGCAGCTGGCTCGACACGGTGCGGGCGAAAAGCCGGTCGCCGGTGAAGGTGAAGGTGTTGATGAACGTCTCGTCCATCAGGCCGGGCGCGTTCTCCTCGGTGATGAGGGTGGTCTTCGTCCCGTCGGGCCCGATCTTGTAGACCTGCGCCCGGGTGCCGCCGACGCCGACGTAGAGGGTGTCGCGGCCGAAGTCGTAGGCCAGCGCCCGCACATAGGCCTGGGTCGGGTCAACGGCGCCCAGGTTCGTGAACGATCCGTCGGCGGGGTCGTACTCGAACAGGTAGCCCTTCGGGTACGTGCCGATGAACATCGTGCCGTCGGGGCCGGCGGTCATCGTGATGGGGTAGCCGTCGCCGGGCTTGTCGGCGTTGATGAAGCCGAGATCGGTCAGCTGCCGGGTGGCGGGGTCGTACTCCCACAGCTTGTAGTCGTGGTTGGTGCCGACGTAGACCTTGCCGTCGGTGGACTTGCGGATCTCGAAGTTCCCCTCGGCGCCGGGCAGCGGCAGCGCGCGGATGACCTCGCCGGTGTTGGCGTCCGCGACGACGAGCGTGCACGGGTTGTCGGTGTCGGCGTGGCCGCGGTAGGCGCCGTAGGTGACGGCCCGGCCGTCCTCCTCGCCGAGCACCGAGTTGGTGGTGATCTTGCTGGTCACCGGCGTGCCCAGATAGCTGATCGCCGGGTCCTGGGCCAGCACGTCCTCCGGCGTCGGGCTGGACGGCAGTGGCGGCGGCGTCGCCGCGGCGGCCGGTGGGCCGGCAAGGGCCGCGCCGGTCAGCGCGAGTCCCACGGCGGTGACCAGGGAGAGCATTCGGTGCATCGCTACCTCGCTTGTCGTCGGGTCGAGCGGTGCGGGGTCAAAGGCCGGCGCACTGGCCGGAGCGGGGTCCGGTGACGGTGTTGGCGTCGCCGCCGCTCGCGGGTTCGGGGTCGTTGCCGGAGCAGGCGAGCGGGCCGGTGATGGTGTTGCCGCCGACGGTGGGTGGCGTCTCGGTGGTGTTGCCGGTGAGTGAGACGGGTCCGGTGATGCGGTTGCCGGTGAGGGTGAGCGTGCCGGTGGTGCCGGTGACGTGGATCGGCCCGGTGATCGTGGAGCCGGTGATGGTGACGCTGCCGGCGCCGGTGGCGGTGATCGGGCCGCTGACGGTGGCGCCGGTGACGCAGAGGGTGCCGTCCGTGACGGCGACCGGTCCGGTGTGGGCGCCGGTGATCTCCTGGTCGCACCGGGGCGCGTCGGGGACGTCGTACTTGTACACGTCGACGCCGTAGGAGAAGAGGAGGTCGCCGTCGGCGTCGACGTTGGCGTAGTTGCCGACGCCGTTGACCAGCAGCGTGTACTCCATCGTCGCCGGGTCGATCTTGAAGACCGAGAACCGGTTGGTGCCGTAGACGTTGCCGTCGGCGCCGGTGTGCAGGTAGGCGTACGCCCACACGGTGCTGGTGCCGTACCGGTTGCGCAGCAGCTTCTCGGAGTAGACGATCTGCTCGGTCGCGGGGTCGTACTTGAAGACGGTGTCCTCCGACACGCCCCAGATCAGGCCGTCCGGGCCGACGGTCAGGCCCGTGACGCCCTCGTCGCCGGCCACCGGGACGAAGTCGTGCACCTTCTGGCCGGTGTCGGGGTCGAAGACGACGAAGTGGCCGTCGGTCTGGCCGGACGGCGGCGCCCCGAGGCTGCCGTCGACGGTCGTGCCGGCGTAGACGAGCCCGTCGTGGTAGAGGACGGAGATGACCGACTGGTCGGTGACCACCTCGGTCGTGTAGACGGTCTTCGTCTTGGTGGCGAAGTCGTACTGGGTGAGCGCGCCCTGGTTGGACCCGTAGTAGGCGACGGTGCCGACGAACAGCCGGTCGTTCTGCTCGTCGTAGTCCATGCCGAACGGGCGGTCCTGCTTCTCGGCCTTGAGGTCGAACAGCAGCCGTGGCGCGGCGTCGGCGGCCGGGTCGTACTCGGACACCCGGCCGTTGCCGTACGAGCCGAGGAGCATGGTGTCGCCCCGGACCGCCGACGACTCGTACTGGCCCGACTGCAGCGTCGGGCCGGCCTCGCCGGTCACCGAGTCGAACGGCGCGAGCCCGACCATGTAGCCCGAGGCGTACATCGAGCCCGGCCCGGCGAACAGCTTCTGGATGGTGACGGGGTTGGCGAAGTCGACGGTGCGCGGCTCGGACCGGCCGGTCGCCGGGTTCGTCAGCACCGAGCCGTCCTGGGTGGCGGCGAGCAGGCTGTAGCCGGGCCACTCGGGATCGTCCAGCTGCACCCAGCGGCTGTCGTTGAGGTACCCGTTCGTCGCGATGCCCAGGTTGCGGGTGGTCGCGGTGGCCGAGTCGTACTCCCAGAACGACGTGCCGAACGTGAAGACGTACTTTCCGGGGGCGTCCGGGCGGGCCGTGACGTGGTACCCGTGCGCCTCGTTGCCCTGGCCCTTCCAGTACTCCACCGTGTCGTCGGCCCGGATGACCAGCAGCTGGTTGGCGACCCGGGCGAAGAGGCGGTCGTCGACGAAGGTGAACGTGCTGACGAACGACTCGTCCATGGCGCCGGGCGTGGCCTCGTCGCTGAGCAGTTCCGTCGTGGTGCCGTCGGGGGCCACCTTGAAGATCTGCGCGCGGGTGCCGCCGGTGCCGACGTAGAGGGTCTCGCGCTCGAAGTCGTAGGCCAGGCCCTTGATGTAGGCCTGGGTCGGGTCGACCGCGCCGAGGTTGGTGATGGAGTCGTCGGCCGGGTCGTACCGGTACAGGTAGCCCTTGGGGTACGTGCCGACGTACATGGTGCCGTCCGGCCCGGCGGTCATGGTGAAGGCGTGGCCGTCCTTGGGGGACTGCGGGTTGAGCGGCCCGAGGTCGCGCAGCTCCCGGGTGACGGGGGAGTACGACCACAGGTGGAAGTCGGGGGTGGTGGCGAAGTAGACGGTGCCGTCGGTCGAGACACGCGTCTCGAACGTCCCCTCGGCGCCGGCGGCCGGGAGGGCGCGGATCACCTCGCCGGTGTCGGCGTTCGCCACCACGAACGTGGCCGGGTGCTCGGTGTCCGGGTGGCCCCGGTACACGCCGTACGTGACGGCGGTGCCGTCCTCCTCGCCGAGCACCGCGTTGGTGGTGATCTTGCTGGTGACCGGCGTCCCCAGGTGCGAGATCCGCGGGTTCTGCGCGATGACGTCAGCCGGCGTGGGGTCGGTCAGCCGCGGCGGCTCGACGGCGCCGGCCTTGACCGTGACGGTGTCGAAGTAGCCGGCGCCGCGCGGGGACGTGGCCGAGTAGAGCAGGACGGTGCCGGTGACCGCGCCCTCGGGGGCGGTGGCGGTGATCGACGTCGTCGTCCACGCGCCGCCGGTCTCGCCCTGCGGGGTGGCGACGTTCGTGAGGCGGTTGCCGTCGGCGTCGTAGAAGCGCAGGTAGACGGCGAGCTGGTCGCGGTCGACGCGGGTCATCGCCGCGGCCGTGTAGGAGCGCCGCACCTCGACGTCGAAGGGGTCGCTCTCGATGGCGACGCCGTAGACGCCGGAGTCGTCGGTGATCGACAGGCTGTGGGCGCCGTCGTGCGCCGCGGCATCGGTGACCGCGTACGAGGTGTCCAGCCGGGCCGGACCCACCAGCTGCCACCCCGGGACGACACCGTCGGCGACGGGCTCCTCGAACGACGGGTTGACCAGGACCGGATCCGCTGCTGCCGGGGCGACCGGCGCCGCCGGTGCCGGAACCGCCCCCGCGGCCAGCAGGGCGGTGGCGCCGAGAAGCGCGGCGGCGCGGGCCGCGAGGCGACCGCGCCGCTCCGGGTCGTGGTGTCCGTTCGCGTGCCGGGAAGTCATCGCGACTAGCTCCCTTTCCTTGCCGGAATGGAACCGAGCTCCGCGCATGCAAAGGGAGCGGCCAGAGCGGCCGACGAGTAGTGCAACCGGATGCATGCAAGCGGTTGCAAGGCAAGCTAGCGGTCTGGCCGCGAGCCGTCAAGAGGTCGTGGTGGCCGCCCGCGTCAGGTCGAAGTCGACGGTGAACGTGTACGACCAGGGCAGTCGCGCGTCGTCGATGCGCCAGCCGGCGAGCGCGCCGACACCGGCGGCCCAGGCGCGAAGGTCGCGGGTGATGCGGTCGTGGACCGCGGGCAACTCGTCGAGTGGCGGGTCGAGCAGCCCGCGGGCGGCGGCCTCGTCCTGGATGCTCCGCCGCACCACCGGGAGGTAGTGGGCATCCTCGATGATCTTGCGGGCGAGGAACCGCTTGCGTTCGGCGGCCGCGGCCTCGGTGCCGGCCAGGACGGCCGCGACACCGGCGGCGAGGGTGGTGCCGATCGAGTTGCCGGCGGTGTTCCAGCCGCCGTAGGCGGCCAGGCGCCCCAGCACGGACCGGGCGTCCAGCGCCTCGACCAGCCGCGGGTCGCCGCCGTTGGCGTAGTGCACGTCGGCCAGCGCCACCACGTGGCCGCCGTCGAGCAGCCGTTCGACGGCGTCGACGAGCGGCTCCACGGGCGCCGCCGCGGCGAGGTCCGGCGGCGAGGACACCCAGTCGCCGGGCTCGCGCGCCGGTGGGTGGACGGCGACGACGAGGTCCGCGTCGGCGGGATCGTCCACCTGGACGCCGCCGACGGCCCGGATCTGGTTCCCGAGACCGACCCGCAGTGGCCGGTCCTCGTACGGCGCGATGCGGTCGAGACCGGCCTCGTCCGGGCAGACGACCGCGATGCGCGGCCGGACCCCGGCGGCGCCCGCCGCGACGCGCGCCACCAGGACGCTGGGCACCTCGTCGGCGCCCGGGTACATCAGCACGTCGGCGCCGAGGCGGTCCGCCCAGTGCCCGAGCAGGCGGCGCTCGGCCGCCGGCAGGCCGCGCGGCGCGGTGTCGTCCGAGGAGATCACCAGCGTGTCGAAGACGCCGTCGGCCGCCAGCTCCAGCGCGGCGAGGTTGACCGCGTGGTTGCGGGCGCGCCGCCGCACGAGGTCGCGCACGTACTCGCCGGGGACGCGGGCGCGGGCGTCGGCGACGGTGGCCTCGTCGGTCTCGCCGAGCGACGCCTCGTCCCACAGCCGGGAGAGCGTCCCGAGCAGCGCGCCGTGCGTGGCCCAGTACCCGGGTTCCTGCCGGGAGCGGGCGCGGTTGTCGTAGGTGGGCAGCCGCGTCACGACGCCGTAGGCGGTCACCGGCGTGCCGAGCTCGCGTAGGACGGACAGCCGCGGGACGACGTCGGCCATCCGGTCCTCGGTGTTGCGCGACGGGATCAGCCCGCCGTGCACGAGCAGCTCGAGCGAGACCAGCACGTGGTCGACGTCCGGCGCGACGCGACGCAGCCACTCGGCGAGGCCGGCGGTGTCGGCGGGCGTCCGGAACGACGGCATCAACTCCTGCGGCGGGGTCAGGACGTCGACGCCGGCGCAGCGGCCGATCGTCGCCGCGTAGCCGCGGGTGTTCGGCCGCTCGTCGGGCGGGAGCAGGGCGATGCGGGTCACGTCGGGCACCTTCCGGAGAGCGGTCAGTAGAGGCCGGGCTCGGCCGGCGCGCAGATCGTCACAGCGCCGTCGCGCACGGTCGTGAGGTCCGGCCGCTCGCCGCCGAGCCGTGCGTTGGCCGCCGGCGCGTACTGGCGGCTGTTGTACTCCAGATGCGGCGAGGGCAGGTCGAACAGGCTGACCAGCCGGGCCGAGTGCACCAGCGCCAGGTCGACCGCGGTGAGGTCCTGGACCGTCACGTAGAGACCGGCCGCCTTGGCGGCGGCGTGCGCGAGCAGCGCCGCGCTGTGCCCCTTGCCCGCCTTGACGACGACCCCGCTCCAGCCGGCGTCGCGCAGCGCCGGCACGGCCTGCGGGTCGGTCAGGCCCTCGTCCATGACGACGGGGACGCGGCGACCGGCGCGGGCCAGCCCGGCCGGGTCCGGCGTGGAGTCCCGCGGCACCGGCTGCTCGACGTAGGCCACGGCCCGCCCGGCCGCCGGATCGATCCGCTCGAGCCGGTCCAGCAGGTCGCCGACGTCGTCCGGCTTCTGGCAGCCCTCGTTCGGGTCGATGGCCAGCGCCAGGTCGAGGCCGAGGTCGCGGCCCAGCCGGTGGACGTCGGCCACCCGGCGGGCGTCCTCGCCCGTGTCGCGCCCGTGCACCTTGACCTTCACGTGCCGCACGCCGTCGGCCGTCAGCCACTCGCGCAGCGACCGGCGGCCGTCCGCGGCGTCGTCCGGCTCCAGCGGGTCGGACCCGCCGACCACGTGCTGGACCTCCAGCCGGGTCCGCCGGGCGGCGAGGAAGTCGCCCGGCCAGCGGCCGCTCAGCGCCGGGCGGAGCCGCACGCCGAGGTCGTCGCGCAGGTGCCGGCCGGTGTACATCGTGTGGGCCGGGAGCTGCGCGGCCCGGGCCCAGGCGTCGTGCAGCGCGTTGTCGACGGCGCCGAGCGACAGCAGCGCGGCCAGCGGCGGCACCGGCTCGCCGAGCCCGACGGCCGCGGCGGCGCCCGCGGCGGCGTCGCCCAGGGCCTCGTGGGCGTCGAACCATCGGCCGATCGGGTCGGCCGGCGGCAGGCCGCACGCCTCGCCGGCCAGCCGGCGGGTCAGGTCGCGCAGGACGGCGTCGCGCTGCTCGACCGTGAGGTCCGAACGGGGCCAGGCCCACGGGACCGAGAGGATCGACGCGCCGCGGCCGGTGGCCGTCCGGCCCGCGCGGTTGCGGACGTCCACCTCGACGACCGCGACCGTGAACCAGGCGATGGTCCGCCCGCTGATGACGAAGGGGTGGGCGAGGTCGGTCTGCGTGAACGTCACCCGGGCGTCGAGCACCTCGACGTCGGTGTCGATCTCGGTCACGGCTGGGCCTCCAGTTCGACGAGCTGCAGCAGATTGCGGGCGATGTGGAACGGGTCCTTCACCGGCAGCGCCACGACCTCGTCGAGCGGCCGGCCGGCGCGGTCGCGGATCTGGATCCACTCCGCGCCGTCGGCGCCGCCGGGGAAGGTGTCCAGCGTGTAGTCCCAGATGCGGTCGAACCACTCGCCCGCGCCGGTGTCGCCGTAGCGGCGCGCGGCCAGCGCCGTCGTGTAGGCGGCCTCCGTGTGCACCCACCAGAGCTTGGTGTCCCAGGTGCGGGCGAGCAGCCGCTCGTACGGCGTGCCCGAGTCGTGGCCGCGCGGTGCCGCGGGCGCGGCGCGGTCGACGTAGCGGAACAGGCCGCCGTGGGTCTCGTCCCAGGCCGACGCGCACAGCGGCGCCACGCTGGCCAGCAGGTCCGGCACGACGTCCCGGCGGCCGAGCAGCTCGGCCGTGTGCAGGGCGACCCAGAGGCCCTCCAGCGCGTGGCCGGGCACCCGGTGCCGCGCCACCAGCGTCTCGTCCAGGCCCGGGCCGGTCGGCCGCATCTCCACGAAGGTGCCGTCGGGGAGCCGGTGGCCGAGCATGACGTCCAGCGCGGAGTCCAGGCGGTCGCGGTCCGGCTCCGGCAGACCGCCGAGCCGCTGCCGGGCCTCCGCGTGCACGAGCAGCGTGTTGAGCAGGATCATCCGCGGCCCGAACGCGGCGAACCCGGGCGGGACGTCGTACGGCGGCGTCGGCGCGGTGCCGTCGTCGATGTCGCGCGCGGCCCGCGCCAGGATCGGCTCGGCCAACTCCAGCCAGCCCGGCTCCGCGGTGACGGCGGCCAGTTCGGCCAGCCCCATGACCACGAAGCAGTCGGCGTACACGCTGCGCGTCTCGCCGTTCGGCCCGGCCGCCGGCGTGCCGTCGGTGGCCGTGACGAAGTGGCACGTCGCGTCGTCGCGGATGGCGTGACGGGCGAGGAACGCCGCGCCGGCCTCGGCGTGCCGGACGAGGGCGGCGGCGTCGGCGTCGAGCCGGTCGCGGTCGGCCAGCCCGGCCGCACGGGCGAGCAGCCAGACGAAGCGCCCCTGCGACCACGTGTACTTGTCGGTCGACGCCAGCGTGCGGCCGCGGTTGTCGAAACACGTGTGGAAACCGCCGTGCCCGGGGTCGATCCCGTGCTCCAGCCAGAACGGCAGGATGACCTTCTCCAGTTCGGTCCGAGCGTTGGATCGCATCGCTTTCCTCAAGGTAGCAATCGCTTGCAATGGATTTTCGCGGCTACAGTAGCGCGTGGGAAGGAGAGCAGTGACAGGCGAACGATCGAAACGGGTGACGATCTACTCGATCGCCCAGGAATGCGGCGTCTCGGCGTCCACCGTGTCCCGGGCCTTCACCCGCCCCGACATCGTGAACGACGACGTCCGCGAGCGCATCCATGCCGTCGCGAGGCGCCTGGGCTACCAGCCGAACAAGGCCGCGCGAGGACTGGCCACCGGCCGCGCGGGCATGGTGGGCCTGCTCGTCCCCGACATCACCAACCCGTTCTTCCCGCCGCTCGTCCGCGCCATCCAGAAGGCCGCGTCGGTCCAGGACTGGTCCGTCCTGCTGCTCGACGCCGACGAGGTGGCGCACGAGGAGACCGAGCTCGTCGAGCAGGTCAGGGCCCAGGTCGACGGCCTGATCGTCGCGTCGCCGCGCTCGCCCGACGCCGACCTCGAGGCCACCCTCGGCGACCTCCCCGCCGTCATCGTCAACCGCGTCGTCGCCGGCCGCCCGAGCGTCGTCTGCGACAACTCGGCGGCGCTGACCGCCGCCGGGCAGCACCTGCACCAGCTCGGGCACCGGCGGTTCGCGCTGCTGCGCGGCCCCGAGGCATCCTGGGCGGCGCGGCAGCGGGCCGAGGCCATCCGTGCCTGGGCGCTCGCGGCCGGGGTCGAGCTGGTCGAGCTCGGCGACTTCGCCGCGTCCTACGAGGGCGGGCGCGAGGCGGCGCCGGCGCTGCTCGGCAGCGACGCCACCGCGGCGTTCGCGTTCGACGACCTCATGGCCTGCGGGGTGCTGGCCGGCCTGGCCGAGGCCGGCCGCTCCGTTCCCGACGACCACAGCCTGGTCGGCTGCGACGACGTCCTCCTGGCCCAGACGGTGACCCCCAGCCTCACCACCGTCACGGCCCCGGTCGGCGAGCTGGGCTCGACGGCCATCGCCCTCCTCCGTGCCGCCATGCGCGGCGACGACGCCCGCGAGGTCCGCCTCGACGGCACGCTCTCGCTGCGCGCGTCCACCGGCGCCGTCCCGGCCGGAGTCGTCAGCGGCTGACCGCGGCGTATTCGCGCTGGTGAGCTCCACCCCCTCGCCACCGGCGTTGTCAGCCGGGCCAGGATCCCCCGGGCCGAGGTTGGTCACGGGGACATGGCCGGTGCCGTGACCTGCTGCCTAGATTGACGAGCATGCCGGGCACCTCGGGCCCCGGAGCGCGAGGGGGAGCGGTGTGCGAATGGACTGGATGACCGGCGGCCAGGCGGCGGTGACGGCGCTGGCCGCCCACGGCGTCGAGGTGGTCTTCGGGATCCCCGGCAGCCACAACCTGGAGATCTACCGGCACCTGACGGCGGCCGGCATCCGGCACGTCGTCTGCCGGCACGAGCAGGGCGCCGGTTACGCGGCCGACGGGTACGCGCGGGTCGCCGGGCGGCCCGGGGTGATCGTCACGACCAGCGGGCCGGGCATCCTCAACGCGGCGGCGTCGCTCGCCAGCGCTTACGGCGACTCAGTGCCGGTGCTGGCCCTCACGCCGGGCCCGCCGCGCGGCACCGAGCGGCTGGACCGCGGCTGGATGCACGAGGTGAAGGACCAGCGCGCCGCGCTGGACGCGATCGTGGACCGCGCCGTGCGCTGCGAGAGCCCGCAGGCGGTGGCCGACGCGGTCGGCGACGTGTTCGCCGGCTGGGCCGTCACCCGGACCCGCCCGGTCGTGCTGGAGATCCCGGTCGACGTGCTCGCCGAGGCCGGCCCGGTCAGGCCCATCGGCGTCCGGCCCGCGCCGGCCGCGCCGGTCGCGCCGGACGCCGCGCTGGTCCGGGCGGCGGGCGTGCTCGACGCCGCCGCCACACCGGTCGTCGTCGCCGGTGGCGGGGCGATCCGCGCCACGGCGGCGGTGCGCGCGCTGGCCGAGCGGCTGGGCGCGCCGGTCGTCGAGACCCAGCGCGGCAAGGGCGTTCTGCCGGCCGGTCACGAGCTCGCCGTCGGGCCGGCGCTGGGCACCACCGCCGGACGGGCGCTCGTCCGCGCGGCGGACGCCGTCCTCGTCGTCGGCACCGAGCTGAGCGACGCCGAGGCCGGCGGCGAGTCGCTGGTCTGCACCGGCACCGTGATCCGGGTGGACCTCAGCCAGGCCCAGTTGCACAAGAACCTGCCCGCCGACCTGCCGCTGCTGGGCGACGCCCGACGGGTGCTGGACCGGCTGGCCGTGCTCGTCCAGCCGGCCGGCGACGACAGCGGCGCCACTCGCGCGCGGCAGGCCGCCGACGCCGTCGCCGCGGAACTCGACGAGATGCTGCGGCCGCGCCGCTGGATCCACGACGCGCTGGTGAAGGTGCTGCCGGCCGGCGCCGTGCTCACCGGCGACAGCTCACAGGTGACCTACAAGGGGACCATCCACCTGTGGCCCGCGCCGGCGCCGGACCGCGTCCTGGCGCCGTCCGGGTTCGCCACCCTCGGCTACGCCGTCCCGGCCGCCGTCGGCGCGACCGTGGCCGGCCCCGGCGTGCCGGTCGTCGCCGTGCTCGGCGACGGCGCCCTGATGTTCAGCGTCCAGGAGCTGCGGACCGCCGCCGACCTCGGACGCCCGCTGCCGGTCGTCGTCGCCGACAACGGCGGCTACGCCGAGATCGCCGAGGAGATGGACGCCGCGGGGATCCCGCGGCTCGGCGTCGACCTGCCACCGCCGGACTATCCGGCACTGGCCGCCGCCATGGGCGCGGCCTACGCGGCCGTGACGGACGCGGCGACGCTCGCCGACGCCCTCGCCGCCGCGCTCGACCATCCGGGGCCGACGTTGATCCTGGCCCGGTCCTGACAACCAGAGAATGAGGTCGATTGCCATGAAGAGCAGAAACCTGGCCGTCGCGAGCATCGCCGGCGCCGCCGCGCTGCTGCTGGCCGCCTGCGGAGGCGGTGGCGACACCGCGCAGACCGGCGGCGGCGACGGCGGTTCGGTCACGTTCGTCGCCTGGGGCGGCAACGCCCAGGAGGCCGCGACCAAGGGCTGGCTCGAGCCGTTCTCCGAGGAGACCGGCATCCAGGTCGTCCAGGACAGCCCCAACGACTACGCGAAGTTCCAGCAGATGGTCGAGAGCGGCAACGTCATCTGGGACGTCGTCCAGTCCGGCTCCGACATCGGCGTGGTCGACGACCCCAACGGCATCCTCACCGAGATCGACTGCACGGTGGTGCCCTGCGACGAGCTGAACGGCCTGTTCGGGGCGGAGAAGTACGGCATCCCGGCGCTGGTGTTCAGCGTCGTGCTCGGCTACAACACCGAGGCGTTCGACCAGGCGCCGACGTCGTGGGCCGACTTCTTCGACGTCGAGGCGTTCCCCGGCAAGCGGGCCATCTACGCCAAGGACGCCTCCGGCGGACTGCAGGGCCTGCTCGACCTCGCGCTCATCCAGGACGGCGTCCCCATCGACGAGCTGTACCCGCTGGACGTCGAGCGGGCCCTGGCCAAGCTGGAGACGATCAAGGACCACCTGATCTTCTACAACGACTTCGCCGAGTGCACGAACCTGCTCGCGACCGGCGAGGCCGTCATGGCCAACTGCTACAACGGCCGCATCGCGCTGGCCGAGGAGGAGGGGCTGCCGGTCGGCCTCGTGTGGTCGAACCAGGTGCAGTACGCCGACTACATGGTCGTGCCGAAGGGCGCTCCGGCCGAGGAGAACGCCATGCGGCTGATCGCCTACATGGTCGACAAGGACACCAGCGCCCAGCTGGGCAGCTTCATCGCCTACGGCTCGCCGAACCCGCAGGCGTCGCCGGACCCGGACGTCGCGGACACGCTGCCGACGTCGAACGAGCTGTCCGGCGCCGACGCCCCGATCCGCATCGACGACGCGTGGTGGGTCGAGAACCTCGAGGCCGTCAACCAGCGCTGGGCGGAGTGGAAGGCCCAGTGACCTCGCCAGAGACGGGCCGGCGCCTGCGCCGGCCCGACTTCTGGACGCTGGCCGGACTGCCCGGGCTGCTGTTCGTGCTGCTGGCCTTCGGCGTCCCGATGGTGACGATCGTCGTGCGCAGCCTCACCGACCCGTCGCCGGAGAACTTCCAGTTCCTCTTCACCGACGAGCTGTTCCGCCGCTCGCTGCTGCGCACGGTGTACGTGGCGCTGCTGGTGACGGCGCTCAGCGTGCTGCTGGGCTACCCGTACGCGTACGCGATGGCGCGCAGCGGGCCGGTGCTGCGCACGTGGCTGATGGGCGCGCTGCTGCTGTCGTTCTGGACCAGCCTGCTGGTGCGCACGTTCGCCTGGGGCGTCCTGCTCAGCAACACCGGCGTCGTCAACGACCTGCTGCTCGACCTCGGCATCATCGACCAGCCGCTGCCGCTGATCCGGAACCTGTTCGCCGTGCTCGTCGGCATGGTGCACGTGCTGGTGCCGTTCGCCATCCTGGCGATCTACGCGTCGCTGCGCGGCGTCGACGCCGAGCTCGAGCAGGCGGCGCAGGTCATGGGGGCGCGTCCGGCGCGGGCGTTCTGGCACGTGACGCTGCCGCTGTCGCTGCCCGGGGTGGCGGCCGGCGCGGTGCTGGTGTTCGTGCTCTCGCTCGGGTTCTACCTGACGCCGGCGCTGCTCGGCGGGCCGGCCGACATCCTCGTCAGCCAGTCGATCGTGCTGCAGGTGCAGCAGTACCTCGACCCCGGCGTCGGGTCGGCGATGGCCGTCGTGCTGCTCGCGCTGGTGCTGGCGTTCCTGGCCATCGCGTCGAAGGTGGTCGGCCTCGGGCGCATCCTCGGCGTGACCGGCAAGGAGGGGACCTCATGAGGGCCGGCCTGTTCGTGCGGGTGTTCGGCCTGGTGTTCGCCGCGATCCTGATCATCCCGACGGTGGTCGTGACCGCGACGGCGTTCACCGAGGGCAGCATCATCACGTTCCCGCCGCAGGGGATGTCCTGGCGGTGGTTCGAGGAGGTGCTGACCGACCCGGTGTGGACCGGGGCGATCCGCACCAGCCTGACGGTCGGCGTGCTCGCGGCGGTGATCGCCGTCGTGGTGGGGACGTCGCTGGCGCTGGCGGCCGCCCGCGGCGGGCTGCTGCCGAGCAGCCTCGTCGTGGCCGTCGGCATGACCCCGATGGTCGTGCCGCTGGTCGTCGTCGCCATCGGCGTCTACTTCGTGTACGTGCGCATCGGGCTCTACGGCGGCATCCTGTCGCTGGCCCTGGCGCACGCCGTGCTGGGCGTCCCGTTCGTCCTCGTCAACGTGCTGGCGGCGCTGCGCTCGCTGGACCCGCACGTCGAGGAGGCGGCGCGGGCCTGCGGCGCCGGACCGGTGCGGACGCTGCTGCGCGTCACCGTCCCGCAGATCCTCCCGGCGGCGCTGATCGGCGGCCTGTTCGCCTTCATCACGTCGTGGGACGAGGTGGTCGTGGCGATCTTCCTCAACACGCCCACGCTGCGCACCCTGCCGGTCGTGATCTGGGGGCAGGTGCGCTCCGGCCTGGAGCCGTCCACCTCGGCCGTCGCCACCATCCTCACCGTCGTCTCGCTGGTCGTCTTCGCCCTCACGGCCGCCATCAGCTCTCGTCGATCCCGGAGTCGCCGTGTTCACTGACAAGTCCCGATCGCGTGGCGCGGACGCGCCCGGTGCCGGCCTGTCCCTGGAGGGCATCGCCAAGCACTACGGCTCGGTCCGTGCCGTCGACGACGTCTCGCTGACCATCGAGCCCGGCCAGTTCGTCACGCTGCTCGGCGCCTCCGGCTCCGGCAAGACCACGCTGCTGCGGGTGATCGCCGGGTTCCTGGAGCCGTCCGCCGGCCGGGTGCTGATCGACGGCCGCGACGTCACCTCGGTGCCCGTGCACCGCCGCAACATCGGCATGGTGTTCCAGAGCTACGCGCTCTTCCCGCACCTGTCGGTCGCGCGGAACATCGCGTTCCCGCTGGCCATGCGCGGCATGCGCAAGGCGGAGCGGCGCGCGCTGGTGACGCAGGCGCTGGAGTCGGTGCACCTGCCCGGCTACGAGGACCGGATGCCGGCCCAGCTGTCCGGCGGACAGCGGCAGCGGGTGGCGCTGGCCCGGGCGATCGTCTCGCGGCCCAGCCTGCTGCTGATGGACGAGCCGCTGGGCGCGCTGGACCGCCGGCTGCGCGAGGTGCTTCAGGTGGAGATCCTCAAGCTCAGCCGGGAGCTCGGGCTGACGGTCGTCAACGTCACGCACGACCAGGAGGAGGCGTTCACGATGAGTGACCGGATCGCCCTGCTGGCCGACGGCAAGCTGGTCCAGTACGCCTCGCCGGAGGAGATCTACACCCGCCCGGTCTCCGACGTCGCCGCCGGTTTCCTCGGCGAGTCCAACCTGCTGCGCGGCGTGCTGACCCGCACCGCGGACGGGCGGCTGACGCTGCCGGCCGAGGACGGCCACGTCGAGGTCGACGCCGCGACGGCGGTCCGCGCCAAGCCCGACGCCGGCGATGAGGTGGTCGTCGTGGTGCGGCCGTGGTCGGTCGGCGTCGAGCGGCTGGGCCGCGACGGCGCCGAGCCCGGCGGCCCCTGCTGGCTGCGCGGCAGGCTCAGCGCCGTCATCTACGCCGGCGACTCGCAGAAGCTCATCGTCGAGCGTCCGGACGGCTCCGAGGTGGTGGTGCGCCGCTCGATGGACGGCCAGTTCGAGGCCGAGCCGGGAGAGGAGGTCCTGCTGACCTGGTCGTCCCGCGACGCCGTCGTCACCACGGCCGGCTGAGCCGCCGTACCCGTACGTGTATTCCAGAAAGGACATCCGTTCATGACGTTCACCAGCCGGCAGTCGTTGGCCGTCAAGCTCGTCGAGGATCTCGCCCCCGAGCTGTCCGAGTTCCACCGTCAGATCTGGTCGTACTCCGAGAGCGCCTGGCGCGAGTACCGGTCGGCCAAGCTGTACGTGGACCGGCTGCGGGCGGAGGGCTTCGAGGTCGAGGAGGGCTCCGGCGGCATGCCGACGGCGTTCCACGCGACGTGGGGGAGCGGCGGCCCGCAGGTGGCGGCCTACGCCGAGTACGACGCCACACCCGGCTACAGCCAGGACGCCGTCGCCGAGCGCGGCCCGCAGCCGGGGCTGCACCACTGGGCGCCGGGCTTCACCGACGCGCACAGCGCCCTCGGCGTCGGCGCGCTGGCCGGCGCCATCGCGGCCAAGCGGGCGCTGGAGGAGACCGGCGGGCCCGGCACGATCCACCTGTTCGGCGAGCCGGCCGAGAAGGTCTGCGGATCCAAGGCCGTGCATGCGGCCAAGGGCTACTACGACGACCTCGACGCGGCCATCAGCTACCACCCGTACTGGCACAACACCGCGCTGTGGGACATCACCAACTGCCTCTACTGGTCGGTCGTCTTCACCTTCGAGTGCGTGGAGGAGGAGCCGTGGGGCAAGGAGCTGTTCCGCAGCAACTCCGTCGGCAGCCACAACCTCGTGCGCTCGCCGGGGGCGCTGGACGCGCTCAGCCTCATGGTCACGACGACCAAGTACACCAAGGAGAACATGTTCCCGAGCACGGGCTCGTGGACGCTCAACGAGGCGGTGCTGGGGGCCAGCCACGCGACCGCCGACAACCTGCCGCCGCGCATCTCGCAACTGCAGTTCAGCTGGCGCTCGCCGCTGTACGACATCCAGGAGCAGATCCAGGACGTCCTCGTCCGCAACGCCCGCCACGTCGCCGCCATCACCAACACGCAGGTCTCCATGCGCTGGGTCACCCGGACCCGGCCCGGCCTGCCGAACCACGCGCTGACGACCGCGCTGTACGAGAACCTCACCGAGCTCGGCCCGACGACGTTCGGCCCGGAGGCGCGGGCGTTCGCCGCGCAGCTGGAGAAGGCGGTCGGGCTGGAGCCGTCGGAGGCGCCGTTCCTGCCCGAGAACGAGGTGCTGATCAGCCCGCAGGAGACCGACCGCAGCATCCGCGAGCACCTGGTGCCCTGGCAGGACTGCACCGGCGCCGACGACTACACCGAGTACTCCTGGCACGCGCCCACGGTGCGCTTCTTCACGTCCAAGCCGTTCCTCGGCCAGCTCGGCATCGACCTGTGGCACTGGGCGAACAACGCGATGAACGGCTACCCGGCCGCCATCGACCCGTGCTGGGTCAAGGGCGGCCAGACCATCGCCGCCACGGCGCTGCAGGTGATCGACGACGAGGCGATGCTGGCCGCGGCCAAGGACGAGTACGACCGGCGCCGCGGCGAGGCCGACCCGCGCCTGGTGCGCCCGCTGTTGCCGGCCGACTTCGCCGCGCCGACGGAGCTGCCCTGGCCGGAGTACGTGCAGACCAGCCGCGGCTTCGAGTGGACGCTGCCGACCACCCGCGACTACGGCGAGCGCATCGCGTGAGCGACCGGCGCCCGCCGGTGTGCGGCCGACGGCGTGCGCCGGCCGTCCGGCGGCGTCTGCCGGTCGGTCAGCGGCGTCCGCCGGTCTACTGGAGGTGACCGGCGGGCGTCCGCCGCGGCTGCCGCTGTTCGGTTCGCTGGCGCTGGTGTGCGCGCTGGAGACGCTGTTCGCGGCGGCCGTGCCGGCGTTGCTGCTCACCCGGCTGGCCGGCGCGCAGTACCTGGTGGGCGTCGTGATCGGGGCGGCGCTGGGGCTCGGCCTGCTGGCCACACCGGCGGCGACCGCGCGGCTGGGGCGCGGCGCCGGGCGCGCGGTGGTGGCCTGGTGCGCGGCCGGCCTGCTGGTGTCCGGCGCGCTGTCGCTGACCCCGGCCGGGCTGCCGGTGGCCGCCGTCGTCGGGACCGCGCTGGTCTTCGGGGTGGCCCGGGCCGTCACGATGCTCGCGCTGCTCACCGAGGTGGGCCGGCTCGGCCCGGCATCGCCCGGCCAGGGCCTCAACAGCGCCGCACAACGGCTGGGCTCCGGCCTGGGCGGGCTGGCGGCCGGCTGGGTCGTGGCCGGTGAGCGGTACGCGGAGGGCGCGGCGCTGCTCGCGACCGGCGCGGCCGTGGTCGCGCTGCTCAGCCGGTGGAGTACCTCCGGCCCGGCCGTGGCGCCGGGCCCGGCCCGGCCGTTGCGGCGGCGCTTCGCCGAGACCGGCGCCCTGCTGCGCCGCGACCGCGCGGTGCAGGCGGCCAGCCTGGTCAACCTGCTGGTGTGGCTGTGCGTGATCGTCGGCAACTCGCTGGTGCCGGTCGCGCTGCTGGACCGCGGCTGGTCGGCCGCGTCGACCGGCGCCGGGATCGTCGTGCTGGTGCTGCTGCGCGACCTGACGTCCGCGGCGGCCGGAGCGACCTGCTGGCCGCTGGTGCGCAGGCTGCCGGTCGCCGCCGTCGTCGCCGGGGCGACGGCGCTGCAGCTGGCCGCCGTGGTGGTGCTGCTGGCCGGCGGATTCGGCATCGCCGCGCTGGCCGCCGCGTCGGTGCTGTCGGGCGCCGCGGTCGCCGTCGGCATCGCGTGCGCGAACGTCGTCGCGACCACCGCGTCCTGGGCGGCGCCGGAGCGGATCCCGGTGCGGCTGGCCGCGAGCCAGTACCTCACCGGCCTGCCGATCACGGCCGCGTCGATCCTGCTGGTGGTGGCGCTGGACGACCTCGGCGCGACGACGGCGCTGGTTCTGACGGCGGCGGCGACGGCGCTCGCGGGCGCGGCGGCGGCAGGGCGGCTGGTGGCCGGAGTCCGCTAGCCGCCGCCCGGCGGGTGGGCGGCCACCGCGAGCCACAGCTGCATCCGTCCCGCGGTGGCGGACAGGTCGAGGCCGGTGAGCCGCTCGATCTGTGCCACCCGGTACTTCACCGTGTTGCGGTGCACGACCAGCGTCTCGGCGGCGCGGGCGATGGAGAAGTCCTCGTCGATCAGCACCCGTACGGTCCCCATGAGGTTGGCCGGGGTGCGCTGGTCGGCCTCGATCAGCGGCCGCAGGCACTCCCGCGCCAGCTCCGCCATCGCCGGCTGCTCCTGCGCCATGAGCAGGCCGGACAGGCTCAGGGCGTGGCGCGGGTTGACCCCGGGGCCGCGGCTGAGGCCCTCGCGGGCCTCGAGGTAGCTGGTGCGCAGCCCGTCGGCGCCGGGCAGCATGGTGCCGGCGCCGACGTGCGGTGTGCCGCCCAGGGCGACGAGGTGGGCGTGCAGCATGCGGGCGTACTCGTCCGGGTCGCCGCTCTCCGGCACGATCAGGCACAGCGCGCCGTCGACGTGGGCGGACAGGCCGATGTTCTCGGCGCGGTCGATGGGCAGCGGGAGCACCTGGCGCGACAGGTCCCGCCGCGGGTCGGCGAACCGGCCCAGCACGACGGCGTGCGGCTCGGCGGCGACGACGCCGTGCCGAGCCAGCCGCCGCTCCGCCTCCGGCTGCGACAGCGCCCGCCGGACGATGTCCTCGATGACCTGGCCGGCCAGCTCGCGCCGGCCGCTCAGCTCGGCCGCGTGCCGGGCCAGCTCCAGGCCAATCAGCCCGACGGCGAAGTGCAGCATGTCGGCGGAGTCCGGCGGCTCGGGCGTGATCAGGTAGCCGGCCGGCACGCCGCCGGCCGCGATGGGCGTCCGGGTCTCGCCGCCGCGCGGCCGGGCACCCAGGTGGTGCGCGTCGTACGGGGTCGCGACGGCGTGCGCGGGCGGGTACTGCGCGATGATCCCGCCCTGCGGATCGACGACGCGGACGTGCTGGCCGAGGCTGCGCGACAGCGCGGCGACGGTCGCCTGGACGCTGCCGGTCGACAGCACGGTCTCCAGAAGGACGGTCTGCGCCTGCGCCTGCCGGCTGGCAGTCAGGCAGTCGGCGCGGTGGATCACCTGGTCGGCGACGTACCGGCTGATGGCCGCGAACGGCGTGCCGGCGGCGACGGCGAGCACGGCCAGGCCGGCGTCGGCGGCGGCCGACACGACCGGGGGAGGCACGGCGCGCAGCGGGCCGTCCAGCCCGAAGCCGACGCACGAGGCGCCGGCGCTCCCGACGCGGTGCACGAAGGCGACGTGGTCGGCGACGGTGCGCAGCCGGCGGCCGCGGGTCAGCACCAGCGAGCCCCGCACCACGTGCGGCGTGGGGTCGGCCTGCTCGGTCTCGGTCACCCAGGTGACCCTCGCGTCGGCGTCGTCCGGGCCCAGCAGCCGCAGGCCGAGCCCGGCGGCGGCGAGGTCGGACGCGGTACAGGTGCGGGTGTGCGGCGCCGGTGCGTGCGGCCGCGTCAGCGGGAGGGCGGAGATGGTCACGTCACTCCCGGCAGCTCGGAGCGGCCCGGCCCGGCGACCGCCGCGGCTCGGTACTCTCGGGCGTCGCGACGCCGGCGCCGGGCTGGATGCGGGTCACCGTCATGATGGCTGCCTCCTTGGGCCGATTGACATCGACCGACCTGATGGCACGGAGTATTGACGTCTTGACGCTAGGATGCAAGGGATGTTTGCTGAATTTATCGAAGTGACACGTGATCATGCGTGGCGTGCCGAGGGGTGATTCCGCTCTGATGGACGAGAAGGACCACGAGATCTTCCAGTGCCTGCGCGACGACGGGCGCAGCCCGGCCGCGCGCATCGGCGAGGAGGTCGGGCTCTCGGCGGACGCCGTCCGTGCCCGCATCGCGAAGCTGACCGACGACGGCGTGCTGCGCATCATCGGCGTCGTCGACCCCAGCAGCCTGGGGTACTTCTGCCTCGGCACGCTCGGCCTGGACTACCGCGGCGACGTCGGCGAACTGGTCGAGACGCTGCGGTCGCTGAGCTTCGTCACGTTCGTCGCCCTCACGCTCGGCGAGCACAACGTCATCTGCGAGATCGCCGCCACCGACGACGCCGAGCTGCTGGAGCACGCGACCTCGGTCGTCGGCCGGATTCCCGGTGTGCGCGGGCTGGAGATGTGGCGGCTGGTCGACGTCCTCAAGTGGGAGGGCGAGGGGCGGCCGGAGTCCACCCAGGCCGGCGCCCGGCGCAGCTACGACGGCCTCGACGGCGACCTGCTGCGGCAGCTGGTGCGCGACCCGCGGATGACGTTCCGCACCCTCGCCGAGCAGATCGGCCAGCCGTACTCGCTGGTGCGCCGGCGCGCTCAGGCGCTGTTCGACGACGGCGCCATCCGCGCGTCCGCGGTGCTGGACCGCAGTTCCGCGCACGCCGGCACCATGGGCATGCTGGGCCTGACGCTGACCGGCCCGCACATCGGCGCGGCGCTGGAGTTCGCCGTCGCGCAGCCGAAGTTCACCATCGCCGTGCGCGCCGTCGGCCGCTTCTCGGCCACCCTCGAAGTTGTCTGCGACACCCCTGCTGAGCTGGTCGC
Source organism: Jiangella alba (assembly GCF_900106035.1). GTDB lineage: Bacteria > Actinomycetota > Actinomycetes > Jiangellales > Jiangellaceae > Jiangella > Jiangella alba. The sequence continues at coordinate 3,597,910 of NZ_FNUC01000004.1, forward strand.
ACTCGCCGACCGGGTGAGCGAGCTGCCCGCGGTCAGCGCGGTGTCGACCTACCTCTACGCCCGTAGCCCGGTGCTGCCGATGCCCTGGCTGTTCCGCCGCGCACCCCAGGGCTGATCTTTTTCGGCACTCCGTGCCGAAACCTTGACGCCCCGTCGGGGCTCTGGCAGCATCAGCGGTCATGCGGTCAGACCAGCAGACCTTCAGGCCAGTGCGCGGCGTCCATCGGCGCTATCTGCAAGTGGCGTTCCAGATCCTCCAGGCCATCGGCTCCGGCCAGACGCCGCTCGGCTCGCGGCTGCCCTCCGATCGCGACCTCGCCGAGCTCATGGGCGTCAGCCGGCTGACCGTCAGGGAGGCGGTGCTGGCGCTCGAGGTCGTCGGCATCCTGCAGGTGCGCTCGGGCGACGGCACCTACGTCGCCCACGACGGCACCCGTTCCTCGGCGATGGGCGAGTTGCTCACCGGCGCGTCGTTCCAGGTGCCGACGGCGGAGGTGCTGGAGGCGCGGCTCGCGGTCGAGCCGGTGGCGGTCGCGTTCACGGCGCAGCGGATCACCGACGCCGAGGCGGCCGAGATCGAGGAGCTGATCGACCGCGCCGCCGGCCTGGCCGAGGACGTCGACGGGCTCGGCGACTTCGTCAGCCTCGGCCTGGAGTTCCACGCGCTCCTGCTCCAGCGCTGCCGCAACGCCCACCTCGCGGCGTTCACGACCGCGCTCGTCGACCTCGACGAGCACCCGCTGTGGACGCTGCTCAACGCCCAGGCCGTGCAGTCCGTCGAGGCCCGGCACCAGCAGGTCGACGAGCACCGCGAGATCCTGCGCGCCGTCCGCGAGCACGACGCCGACCGCGCGGCGGCGCTGATCACCACCCACCTGGAGCACCTGCGCGACCAGGTGTACCGGCTCAGCTCCACGTTCGCGCCGCAGTCCCAGCCCAGCCAGTAGAAGAGAGGCAGACGCGATGACCCAGCAAGCCACGCCCGACCGGACGCTTCCGTTGCCGGGCGACACCCTGGTCGGCCTCTACCGCACGATGGCCCTGATCAGAGCGTTCGAGGAGCGCGTGCACGAGCTGTTCACCGAGGGCGAGCTGCCCGGCTTCCTGCACCTGTGCTCCGGCCAGGAGGCGGTCGCCGCCGGGGTGATCGCGCACCTCGAGCGCGCGGACATGATCACCTCGACGCACCGCAACCACGGCCACGCGCTGGCCAAGGGCGTCGACCCGACGGCCATGATGATCGAGCTGTACGGCCGCGCCGGCGGCTCGAACTCCGGCAAGGGCGGCTCGATGCACCTCGCCGACCCCGCCGTCGGTCACCTCGCCAGCGGCGGCATCGTCGGGGCCAGCGCGCCGCTCGCGCTCGGCCCGGCGCAGGCGGCCAAGCTGGCCGGCACCGGAGCGGTGGCGGTCGCGTTCTTCGGCGACGGCGGAGCGCAGCAGGGCACCGTGCTGGAGGCGATGAACCTCGCCGCCGTGTGGCGGCTGCCGGTCGTCTTCGTCTGCGAGAACAACCTGTTCGGCCAGGCGACCACCGTCGACTACGCCTCCGCGGCCGCGCCGTACGCGCGGGCCGAGGGGTTCGGCCTGCCGGCCGAGCGGGTCGACGGGCAGGACGTGGTGGCGGTGCACCAGGCGGCCGGCCGCGCCGTCGAGCGGGCCCGCGCCGGCGACGGCCCGTCCTACCTGGAGTGCCTGACCTACAGCTACCACGGCGCGTGGGAGGGCGAGCCGAAGCGGTCCTACCGCCGGCCCGAGGTGGAGTCCGACTTCCGCCGCCGTGACCCGCTCCGGCTGCTCGACGACGTGCTCACCGCGGCCCAGCCGGACTGGCTGGACGTCAGGGACCGCGTCGACGACGAGGTCGCCGAGCAGGTCGACGGCGCCGTCGAGGCCGGTCGCGCCGCGCCCTACCCCGACCCGTCGACCGTGGTCACCGGTGTGTACGCCGACCCGAACGTCGTCATCGACCGCGACGGCCTGGCCGTCCGCTGATCGTCAGCAGAGAGGACCGAGGATGAAGACCCTGTCGTTCGCCGACGCGATCAACGAGGCGCTGCGGCTGGAGATGACCCGCGACCCGCGGGTGCTGGTGACCGGCGAGGACGTGTCCGGTGGCGCCACCATCCCTGGGTTCGAGCGGGCCGACGCGTGGGGCGGCGTCTTCGGCGTCACCCGCGGCCTGGTCGCCGAGTTCGGCCGGGACCGCGTCATCGACACGCCGATCTCCGAGTCCGCGTTCATCGGCGCGGCCATCGGCGCCGCTGCCGCGGGCTACCGCACCGTGACCGAGCTGCAGTTCCTCGACTTCATGGGCGTCTGCCTGGACCAGATCATCAACCAGGCGGCGAAGCTGCGCTACGCCCGCGGCGACCGCGCGCCGGGCGTCCCGATCGTCATCCGCGCGATGATCGGCGCCGGGTCGCGGGCCGGCAGCACGCAGTCGCAGAGCCACTACTCGTCGGTCGCGCACTTCCCGGGCCTCAAGGTCGTCGTCCCGGCCACGCCGGCCGACGCCAAGGGCCTGATGATCGCGGCCATCCGCGACGAGGACCCGGTGCTGTTCCTGGAGAACAAGGCGCTCTACGAGACCAGGGGGCCGGTGCCGGAGGGCGACGAGCCGGTGCCGATCGGCCGGGCCCGGGTGGCCCGCGAGGGCGGCGACGTCACGATCGTGACGATCGCCCGCATGCTCTCGGTCGCGGAGAAGGCGGCGAAGGACCTGTCCGAGCGCGGCATCGAGGCCGAGATCATCGACGTGCGCACGGTGGCGCCGCTGGACCTCACCACGATCCTGGAGTCCGTCGAGCGCACCGGCCGGCTGGTCGTCGTCGACGAGGACACCCCGCGCTGCTCGGTCGCCTCCGACATCGTCGCGCTGGTCAGCAGCCGGGCGTTCGACCGGCTCACCGCCGCGCCGCGGATGGTCACCCCGCCGCACACCCCGGTGCCGTTCGCGCCGGTGCTGGAGGACGCCTACATCCCGAGTCCGGAACGCGTGGTCGAGGCGGTGCTGGCGACGGCCGGGCAGGAGGTGGCGGCATGAGCGCCGACCAGGGCTTCGAGACCGGCCGGCACGCCGGCAAGGTGGCGCTGATCAGCGGCGGAGCCCGCGGTCAGGGCCGCGAGATCGCCGTGCGGCTGGCCCGTGAGGGCGCCGACATCGCCATGTTCGACCTGTGCGAGCAGCCGGCGACGTCGCAGTACCCCGGCGCGACCACGGACGACCTCGCCGAGACCGTCGCGCTGGTCGAGGAGACCGGCCAGAAGGTGCTGTCGGCCGTCGTGGACGCCCGCGACCACGCCGCCGTCGACGCGTTCGTCGACGACACCATCGCGTGGGCCGGCAAGATCGACGTCGTCTGCGCCAACGCCGGCCTGGTGACCTGGGTGCCGTTCCTCGACCTCAGCCCGCAGCAGTGGGCCGACGTCATGGACATCAACGTCACCGGCGTGTTCAACACCGTCCAGCCGGTGCTGCGGCACATGGTCGCCCGGCAGCAGGGCAGCGTGGTGCTCACGTCGTCGGTCAACGGCGTCGAGCCCGGCGAGAGCATCGCCCACTACACCGCGTCCAAGCACGCGGTCCTCGGCCTGACGAAGAACCTCGCCCTCGAGTTCGGCCCGGCCAACATCCGGGTGAACGCGGTCATGCCCAGCGCGGTCAACACCGTCATGGGCAACAACAGCACGAACCTCAAGTGGATCTTCGGACGTGACGACGCGACGGAGGACGACTACCTGGCCGCGACGCGGCAGTGGCACGTCCTCCGCAACCGGCCGGCGCTGCACCCGTCCGCGGTGGCCGACGTCGTGTCGTGGCTGTGCGGCCACGACGCCCGCTTCATCACCGGGACGGCGGTCCCCGTCGACGCCGGTCACCTGGTGCTCCCCGGCTTCAACCACAAGCCACTGTTCGACTGACGCGCGCCCGCGTCCGTCGGCCCGACCCGTGAGGAGGTGGTCCCGTGAACGACCACGGGATGATCTCGCGACGCAGTCTGCTCAAAATCGGCGGCGCCGCCGCCGTCACCCTGCCCCTGCTCGGCACGGTGTCCTGCAGCCGCCGGCCGGCGCCGTCCGGAGCACCGTCCTCCGGCGGCGACGGCGCCCAGCTCACCATCGCCGTCAGCGCCCTGATGGCCTCGCTGGACCGTGAGTACGAGATCGGCGCGGCCTCGATGGAGGCGATGAACAACCTCTTCGAGCCGCTGGTGGAGTTCTCCCGCCGGCCGTTCGGCGACAGCGGCTCGCAGGTGCCGGACTTCGACTCCAGCACCTGGGAGCTGCGGCTGCTGGCCGAGGAGCCCGCCGTGTCCGACGACGGGCTCACCTGGACGCTGGTCTTCCGCGACGACGTCACCAGCCACTCCGGCAACCCGCTGACGGCGGAGGACTTCGCGTACGCGATCGAGCGGCACCAGCAGGTCTGGGTGCTCGGCTCGTTCTACAACTTCGTCGCGGGGCTGCTGCCGCGCGAGCGGATCAGCTGGAACGTCGTCGACGCGCAGACCCTCGAGGTCACCACCGAGCAGCCGAGCCCGCTGTTCAAGATCCTGCTGCAGAACAACTTCGCGTTCGGCCTGTTCGACGCCGTCGCCTCCCGGGCGTCGGGCACCGACGCCGACCCGTGGGCCACCGAGTGGATGAAGGCCAACGGCTCAGACGCCGGCCACGGCCCGTACACGATCACCAGCCACCAGCCGGGCCAGCAGACGGTGTTCACCGCCTTCGACGACTACCACGGCGGCGCGCCGGCGGTGAAGACCGTCGTGCACCGCCAGGTCGACTCGTCCAGCACCCGGGTGGCGCTGCTGAAGTCCGGCGAGGTCGACATCGTCCGCGACCTGCTGCCGACGGAGCTGAAGTCGCTGGAGGGCGCCGACGGCGTCGTCGTCGACAACTTCGACGAGTCGCTGTTCCTGCTGCTCTTCATGATGATGAACAACAGCTTCGCGCCGTTCGACGACCCGCTCGTGCGGCAGGCCGTCGCCTACGCGATGCCCTACCAGCAGATCGTCGACGACGTGTACCAGGGCTACGCCTCGCCCTGGAAGGGCGTGATCAGCCGCGACTACCCGTACTTCGACCCGGACGCCTGGATCTACGGCGACGGCGCGAACCCGGACAAGGCACGCGAGCTGCTGGCACAGGCCGGGCACGCGAACGGGTTCAGCTGCGAGCTGCTGTGCAACTCCAGCGAGCCGGTGTCGGAGCAGGTCGCGATCCTGATCCAGTCGGCGCTGAGCGAGATCGGCATCGACTTCCGGCTGAACAAGCTGTCCGCGGCGGCGTTCACCGAGCGGCTCACCGGCCAGCAGTACGAGGGCGCCGCCATCTGGCAGGACCTCGCCCTCACCCCGGACATCGGCTACAACTGCTTCCTCTACTACCGCTCGACGGCGTTCGCCAACGTCGCCGGGTACGCGTCGGACTCCACCGACCAGCTCATCGACGTGCTGCTCACGACGATGGACGGGCCGGAGCGCGAGGCCGTGGCGAAGGAGTTCCAGCGCCAGATCGTGGCGGACTCGCCGGCGGTCTTCCTGGCCCAGCCGCACTACGTCGTGGCCCGCCGCGACCACGTCAAGGGCGTCACGGCCTACCCGTCGCGCACGATCCGCTTCGACGAGATCGAGCTGGCGCGATGAACGCGGCGCCATGAGCAGGCTGATCGGCCGGCGCCTGGCGCTGCTCGTCCCGCAGTTGCTGCTGATCTGCTTCGTCAGTTTCCTGCTGATCCAGCTGACCCCGGGCAGCCAGGCCCGGGCTCGGCTGGGCAGCAGCGCGTCCGACGAGGCGGTGGCGGCGCTGGAGGACGAGCTGGGGCTGAACGACCCGTGGCCGGCGCAGTTCGTCCGCTACCTCGGCGGGCTGCTGCGCGGCGACCTCGGCACGTCGTGGACGACCGGCCAGCCGGTGCTCGACGACATCGCCCGCCGGGCCCCGGCCACGCTGGAGCTGATCACCGTGTCGTTCGCGGTGATCATCGTGCTGGCGCTGCTGCTGGGGCTGGCCGGCGGGTTCGCCCGGAACCTGCTGGGCCGCATCGGCGACAAGATCAGCTACGTGTACTCGCTGATGGCGGGCGCGGTGCCGGACTTCTGGTTCGCCATGATCATGGTGTTCGTCTTCTACTACACGTTCCCGATCGCGGTCGCGCCGGTCGGCCAGTACGACGAGGCGTTCGGCACACCTGACGTCATCACCGGCTCGGTGCTGGTCGACACCGTCGTCACCGGCGACGTCGACGTGCTGGTGAGCCATCTCGACCACCTGATCCTGCCGGTGCTCGCGCTGGTCTTCATCAACACCGCGCCGATCCTGCGGATGGTGCGCAGCAGCGTCGGCGAGGCGCTGACGTCGGGCTACATCACCCTCGCCCGCGCGAACGGGCTGCCGCAGCGGCGCATCGTGGGGTACGCGCTGCGCAGCGCGCTGCCGCCGATCGTCACGCTGGCGGGCGTCTGGTACACGATGCTGATCGCCGGCGCGGTGCTCACCGAGACCATCTTCAGCTGGGGTGGAGTCGGCCAGTACGCCGTCCAGGCGGTGCAGAGCGCCGACTGGGCCGCGCTGCAGGGCGTCGTCCTGCTGGCCGCCCTGCTCTCGCTGCTCGTCTATCTGGCGATCGACCTCGTGCACGCCTGGATCGACCCGCGGGTCCGTGCCACCGGAGGGACCCGATGAGCACCGTCGCGCCCACACCCGCCCCGACCCGGCGGCGCAACCCGCAGCTGCTGATCGGGCTGACAGCCGTCGCGGTGATCCTGCTGGTGGCACTGCTCGCGCCGCTGCTGGCCACCCACGACCCGCTGCGGGTGTCGGGGCCGGTGCTGCAGCCGCCGTCGGGCGAGCACTGGCTCGGCACCGACCGGTCCGGCCTGGACATCTTCTCCCGGGTCGTCTACGCGCCCCGCGTCGACCTGCTGCTGGCCGGCGTCGGCACGCTGCTGGCGGCGCTGCTCGGCGTGCCACTGGGCGCGCTGGCCGGGTACGCGCCGGGCGTCGTCGGTGAGGCGATCAGCCGGACGCTCGACGTCGTGCAGGCGTTCCCGTTCTTCATCCTGGCGATGTGCCTGCTCGGGATCGTGGGCGGCTCGCTGCCGAACATCATCGCGGTGCTGGCCATCGTCAACGCGCCGATCTACGCCCGGCTCATGCACAGCCAGACCCGCACCCTGCGCGGCCGGATGTTCATCGACGCCGCCCGCGTCTCCGGCTGCCTGCCGCGCCAGGTGATCCTCGGCCACATCGTGCCGAACTCGCTGAGCCCGATCCTCGCGCAGATGTCGGTGACGCTCGGCATGTCGATCATCCTGGTCGCCGGCGTGAGCTTCGTCGGCGCCGGGGTCGAGCCGCCGACGGCGGAGTGGGGCGTGATGATCGGCGACGGCTCCGGCGGCATGTTCACCGGGCAGTGGTGGCCGGTGGTCTTCCCCGGCATCGCGCTGGCGCTGACGGTCGTCGCGTTCGCGCTCGTCTCCAACGGCATCACCGTCGCCAACCAGCAGAGGAGCCGTCGTGCCTGACACCCTTGTGCTCGACGTCGCCGGCCTGGAGGTCGGCAACGACGCGGACCGGCCGTTCACCCTCGGGCCGCTGGACCTCGCCCTGGCGGCGCGCGAGATCGTCGGCGTCGTCGGCGACTCCGGCGCCGGCAAGTCGCTGTTCGTCTCGACGCTCACCCAGACGCTGCGCCCGTCGGCCACCGTCGTGAGCGGGGAGGTGCGGTTCGAGGACGCCGACCTGCTGACGCTGGACCACCGGCGCCAGCAGCGCATCCGCGGCGCCCGGATCGGGTTCATCGGGTCGAACCCGCACGGGCTGCTGCACCCGATGCTGCCGGTGGGCCGGCAGGTGGCGAACGTGCTGCGGGCGCACGAGGCGGTCTCCAAGACCGAGGCCCGGGCCCGAGTGCTGGACATGTTCAGCGCGGTCGGCATCCCCGACCCGGCCCGCCGGCTCGACGCGTACCCGCACGAGCTCAGCGGCGGGATGGCGCAGCGCGTCGTCATCGCCGTCGGGCTGATCTGCGACCCGGACCTCATCGTCGCCGACGAGCCGACCGCCGGCCTGGACGTCACCATCCAGGCGCAGGTGCTTGAGCTGATCGAGGCGCTGGTGCGGTCGCGGGAGAACCGGGCGCTGCTGCTGGCCACCCGCGACCTCGGCATCGTCGCGCGGTTCTGCGACCGCGTGGTCGTCCTGGACGACGGCCAGGTGGCCGAGCAGGGCCCGGTGCGCGACCTGTTCCGCACGCCGGAGGCCGCGATCAGCCGCGAGCTGCTCACCGCGGCGCGGGGATTCTAGGAGGCGGCGATGACCAACGACGAGACGGTGCTGGAGTGCGCCGAGCTGGTCCGGCACTTCCCGGTCAAGGGCAGCGACAAGGTCGTGCAGGCCGTCAACGACGTGTCGCTGACGTTCGGCGCGGGCGAGACGGTCGCGCTGGTCGGCGAGAGCGGCTCGGGCAAGACGACGGTCGGCCGGATGATCCTCGGCCTGCTGGCGCCGACGTCCGGGCGGATCGTCTACCAGGGCACGGCGCTGGACGAGATGGACCGGCGGCAGCGGCGCGACTACCGGGCCGGCGTCCAGGCGGTGTTCCAGGACCCCTACGACTCGCTCGACCCGCGCCGCCCGGTGCTGGCCAGCGTCCGCGAGCCGCTGCGGCGGCTGGAACTGGAGGAGTCGTCGCGCGACGGCACGCAGCGCGCGATGGCGGCGCTCGAGGCGGTGGGGCTGGCCGGCATCACGGCGAAGACCCGGCCGCACGACCTCAGCGGCAGCGCCTGCCAGCGGGTCGGCATCGCCCGAGCGCTGGTGACGCGGCCGCGGTTCATCGTGCTGGACGAGCCGACGTCGGCGCTCAGCCCGATCGCCCGGGCCGAGGTGATGCGGTCGCTGCACGACGTGCAGCAGTCCACCGGCGTGTCCTACCTGTTCATCACGCACGACCTCGCCGTCGTCGAGTCGCTGGCGCACCGGGTCGCGGTGATGTACCTCGGCCGCGTCGTGGAGGCGGCCGCCTCCGGCGACGTGTTCGGCCGCCGGCTGCACCCCTACACCGAGGCGCTGCTCGGCTCGGTGCTCTTCCCCGACCCGGACCGGCTGGACGGGTTCGGGGTGCTGCGGGGCGAGATCCCCAGCCCGATCGACCTGCCGCCTGGCTGCGCGTTCGCCTCGCGGTGTGCCATCGCCGGCGACGACTGCCGCACGGCGGTCCCGCCGCTCATCGACGACGCCGTCGCCGGGCACCACGTGGCCTGCATCCGTCAGCGGACCCGCAGCCGCGACCGGCAACTGACGTCCACTCTCAGGAAGGAGACCCCCTGATGACCGATCTCTCCGGCAAGGTCGCCCTGATCAGCGGCGCGGCCCGGGGCCAGGGGCGCTCGCACGCGCTGGCGCTCAGCCGCGCCGGCGCCAGGATCGTCGGCTTCGACCTCTGCGAGCAGATCCCCGCGACGAAGATCCCGATGTCGTCGCCGGCGGATCTGGAGGAGACACGGAAGCTGGTCGAGGCCGCCGGCGGCGAGATGCTGGCGGTCCGGGCCGACGTCCGCGACTCCGCGCAGACCAGCGCCGTCGTCGACCAGGCGATGGACCGGTTCGGCCGCATCGACATCGTCGTCGCCAACGCCGGCATCGACTCCATCGACGCCACCATCGACATGTCGGACGAGGCCTGGGACGCCGTCATCGACGTCAACCTCACCGGCGTGTTCCGTACCATCCGCCCGGCGCTGCGGCCGATGATCGAGGCGGGCCGCGGCGGCTCGATCATCGTCACGTCGTCCTGTGCGGGCCTCACGCCGTACCCCAACCACGTGCACTACGGCGCCGCGAAGTACGGCGTCATCGGCGTCACGCAGTGCCTGGCGCTGGAGCTGGCCGCGCACCGCATCCGCGTCAACGCCCTGGCGCCGTCGGCCGTCGGGACCGACCTCGCGCTCAACCCGGTGCTGTTCAAGCTGTTCACCGGGAAGGCGGACGCCACCGCCGAGGACGCCGCGCCGATCTTCCAGAGCCTCAACCTGATCGAGCGGCCGTGGCTGGAGCCGGAGGAGGTCAGCAACGCCGTGGTGTGGCTGTCCGGCGACGAGACCCGCGCGATCACCGGCATCGTGCTGCCGCTGGACCTCGGCTTCATGATCAAGGGTCCGTTCAACGCCCGCGACGCGGCCATGCGCCTGGACGGCAGCAGCTCCGAGGGACTGGTCTCGTGACCGACGCGGCGGGGTGGCGCGAGCGCTTCCTCACCGTCTACGAGGCGGCCCGCAGCACCGGCGACGTCGATGCCCTCGCGGAGTTGCTCGCGCCCGGCCTGCGGCTGGAGGACCCGCAGCTGCCCGGCGGCGCCGGAACCCGCGCGGACCTGCTGCGGCTCACCGCCGACCTGGCGTCGCGGTGCACCCGGCTGGCCGTCCGGCGGCACGGCCCGGTGTGCGTCAGCGCCGACGGCGGCGTGTTCACCCAGCGGTGGTTCGTCGAGGCCGAGCCGGCCGAGGGCGCGGGGGCCGTGCACGTCGAGACGTTCGAGTCGTTCACGGTGACCGGCGGGCTGGTCGGCGCCGTGGCGATCTGTGTCCGGGACCTGAGGAGCAGCGATGTCCGTGCCACAGTTTGACCTCGTCCTCACCGGCGGGACCGTGGCCAACGCGGACGGCGACTTCCGCGCCGACGTCGCCGTGGCCGGCGGGCGGATCGCCGCCGTCTGGCCGGCCGGCGCCGCGCCCGCGTACACGGCCGGCGAGGTGCGCGACTGCACCGGCCAGTGGATCCTGCCCGGCGGCGTCGACCCGCACGTACACGTCGGCATCACCTTCGGCGACGTCGTCACCTCCGAGGGGCACGAGGCCTGCACCCGTGCGGCGCTGGCCGGCGGCACCACGACGATCGTCGACTTCGCCATCCCGCGGCCGGGCCAGGACCCGCTCGCGGCGGTGCTGGAGCGGCAGGAGGGCGCCCGCCGCGGCGCCGTCACCGACTACGCGCTGCACGGCTGCTTCACCGACGAGCACGTCGGGAACCTGGACCAGATCGACGAGCTGGTGCGCCTCGGCGTCCGGACCATCAAGGTCTACACGACCTACCGCGACGAGCTGATGGCCGGCGACAAGCTCATCGCCGCGGTGATGAGCGCGCTGCGTCCGCACCAGGGCCTCACCTACGTGCACGCCGAGGACAACACGACCATCGAGCGGCTGCTGGCCGAGCTCGCCGGCGCCGGGCCCATCCCGTACGAGAAGATCGTCGAGGCGCGGCCGGAATCGGCCGAGGAGAAGGCCGTCGCGCACGTGCTCGCGCTGGCGCAGGAGCAGGGTGCGCCGGTCTACTTCGTGCACCAGTCCACGCCCGCCGCCACCGAGCTGACCCGCGCCGCGCGGGCCGCCGGCGTCCCGGCGTTCTCCGAGGTCTGCCCGCACTACCTGCTGCTGGACGAGTCCGCCTACGCCGGCCGGTCGGGGGAGTGCTTCACCTGCTGTCCGCCGCTGCGGGCCCGTCCGACGGTCGACGCGCTGCTGGCGCGGACGCTCGCGGGGCAGGTGGACACCATCGCCAGCGACCACTGCGCGTTCCGGCGCGAGCACAAGTCGGCCAACGCGCACGAGCTGCGGCAGATGCCGTTCGGGATGCCGGGCGTGCAGACCCGGCTGCCGGTCGTGCTGTCCGAGCTGGTCGTGCACCGCGGGCTGCCGGTGTCGGCCGCCGTCGAGCTGCTGTCCGCCGGGCCGGCCCGGCTCAGCGGCCTGTACCCGCGCAAGGGCGTCGTGCGGGCCGGGTCCGACGCCGACCTCGTGCTGTGGTCCCGCGACGGCGAGACCGAGATCTCCGCCGCCGGACTGGAGCAGGCCAGCGACTACACGCCGTTCGAGGGCCTGCGGGTGCACGGCCGCATCACCACGGTCGTGCGGGCCGGTGTCGTCGTCATCGGCGACGGCGCCGTCGCCGACCCGCCGGCCGGGCAACTGCTGCCGTCCGGCCCGATCATCGTCGACTGAGAGAGGAGCGCCGTCCATGACGCGCGTCGTCGTCCTGGGTGACTCTGCCGCGACCCGCTACTTCCTGCGGCAGGGGCTGAGCATCCAGCAGCTGGAGTTCGTCGGGCTGGCCACCGGGCCGGACCGGGAGCGGCTGGCCTACGGTTTCGAGTACGGCTCGGCCGCGAGCCGGTTCAAGGGCACCGTCGAGGTCGGCGCCGACGCCGTCGTGCTGGCCGGACGGTACGGCCGCGGCGGGCTGCGGCACGACACCATCCCGTTCCTCGACGTCGCCGCACCGGCCGGTGAACCGGTCGAGCCGGACGTCGTGGTGCTCGCGGCGGACTGGGACCGGCCGCTGCCCGGCTGGCTCACCGAGTCCGCGCCCCGGGTGGTCCGGTTCGGCCGGCCCGCGTCCGTCGCGCCGGAGGCGGTGGTCGTGCCGCCGGCGGTGGGATGGGCGGCGGAGGAGATCGCCGCGGCGGTCCGGCCGCTCTCGGCCGTCGCCGCGGCGGCCGTCGTCGCCGTCGGCGGTGGCTCCGGCGCCGACCCGGACCGTGCGTCGGCGCTGGCCGCTCGCGGCGGCGCCGCCGGCGCGGTCGTCTCCCCCTGGCCCGCCGCAGACGGGGTGGCCGGCGTGACGGTGGTCGACGGCGCGGAGCGCGCGGTCGCGACCGCCGTGCTCCACCTCGCCGTCGAGGAGCCGGTCGAGGCGGCCGCGGTGGTCCGCCGCATCACGTCCGCGGCCCGCCGCACCCGCCTCGACGTCCGTCCCGGCCCGGCCGGCGGAGCCGACGCACTCGGCTCCGCGGACGCGCTGGTCGACGCCTCCGCGGTGACGGCGGCCGGCCGGTCGGTGGTGGTCCCCTTCCACTGCGACGTGCGCACCCTGGAAGCGGCCCTCGCCTGCGACCTCGCCACCGGGCTCGCCACCTGGGCCTGACGCCCACTCAACCAGAGCCGGAGCTACAGTAACGCTTCAATAAAAGTGCAATCGAACGCCCCACAACTCCTGTTTCGCAGCTACAGTAACGATGTAGTTCTAGTGGAGGAGGCCGGGTGTACACGGTGACCGAGGCGGCACAGCTGGTCGGCGTCAGCAGCGGCACGCTCCGGCTGTGGGAGGCGCAGGGACTGGTCCAGCCGCAGCGCGGGCCGGGTGGCCGGCGCCGCTACAGCGAGGCCGACCTCGAGCGGCTGCGCAAGATCCAGTGGTGGCGCCGGGTCCGCGGGCTCAACGCGCCCGCCATCCGGCGGGAGCTGGAGCGCGAGGAGTACGCCCGCCTCGGCGACGCCCAGCCGGCGGCGCCGGCCACACCGGGCACGGACCTCCAGTTGCGCACGTCGCGCCGCCGGGCCGGGCTGACGCTCAAGCAGCTCAGCGAGCGCTCCGGGCTGAGCGTGTCGTTCCTCAGCGCGGTCGAGCGGGGGGTGAGCGCACCGTCCCCGACGGCGGCGGCCCGGCTGACGGCGGCGCTGCACGGCGACGTGCGAGTCGACGCGCAGCAGGAGTCGCCGGTGCACCGCCTCGGCTCGGGCAAGCGCGTCGACATCGCGCCCGGCATCACCTACGAGTGGCTCTCCGGCCACCAGGGCCTGCTCGAGCCGCAGCTGGCCGTCGTCCAGCCCGGCGCGCACAGCGACAACACGTACCAGCACGACGGCGAGGAGTTCCTCGTCGTCCTGTCCGGCAGCTTCGAACTCGCCCTGGGCGAGGCCGTGCGGGTGCTCACGCCGCGCGACTCCGTCCACTTCGACAGCCAGGTGCCGCACTCGTGGGCCAACCGCGGCGACGTCGAGGCGGAGGTGCTGTGGATCACCACCGAGCGGGGCGTCTGGCAGGCCGGCTCCAGCAGCCACGCACCGCGGAAGGACTGATGACGTGAGGACTCGTGACCTGGTCGGGTACGGGCGCCGGCTGCCGGCGGGGCGTTGGCCCAACGGCGCGCGGCTGGCCGTCTCGCTCGTGCTCAACTACGAGGAGGGCTCCGAGCGCAGCTTCGCCATGGGCGACCCCGAACAGGAGACCGGCACCGAGTGGGGCCAGTACCCGTACCCCGCCGACGTCGCGAACCTCGCGATGGAGTCGATGTACGAGTACGGCGCGCGGGTCGGCGTCTGGCGCGTCTTCGACGTCGCCGACTCCTTCGAGGTGCCGCTGACGATCTTCGCCTGCGCCCAGGCGTTCGAGCTCAACCCCGACGTCGCCGCGTACGTCCGCGACAGCGCGCACGAGGTGTGCAGCCACGGGTACCGCTGGGAGGAGGTCTTCCGGCTGACGGAGCAGGAGGAGGCCGAGCACATCCGGCTCGCCGTCGCCAGCCTGGAGAAGACCGTCGGCCGCCGCCCGTCCGGTTGGTACTGCCGCTACGGTCCGAGCACCCGCACCCGCGAGCTGCTGGTCGCCGAGGGCGGCTTCCGCTACGACAGCGACTCCTACGCCGACGACGTGCCGTACTTCGTGCTGGCCGGCGGCGAGCGCCGGCTGGTCGTGCCGTACTCGCCCGACGTCAACGACTTCCGGTTCTGGCAGGCCAATGGGCCGGCCACCGCGGCGCTGCTGACGGAGTACCTCACCGACAGCTTCGACGAGCTGTACCGCGAGTCCGAGCGGACGCCGCGCATGCTCTCGTTCGGCCTGCACCCGCGCATCATCGGCCGGCCCGGGCGCATCCGGGCGCTGCGCGACTTCATCGAGTACGCGCTGGGCCACGACGGCGTGTGGTTCGCGACCCGCGAGGAGATCGCCGACGCCTGGTTGCGGCGCGACGCCACGGAGTTCGACGAGCAGGGTGTCGCGTGACGGCCCTGCCGGCGCCGGACCCGTCCGCCGCGCCCGTCCAGCAGGCCGTGCTCGCCGCCGAGCCGGCGCCGTCCGGCCACCCCGGCTACGGGCTGCACGCCGGCGTCACCCACCTGCTTCCCGGCGGCTCGACGCCGCTGATCAGGCACGACGTCGCCGAGTTCGTGCTGGTGCACGAGGGCGTCCTCGACGCCGAGCTGGACGGCGACGTCCGCCGGGTCGGGCGCGGCGACCACTTCACCGTCCCGGCCGGGTGCTGGCACGGCTTCACCAACCCCGGCGCTGAGCCGGCCTCGATGATCTTCGCCTTCGGCGGCGAGCCGGGACCGGTCACCGTGCGACGCGACCGTCCGGCCCGAGAAGGGAGCCTGTCATGACCGGCACGACGAACAGCTCCGCCACGACCCCCGCGGTGACGGCCGTCCAGGACGGGCAGCCGCTGATCGAGGCCGCCGGCGTCGACATGGCGTTCCGCACCGGCCGCGGCCGCCGGGCCGAGGAGCACCGGGTGCTCGAGGACGTGGGCTTCGGCATCGGCGCCGGCGAGTTCGTGTCCGTCATCGGGCCGTCCGGCGGCGGCAAGACCACCCTGCTCAGCCTGATCGCCGGCCTCGCCACGCCCACCGGTGGACGCATCGTCGTCGGCGGGCAGACGGTCACCGGGCCGGGCGCCGACCGCGGCGTCGTGTTCCAGCAGGACGCGATCCTGCCGTGGCGCACCGTGCGCCGCAACGTCGAGTACGGCCTCGAGCGGGCCGGCCTGCCGCGCGCCGAGCGGGCCGAGCGGGCGGCCGAGTTCATCGAGCTGGTCGGGCTGACGAAGTTCGCCGACTACCTGCCCAAGCAGCTGTCCGGCGGCATGAAGAAGCGGGTGGCGATCGCGGCCGTGCTGGCCAACGACCCGGCCGTGCTGCTGATGGACGAGCCGTTCGGGGCACTCGACTACTCGACCCGCGTGCACCTGCAGGACGAGCTGCTGCGGATCTGGGAGCGGCGCCGCGTCACCACGGTGTTCGTCACCCACGACATCGAGGAGGCGCTCTACCTCTCCGACCGCATCCTGGTGCTGGCCGGCGGCCGGCTGGCCGAGGACTTCGCCGTCCCGTTCGGCCGCCCGCGCGACCCGGAGCTGCGCATGGGCGCCGAGATCCAGCAGGCCAGGAGCCACCTCTGGGGTTACCTGTGAGGCTGCACCGGCTCGCCGTCAGCGCGCTGGGCTGCCTCGCGCTGGTCGCCGCGTGGGAGATCGGCGCGTACGTGGTCGGCGGGCGCAGCGCCAACCCGGAGATCGTCTGGCCGCACCTGTCCGACGTGCTCGGCGAGGCGCTGCCGGCGCTGGCCGGCGTCGACACCACCGGCGGCCAGCAGCTGACCGGCGTCGCGGACCCCAGCTTGAGCGGCGCGGCCCGGGTGCTCGGTGAGCAAGCCCTGGTCACGACGCTGCGGGTGCTCGGCGGGACCGCGCTGGGCATGGTCGCCGGCGTCGCGCTCGGGTTCCTGCTCGCCACGGCGGGCTGGTTCCGGCGCACGTTCTCGCCGGTGCTGCAGACGCTGCGGCAGGTCCCGCTGTTCGCACTCACCCTGCTCTTCGTCATCTGGTTCGGCGGCACGACCACCGGGATCGTGGTCTTCGTCGCGTTCGGGACCGGGCTGATGATGATGGTCGCGACGCAGGAGGCCATCGCGTCCGTCCCCGCCGTCCACGTCACCTACGCACGCACCCTCGGCGCCACCCGCGCCGACGTGCTGCGCACCGTCGTGGCACCGGCCATCGTCCCGCAGCTGGCGGCGACCACCCTCGTCGTCGTCGGGCTGGCCTGGGCCATGGTCATGGCCGCCGAGTTCCTCGGCACCCAGCAAGGTCTCGGGCGGCTCATCCTCTTCTTCCAGATGTTCCAGCTGACCGACCGGATGGTCGTGGTCGCGGGCGTTCTGACCGTGCTCGCGGTCGCCTCCCAGCTGGTCCTGACGCAGGTTCTCGCCCGGCTCACCCGCTGGGTCCCGCGCGAGAACGGCTGACCCTCCGACAGACAGGAGTTCACCGATGATCTCCAGGCGCACCGCGGCATTCGTCGCGCTCGCCGGGTTGTCGTTCGGCGCCTTGGGCGCGTGCGGCGACGACTCGTCCGGCGACGGCACCACCCCCGCTCTGGACGAGAGCCTGACCAACGTCGGCGTCGGCGCGTGGGACGGCGTCCTCGGCGTCGACCTCACCGACGCCGACCCTGCCGTCCCCGACGTCGAGGTCCGGCTCGCGCAGGCCCCGTTCTGGGACCACAGCACCGAGCAGATCGGCATCGAGCTGGGCTACTTCACCGACGCCGGCATCACCGTGACGCCGCAGCCGTCCGGGACGATCCTCGGGATGGACCAGATCGCGCCGCAGCTGCTGGCCGGGCAGATCGACGTCGGCACGATGGTCCCGCAGATCTGGACGTCCTCGCTGGACCAGGGCGTCACAGCGCGGGTGTTCACGTCGCGCGACATCTTCATGGGGCACGCGTTCCTGGCCGCGCCGGGCACCGGGGCGCGCTCGGCCGCCGACTTCATGGACGACGGCCTGGACTGGGACGACGCCGTCGTCGCCGCGCTGGAGC
The DNA here is from genome assembly GCF_900106035.1 of Jiangella alba. Classification (GTDB taxonomy): domain Bacteria; phylum Actinomycetota; class Actinomycetes; order Jiangellales; family Jiangellaceae; genus Jiangella; species Jiangella alba. Next base: position 3,615,297 of record NZ_FNUC01000004.1, read on the forward strand.
AGATCGTGGGCCAGACGGTGTACGTCACCGACGAGGCCAGCCCGCGCTCGTTCCGCGAGGTGGCGCTGGAGGCGGCCGGGCTGACCACGGACGACTTCGAGTCCAACGTGCTCGACGACACCACCATGCAGCAGCTGGCCATCAGCGGCCGGGCCGACTTCGTCGCGCCGGCGTCCGGGCCGAACATCGTCGCGCTGATCGCCGAGGGCTGGATCCCGCTGGTCAGCACCAGCGACATCGTCGAGCACGGCAACGCCGAGCAGCTGCTCACCGTCGTCGTCAACACCGGGCTGGCGGCCGAGGTCTCCTGGCTGCAGGCGAACCCGGAGACGGCGCTGCGGCTGGCGTCGGTCGGCTACCGGATCATCGACCTCAAGAAGACCGACCCCGAGGCGGCGGCGGGCATCCAGATCCCGTTCATCAACAGCATCGCCGGCACGTCGTTCACCATGGCCGACGCGGAGACGCTGGACCAGCGGATCGACCCGTTCTACTCGTTCGAGGAGCAGACCGAGTTCTTCCAGGACGAGTCGTCGCCGTTCTACTGGTCCAAGCCGATCGACGCGACGGTCGAGAGCCTGCGCGACGCGGGCCTGCTCACCGGCGAGCACGAGGCGTCCGACGTCTCGTGGGCCGACAGCACCTGGCTGACGCTGGACTCGCTGCGCGAGCAGAGCGGCGAGCTCATCGACGAACTGACGGCGGCGGGCGGCCTCACCGGCCAGGCGGCCGAACAGCTCGCCCGGGCGGAGGAGTTCTTCGCCGCCCGCAACTATCTGGACGCGTACCGCTTCGCCAACGCCGCGAAGCTCAACGCCTGACCCGGGAGCGCGCGGTGTCCATCGTGGTGTCCGTGACGCGGCGGGCCGGCGGCCGGCTGGCCGGCCTGGCCGGTGCGCTGCTGCTGCTCGCGCTGTGGGCGTGGCTGAGCACGAGGACGGTGCCGACACGGCTGCCCGGGCCGGACGCCGTCCTGCGGGTGATGGCCGAGAGCCTGACGTCGTCGCCGGTCATCGCGGCGCAGGGCGGCGGCTCCGGCGGGTTCCTCCCGCACATCTGGGCGACGCTCTGGCACACCGTGGTCGCGGTGGCCGCCGGGGCGCTGCTGGGCTGCGCGCTGGGCTGGGCGCTGGCCACCGTGCAGGGCGTGCGGTGGCTGCTGCAGCCGCCGCTGGAGATCCTGCGGCTGGTGCCCAGCCTGGTCGCGGTGCCGTTCTTCGTGCTGTGGTTCGGCATCGGGCCGGTGCCGCAGTTCGCCCTGATCGTCGGCTACACGGTGCTGGTCATGCAGGTGGCGGCGTACACCGCGGTCCGCGACTTCCCGCCGCACGTCCGCGACTACGCCCGGACCATGGGCGCCGGCCGATGGGCCGTCGCGCGCACCGTCCTGCTGCCCGGCGCGCTGCCCGGCCTGCTGGGCTCAGTGCGGGTGACCCTGCAGCTGGCCTGGGGCCTGGCCGTCGTGGCGGAGCTGCTGGGCGCGCAGGTCGGCGTGGGCCGGGTGATGTCGTCGGCGGCGCGGCTGTTCCGCACCGACTACGTGATGGCCGGGCTGGTCTGGATCTCCGTGATCGCGATGGTCACCGACGCGGTGTTCCGCTGGGCGATCCGGCGCACGACCGCCTGGAGCAGGGACTGACGTTCGGCGGGAGATCCCGCCGAGGAGAAGAGGTAGAGGTGACGATCGACGACGACCGGCGCCGTGGCGTCCTGGCGACCATGATCGCCGCGCGCGCGTTCGAGGACGGGCTCGGCGCCGAGTTCGCGAAGCAGCGCGCCCACGCCAAGGGCGCCTTCGGCGGGCGCAACGGCGCCTTCGAGGACCACAGCCTGGAGTTCCGCATCCCCATCCAGGGCAACATCGAGCTGTCCACCGGGCAGGAGGCGGGGCCGGCCGCGCTGTGCAGCTGGCTCACCGCCGACGACTACGCGGCCGGGACGCACCGGTCGCACTCGCTGGCGGTCGCGAAGGGCGTGGCGTGGCGGCCGATGCTGGCCGAGATCTACGGCCGCGCCACCGGGCTGTGCGGCGGCCGCGGCGGCGACTTCATGCTCAACGACCCGGCGGTGAACTTCGAGAACAGCGCGATCATGGCGCAGCTGACCGCCGTCGCCCTGGGGCACGCGTTCGCGCACCGGCGCGGCGGCACCGGCGGGGTGGCCGCGGCGGTCATCGGCGACGGCGCCAGCAACCAGGGCGTCGTGCACGAGTCGATGAACCTCGCCGCGCTCTGGCGGCTGCCGGTGCTGTTCGTCATCGAGGACAACGGCTACGCCATCAGCACGCCGCGGCGCCGGTCCAGCCCGGTCGGCGACCTCAGCGTCCGGGCCAGCGCCTACGGCATGCCCGGCGCCTCGGTCGACGACTCCGACGTCGACGCGCTGATCGAGACGTTCGGCACGGCGGTGGCCCGGGCCCGCGCCGGCGACGGGCCCAGCCTCGTCGTCGTCCGCACCCACCGGCTGCGCGGCGCGTTCGAGGGCGACAACCAGTCGTACCGTCCGGCCGGCGAGCTCGACGACGAGACCGCGGCGGACGGCCTGCCGGCCTACGCCGCGCGGCTGCTGGCCGCGGGCGTCGTCACCGAGGAGTGGCTGGACGAGACCCGGGCCGCGGCGGCCGCCGCCTTCGACGACGCGCTGCGCTTCGCCGAGTCCTCGCCGTTCCCCGATGCCGCGCACGCGCTGGAAGGACTGTTCGCATGACCACCACCGTGCCGGCCGGACGGCAGCTCACCTTCACCGAGGCGATGGTCGAGGCGCTGGAGTTCGCCTTCGCCGAGGACGACGGCGTCTTCCTGATGGGCGAGGACGTCGGCGTCATGGGCGGGGTGGCGGGCCAGACCCGCGGCCTGCACGCGAGGTACGGCGACGAGCGCATCCTCGACACCCCGATCTCCGAGGCGGCCTTCTTCGGGCTGGCCGCCGGCGCCGCCCAGCGCGGGCTGCGGCCGGTGGTCGAGCTGATGCGGGTCGACTTCGCCGGCGTCGTGATGGACCAGATCTACAACTACATCGCCAAGATCGGCTACTGCACCGGCGGCCGGCGCCGGGTCCCGATGACGATCATGACGCAGGTCGGCAACCCGCTGCGGCAGGGCGCGGTGCACGCTCAGACGCTCTACGGCACCTTCGCGCACATCCCCGGCCTGCGTCTCGTCGCGCCCGCGACCAGCCACGACGCCAAGGGCCTGCTGCGGGCGGCGATCCGCTGCGACGACCCGGTGGTGTTCTTCTTCCACTCCAGCCTGCTGGCCATCCCGTATGGCCTGGGGGTGGAGGAGTGGACCGCGGTGCCGGTGGCCGAGGACGACTACGAGGTCCCGCTCGGCGTCGCGCGCACCATCCGCCCGGGCGACGACGTCACCGTCGTGTCGATGTCGCACACCGTGCACGACTGCCTGCGGGCCGCCAGCCGGCTGGCCGACGACGGCATCTCCTGCGACGTCGTCGACCTGCGCACCATCGTCCCGCTCGACGTCGACCACATCGTCGCCTCGGTGCGGCGCACCGGCCGGCTGCTGGTCGTCGACGAGGACTACGCCTTCGCCGGGCTGAGCGCCCAGATCGTCGCGTCCGTCCTGGAGGCGGGCGTGTCGCTGGCCGTGCCGCCGGCACGGGTCGCCCGGGCGCACGTGCCGATCCCGTACTCGCTGCCGCTCGACGACGCGGTGCGGCCCGGCGTCGCCCGCATCGAGGCCGCCGCCCGCGCGCTGGTGGCCTGACCCCGTCAACCCGAGGAGAGAGATGAGCCTGTCCGGCAAGACCTTCCTGATCACCGGGGGAGCCCGCGGCCAGGGCCGCGCGATCGCCCTGAAGGCGGCGTCGCTCGGCGCGCGGGTCGCCGTCGTCGACGTCTGCCACGACGTCGACACCGTCCCGTACGCGCTGGGCACGAAGGACGACCTCGCCGAGACCAAGCGGCTGGTGGAGGAGCTCGGCTCGTCCTGCCTGACGCTGGCCGGCGACGTCCGCTCGCAGGACGACATGGACCGCGCCGTCGCCGCCACCGTCGAGGAGTTCGGCGCCGTCGACGTGTTCTGCGCCAGCGCCGGCGTGCACAGCTTCGTGCCGTTCTGGGAGATGACCGCGGAGCAGTGGCACACCGTGCTCGACATCAACCTCACCGGTGTCTGGCACGGCGCCCGGGCGGTCGCACCGCGGATGATCGAGCGGTCCAGCGGCGCGATCATCATCACGTCGTCGGTGATGGGCCACGAGACCGGCAAGGACCTCGCCCACTACGCGGCGTCCAAGCACGGCGTGCTCGGGCTGATGAAGAGCATCGCCTACGAGCTGGGCCGCTACGGCATCCGCTGCAACGCCGTCCTGCCCAGCGTCGTGCACACCGCGATGGGCGAGAACCCGGAGACCCGCAAGTGGATCTTCGGCCGCGACGACGCCACCACCCAGGACTACATCGAGGCGACGAAACACTGGCACCTGCTGCCGGGCCGGTCCGGCCTGCCGCCGAGCGCGATCGCCGACGCGATCGTCTGGCTGGCCTCGGACGAGGCCTGCTACATCACCGGCGTCGAGCTGCCGGTGGACGCCGGGCACCTGCAGCTGCAGGGCTTCAACCACGAGGTCGTCGAGCGCGACGGGGAGCCGGTCGGACCATGGTACTGAGCACTGACGGCTGGGTCGTGGTGGTCAGCGGGGCGGCCCGCGGCCAGGGCCTGAGCCACGCGAAGGCGTACGCCGCCGACGGCGCGCACGTCGTCCTGCTGGACGCGCCGTCGGGGCTGGCGACCGTCCCGTACCCCGTCGCCGACGAGGACGACCTCGCCGCGGCGCACGCGGAGGTCGACGCGGCCGGGCCGGGCGCCGTCCTCAGCTACGCCGCCGACGTCCGCGACGCCGGCCGGGTCGCCGAGGTGCTGGCCGACGCCGCCGGCCGCCTCGGCGGCATCGACGTCGCCGTCGCCAACGCGGGGATCTTCAGCTTCGCGCCGTCCACCTGGGAGCTGTCGCCCGAGACGTGGAAGGAGTGCAGCGACACCATCCTCTACGGCTCGTGGACGCTGGCCCGGGCGGCGATCCCGCACATGCTCGGCCGCGCCGGCGCCAACCTCGTGTTCGTCGGGTCGGTGTCGGCGCACAAGGGCATCGCCGCCACCGGCCACTACGTCGCTGCCAAGCACGGTGTCGTCGGGCTGATGAAGACGCTCGCGATCGAGTTGGCCCCGGAGGGCATCAGGTCGAACATGATCTCGCCGACGGCGGCGAACACCACGATGGCCACCAACCCGGCGATGGCCGAGTGCGTCCACTACCAGGAGGGCCGCGGCTCGAACATGTCCAACCTGCTGCCGGTCGGCCTGATCGAGCCGCGCGACGTCACCGACGCCGTGCTCTGGATCAGCTCCGACCACGCCCGCTACGTCACCGGCGAAGTCCTCAAGGTCGACGCCGGCTTCACCGTCCGCTGACGCGCTGGAGGAGCTCGCGCAGCTGGGTGAGGCTCTCGCCGATGACGGGCAGCGGAGGAGCGTCGCGCAGGACGAGGTCGATGTCCTTGACGCCGGAGGCGGTGCCGATGGCGACGACGGCGCCGTCGGCCGGGAGCCGCCGGGCGGCGGCGACGGCCACCGCGGACGAGGCCTCGAGGAACAGGCCCTGGGCGGCGGCGCCGCGCTGCTCGGCGAGGAAGTCGGCCTCGTCGACGGCGACGGCCGAGCCGCCGGAGTCCCAGAGCGCCTGTAGCCCCTGCCAGTTCGCGACGTCGCTGCCGATGGAGAAGGCGGCCGTGCTCACGTAGGGGATCTCGGTGCGCTCCTGCGCCGGGCGGCCGGTCTTCGCCAGCGCCCGCACGTACGCGGCCGACGCGGACGGCTCGGCGGCGACCAGCCGCGGCGCCGCCCGCAGCAGCCCCGCGGCGACGAGCTCCTTGAAGCCGCGGCCGATCCCGGCCAGCAGGTCGGCCCGTGACGTCGGCACCACAACGGCGCCGAGCGAGTCGCCGAGGTCGCGGGCCAGCTCGTACGCCACGCTCTTCAGCCCTTCGACGGCGTGCGGGTGGCCGCCGGCGCCGGGCTCGACGTAGTTGGTGAGCGGGAACCAGCCCAGCTCGTCGACGGCGCGCCGCATGACGTTGTTGCGCGCGACGCTGTCCGGGAACCCGACGACGACGGCGCCGGCGGCGAGGATCTGGGCATGGATGACCGGCGGCAGGCTCGACGTCGTCACGACGATGCAGCGCAGCCCGGCCCGCGCCGCGTACGCCGCGGCCGAGGCGCCGGCGTTGCCGCTGGACGCGGCGATGACCGTCGTGCTGCCGCCGGCGCGGGCCGTCGCGACGGCGGCAGCCATGTAGCGGTCCTTGTGCGTGTGGGTCGGGTTGGCGCCCTCGTTCTTCACCCAGACGCCGGCGGGGTCCTCCAGCCGGACGTTCGGGGTGTTGCCCTCGCCGAGGGCGACGGGATCGGCGTCCGGAGGCAGCGGGACGGTCCCGGGCCAGCCCCATGGCCCGCCGGGGTACGACGCGAGGTCACGTCCGCGCAGGTCGGCCAGCGGCAGTTCGAGGTTCACCGCGACGCCGTCGGCGCGGCAGGCGGGGCACCCGGCGGTGCCCGTGCCGTCTCGCCCGCAGCGTGGGCAGCGCAGGGTCTGATCGGTCACGGCGATCAGTCCCAGGCCGCGAGGTCGCGGTCCGGCGCGAACGGCTTCAGGTCGAATGTCGTCGACCCGTCCAGCAGCAGCTCGGTGCCGGCCTCGCCGAAGGCGGGCGCGTACTTGAAGCCCAGCCCGGAGAACCCGCCGAGCAGCACGACCCGGTCGGTCCCGGCGGCGAAGCCCGCGATGGGCCGGTTGTCCGACGTGTAGCCGTCCATGTGGGCCGAGACGCGGACGGGGTCGGGGTGCAGGCCCGGCAGGCAGCGCGCGACGATGGCGTCGAGCGTCCTGACCTCGTCGATGCCGACGGTCCGCTCGAGCAGGTCGGGGTCGGGGACGACCTGCTTGAACGGCCCCGTCGGGCCGACCTTGACCGTCGCGCCGTCCAGGCTCGGGAAGGCGTAGAAGCCGTCGTCCTCGGGCCGCAACGCGATGGGGAACCGCTCGGGCGTGTACGCGGCCGGGTCGTCGGCGGCGTACCAGACCAGGATGGGCCGGCGGACCTGGATCTTCCCGGCCAGCTCGGGGGCGAGGCGGTCCACCCACGGCCCGCCGGCCACGATGACCCGGCCGTAGCGGAACGTCCGGTCCTCGGTCACGACGCTGACGCCGTCGGCGTCGATCTCGACCCGCAGCACCGGCGTGTAGGTGTGGACGACGGCGCCGAGCTCCTGCGCCCGCTGGGCCGCCGAGAGGACCGCCAGCTCGGGCCGCAGGTAGCCGGCGTTGGGGTCGAGGATGCCGATGTCGCCCGGCCACACCCGGTGCTGCGGGTAGCGCGCGGCGATCTGTTCGGTGTCGAGGAGTTCGTGCTCGAGTCCGTAGGCGCGGACGGACTCGAGGACGTTGACGATGTGCGCCGCGCTCGCCGGGCCGAGCACCAACTCGCCGTTGAGGCGCAGCAGCTCGCGGCCGGTCTGCGCCTCCAGCTCGCGCCACAGCGTCAGGGCGGCCGCGCCGAACGGCACGTAGACGGGCTCGCGCGGGCTGGTGCTGCGGAACATGCGGGTCTCGCCGCCCATCGCGCTGCGGTCGTGCGGCACACCGAACTGGTCGAAGCCGTGGACGGCGACGCCCCGGCCGGCCAGGCGCCACAGCGCCATGCTGCCGATCGACCCGACGCCGATGACCGCCGCTTCCGCGTCGTGCTGGCTCATGCGCGATCGTCCTCCTGGGTGATGGGGTGGTGCGGCGGTGGTGCCGCCGCCTCGACGTTCCCGATCGAGACGTACACGGGGTCGAGGAACTCCTCGATGCCGGCGCTGCCGCCCTCGCGGCCGAACCCGCTGCCCTTGACGCCGCCGAACGGGCCCTCGGTCGTCGACACGATGCCGTCGTTGAGCCCGATGATGCCGAACTCCAGCCGGTCGACGAGCCGGAACGCCCGGCCGACGTCGTTGGTGTAGCAGTAGGCGGCCAGCCCGAACTCGGTCGCGTTGGCGCGGGCGACCACCTCGTCCTCGGTCCGGAACGTCATGATCGGGGTGACCGGCCCGAAGGTCTCCTCGCGCGCGATCAGCATGGTGTCGTCGACGCCGCGCAGCAGCACCGGGCGGAAGAAGTGACCGGCCGTCCCGGGCACCGGGCCGCCGTCGAGGACGACGGTGGCGCCTGCGGCCACGGCGTCGGCCACGTGCGCGCCGGCCTTCGCGACGGCGCGGGCGTCGACGAGCGGGCCGATCTCGACGCCGTCGTCCAGGCCGTTGCCGACGCGCATCGCCGCCAGCCGCGCGCGCAGCGCCTCCTGGAACTCGTCGGCGACGTCCTCGTGCACGTACAGCCGGTTGGCGCAGACGCAGGTCTGGCCCATGTTGCGCATCTTCGAGGCGAGCGCCCCGTCGACCGCCGCGGACAGGTCGGCATCGGCGAACACGATGAACGGCGCGTGCCCGCCGAGCTCCATCGTCACCCGCTTCACCGTCGCCGCGGCCTGGCGCATGAGCAGCTCGCCCACCGGGCGGGAGCCGGTGAACGAGAGCACCCGCACCCGGAAGTCGTCCATCAGGGGTGCGGTGACGGCGGCCGGGTCGGCGCCGGTGACCACGGAGACCACGCCGGGCGGGAACCCGCACTCCTCGATGATCCGGGCCAGCGCGAGCGCGGTCAGCGGGGTGACCTCGGACGGCTTGACGATCATCGGGCAGCCGGCCGCGAGCGCCGCCGCGAGTTTGCGCGCGGCGGCCGCCGCCGGGAAGTTCCAGGGCGTGATCGCCGCGGCGATGCCGGTCGGCCGGCGGGTGACGAGGATGCGCTTGGTCCGGCTCGGCGCGGGCACGACGCCGCCCTGGACCCGCCGCGACTCCTCGGCGAACCAGTCGAAGAAGGACGCCGAGTAGAGCACCTCGCCGCGGCTCTCGGCCAGCGGTTTGCCCTGTTCGAGGGTGATGAGGCGGGCGAGGCGCTCGGTGTCGGCGCGCAGCCGCTGGGCCACCGCGCGCAGCAGCGCGGACCGCTCCAGGGCGGTGGTCGCCGCCCATCCCGGCCGGGCCCGCTCCGCCGCCTCGACGGCCGCGCGGGTCTCCGCCGGGCCGCCGTCTGGCAGTTCGGCGAGGGTGCGGCCGGTGGCCGGGTCGGTGACGGGGAACGTGCGGCCGGACGCGGCGCGGCCGATCCAGGCGCCGCCGACGAACAGGCCGGCGCGGGCGCCGATCAGCCGGTCGACGTCGTCGTCGACGCGGGGTCCGGCGGTGCTCGTGTCGGTCATGCCGTGGTCCTCTCGGTCGGTGTGGTGGTCGCGTGGTGACAGGCCACCTGGTGCGCCGCCCCGGCCAGCGCGGGCGCGCCGGCCGTGCAGTCGGTGCCGTCGGCGAGCGGGCAGCGCGGGTGGAACGGGCAGCCGGCCGGCCGGAGCGCCGGTGACGGCGGCGCACCGGTGAGCACGACCCGCGGCCGGCGGGTCCGGGGATCGAGGTTCGGGACGGCCGCGAGCAGCAGCCGGGTGTAGGGGTGCACGGGCCGGCCGAGGACGTCGGCGGCCGGTCCGAACTCCACCAGGCGGCCGAGGTACATGATGCCGACGGTGTCACAGACGCTGGCCAGCAGCTTGAGGTCGTGCGAGATCAGCACGACCGCCATGCCGAGGTCGTCGGCGAGCCGGCGCAGCAGCGAGGTGATCCCGACGGCGGTGGTCGGGTCCAGCATCGACACCGGCTCGTCCGCCACCAGCACGCGCGGGCGCACCACCAGCGCGCGGGCGATCGACACGCGCTGCCGCTCGCCACCGGACAGCGAGGCCGGGCGGCGGCTCAGGTAGCGCTCCGGAGGCGTGAGCTCGGCCCGCTCCAGCGCGTCGACGACCCGGCCGGCGATCTCGTCCTTGCGGCACAGCTTCATCGAGACCAGCGGTTCCGCGACCGTGGCGAAGATGCTGAACTGCGGGTTCAGCGAGTCGAACGGGTCCTGGAAGACCAACTGGATGTCCGGGCGCACCGTCCGCCACTGCGGGTGCGACAGGCGGGTCACCTCGCGCCCGGCCACCTCGATCCGACCGCTCGCGACCCGCACCAGGCCGCACAGCGCGCCGGCGACGGTGCTCTTGCCGCACCCGCTCTCGCCGCCGATGCCGACGATCTCGCCCGGCCGCACCGCGAAGCTGACGTCCTCGACGGCGGTGATGGTGCGGTCGCGCAGCAGCGCGGACAGACCGCGGGCCGTGCCGTAGTCGACCCGTACCGCGCGGACGTCGACGGCGGGCGGGTCGAGGGTCGTGGTCGTCTCGCTCATCTGCCGGTCCTCCTGCCGTCCGCCGGCACCAGGGCGCCGGCGCGGTCATGGTCGTTGTCGCGGTGCTCGACGGCGGCGATCAGGCGCGCCGTGTACTCGTCGCGGGGGCGCAGGATGACGTCCTCGACGGTCCCGGTCTCGACCATCCGCCCCTCGCGCATGACCACGATGCGGTCGCACAGCTCGGCGACGACGCCGAGGTCGTGGGTCACGAGGACGACGGCGAGACCGTGCCGCCGCTGGACGGTCTCCAGCGCGCCCAGCACCTGGTCCTGGACGACGACGTCCAGGCCGGTGGTGGGCTCGTCGGCGATGAGCAGGCTCGGTTGCAGGATGGTCGCCATCGCGATCATCGCCCGTTGCCGCATGCCGCCGCTGAACTGGTGCGGGTAGGAGGAGCCGCGGGCGGGGTCGATGCCGACCTCGGCCAGCGCGTCCCGGGCCAGCCCGCGGGCGTGCTTGCGCGAGCAGCGCCGGTGGATCCGGATGACCTCGACGAACTGGCTCTCGACAGTGCGGACGGGGTCGAGCGAGTTCATCGCGGACTGGGGGACCAGCGCGACGTCGCGCCACCTGATGCCGCGCAGATCGCGGCGGGGCAGGCCGAGCAGGTCGCGGTCCTGGAACCGGACCCGTCCGGCCACCGACGTGCCGGCGGGGAGCAGCCGCAGCAGGGCGTGCACCGTCGTGCTCTTCCCGCACCCGGACTCGCCGACGAGTCCGAGCGTCTCGCCGGGCTCCACCCGCAACGACAGGTCGCGGACCGACGGCGCCCCGGCGCCGGCGTAGGTCACGGTGAGGTCGTCCACCTCGAGCAGGGACATCAGCGCTGCGCTCCTTCCACGGCCAGCACTCGTTCGTAGGCGTCGCTGAGCAGCGAGACGGCGACCACGAACAGCATGATCATCAGACCGGGGAACAGCGGCCACCACCACGCCTCCCGGACCTGCTGCGAGCTGAACGCGTCGAACATGATCGTCCCGAGCGACAGCGCGTCCCTCGGCGCGAAGCCCAGGAAGCTCAGCGTCGCCTCGGCGATGACCGCCTCGGCCGTCAGCAGCATCCCGTAGAGCAGTGCGTAGGGGAGCACGTTCGGGCCGATCTGCCGGTAGAGGATGCGCCGTCGGGTCGCGCCGCCGCAGGTGGCGGCCTTCACGAAGCCGAGCTCCTTGAGCACGAGCACCTGGGCGCGCACGACCCGGGCCGGCATCCGCCAGAACACCATCGCGATGGCGACGACCAGGACGACGTCGCTGCGGCCGAGCGTCCCGATCAGCACGATGGCCAGCGGCACGAACGGCAGCGCGAGGGCGGCGTCGTTCAGGCGCATGAGCGACTGCTCGACCCACCCGCCGGCGAACCCCGCGATCAGCCCGATGTTGGTGCCGATCACCACGGCCACGACCGCGGCGACGACGCCCACCTGCAGCGTCCGCCGCGTCCCCCAGATCGCCTGGCTGAGCAGGTCGCGGCCGTAGATGGAGGTGCCGAACGGGTGCTCCCACGACGGGGGCCGCAGCCGCAGCAGCTCGCCGTCGGGCCCCGTCAGACGCTGCCACGGGTGGTACGGCGCGATCCACGGCGCCAGCAGCGCCACCAGCACGAAGAGGAGCACGATCAGCAGGCCGACGCGGGCGCGGCGGTCGCGCCAGGCGCGCGACCACTGGCTCGGCGGCCGGACGAGCGCGGGGTCGCCGGCGGCGGGCGGGGCCGGCGCTTCGAGGTCTGCCGAGGTCGTCATGCCAGCCTCACTCGCGGGTCGAGGTACGCGTAGGCGATGTCGGCCAGGACGCCGACGACGATCACCACGGTCGCGGTCAGCAGGAACGCCCCCTGCAGGACCGGGTAGTCGAACGCGTCGACCGAGGCGACCATCTCGCGGCCCATGCCGGGCCAGGAGAAGACGTTCTCGACGACGACCTGCCCGCCGATGAGGAAGCCGATCATCGACGGCAGCAGGCTCACGACCGGCAGCAACGCGTTGCGGGCGGCGTGCCGGTACAGGATCCGCGGCCGGGACATCCCGGTGGCCTCCAGCACCCGCACGAAGTCCTGGCGCATGACGTCGAGCATCGCCGTGCGCATCGTGAGCAGCGGCCAGATCATGATCAGCGACACCGTCACGCCCAGCGGGAGCGCGAGCCGGTGCAGGAACTCCCACGACAGCACCCGGTCGGCGAAGCCGGCCCCGCTGCCCACGCTGGGGTCGGTCATCCCGCCCGACGGGAACCACCCGAGCGTGTAGCTGAACGCGATGAGCACCAGCGTCGCCACCCAGAACAGCGGGGCCGCCCGCAGCAGCAGGGCGAACCGGGTGATGACGGTGTCGACCAGCCGGCCACGGTAGGCGCCGGCCAGCACGCCGAGCGCGATCCCGATCGCGCCGCCGACCAGCAGCGCCGGCAGCAGCAGGAGCAGGGTGTTCTGCAGCTTCTCGCCGAGCACGTCGGTGACCGGCGCACGGTACTGGAACGACATGCCCAGGTCACCGGTCACCGAGTTGCGCAGGAACGTGAGGTACTGGACGGCGACCGGCTGGTCCAGACCGTACGACTCGCGCAGGGTCTGCTGCACGCTCGCGTCGAGGTCGGGCCCGATCATCACCTGGTCGGGCGAGCCGGCCGCGCGGATGAGGAAGAACGTCAGGGTCACGACGCCCAGGACGGTGGCGACCATGAAGCCCAGGCGTTTCAGGACGTAGCTGACCAACGGCATGGGTGGCCTCCTCAGGCCGGTCGTGGCGGGCTCAGCGGCCGCCGGCGCCGGGCGGGTAGTAGAGGGTGTCGCCGTCGAACACGTAGCCGGCGGCCTCCAGTTCGGCGCGGGCCGCGTCCGGGTCGAACGGCTGTGGCGTCACGTCGGGGTCGCCCCAGCGCACGCTCGGCGCGATGACCGAGCCGGCCGGCTGCGCCGAGCCCTCGTAGACGATGTCGATGATGTCCTGCGACGGCAGCGCCAGCGTGAGGGCGCGGCGCATGGCGACGTCGTCGAACGGCGGCTTGCGCATGTTGTAGTGCACGCCGATCCAGCCGTAGCCGGGCCGTTCGATCAGTCCGACCGACGAGCTGCCGTCGAACCGGCCGGCCTGCGACGTCGTCAGCGGGACGCTGACCAGGTCGGCGTCGCCGGTCTCCAGCGCGCCGATCATCGCGTCGCGGTTGCCGTAGACGGCCAGCACGACGCCGTCGGCGCGCGGGGCCCGGAAGTGGTCCGCGTTCGCCGTGAGCCGCAGCGCGGAGTCGCGGCGGAACGACTCGAAGGCGAACGGCCCGGAGCCGATCGGCGCCGCGTTGTCGTAGCCGAGCGGGTCGGTGATCGGCTCCCACACGTGCCGCGGCAGGATCGGCACGGTGCTCAGCACGACGGACTCGAAGGCGGCGCTCTGCTCGGCCAGCTGGAACACCACCGTGTCGCCGTCGACCTGCACCGACTCCAGCTGCGCCAGCCGGGCCGCGTAGGCCGGCGCCGCGTGCTGGACCAGGTAGTCGAAGGTGAACTTCACGTCGGCCGCGGTGACGGGCGTGCCGTCGTGGAACAACATCCCCTCGCGCAGCCGCGCCCGCACCGTCGCGCCGTCCGTCTCGACCGACTCCGCCGCCCACGGCTGCGGCCCGCCGTCCGGGCCGATGCGGACCAGGGTGTCGTAGAGGTACGAGACCGGCAGCTTGTCGCCGACGTCGGTGGCCGCGACCGGGTTCAGCGTCGTGGCGCCGGCGATCACCGCGACGACCAGCGTCCGGCGCTCGCCGGTGGGCTCCATCTCGAGCAGGCTCCAGAGGTTGTAGGCGGGCGCCTCCGCCGCGTCGACCGCGTCGCTCCAGTCCCGGGCGTTGTACGGCCCGACGTTCGTCGGGTGGAGGACGAGCCCGATCGGCACGTCCGCGGCGAGCTTCGCCTGCGCCCGGTCGACCAGCTCGCCGCGCTCGGCATCGTCGGCCGCGGCCAGTTGGTCCTCGTAGAGCTGGTCGAACTCCGGGTCCTGGTAGCCGGACAGGTTGCTGCCGTCGGCGCCGGCGTTCCCGGAGTAGAACCGGCTGAGGAAGTCGTTGGGGTCGAGCCGGTCGACGTTCATGACGTACTCGATGAGGTACGTGTCGAACTCCTTGGACGTGAACGCGCGCCGCGTCATCTCGTCCGGCGAGTAGGTGGCCAGCTCGACCGGGATGCCGGCCTCCGACCATGCCTCGGCGATCAGCCGGCCGACCTCGAACCGTTGCGGGTTGTCGGCCGTCGTCGTGGTGATCAGCTCGAACGGCTCGACGGGGACGAGGTCGGCGACGTCGGCGTCCTGGCCGTCGCCGCCGGAACCGCTCTCCAGCGGCGGCGGGGCGGTCGAGCACGAGACGGCGACGACCGCGGCGAGCACCAGCGCGGCGCTGCCGAGCGCCAGGCGTGTTGGGTTGGAGCGAGGCGTCATCTGGGCCTCCTTGCTTCGCGGGACGCCGGGCGTCCCGGTGACTACTGGGTGGTCCGGTCACCACGCACGGCCGTGTCGCCGTGCTGGCCAGCCGCCTGCCTCGTCTCCGCGACGAGCGACGCGGCGGCGTATCCCCGTGCGTTCGCCAGGTCGACCAGCTCGTCCAGAGCGCCGGTCGCGGCGTGATCGATCGCGCGACGGTCCCAGCGCAGACCGTCGATGCACTTCGCCGCGAAGTAGTCGGCGGCGTCTCGGATGTCGGCGAGCGACGTGACGAGCGCGTCGAGGACCACCGGGCCCATGACGTTGAGCTCGAGCTCGCCGGCGGCGACGGCGAGCTGCACCGTGTGGGCGCTCCCGCGCACGCGGTAGCTGAGCTGCATCACCAGCTCGGGGATCACCGGGTTCACCTTGCCCGGCATGATCGACGAGCCGCGCTGCAGCGGCGGCAGGACGACCTCGGCGGGGCCGCCGACCGGTCCGGCCGACAACAGCCGCAGGTCGGCGGCGACGCGGGCCATGGTGACCGCCGCCTGGGCGACGGACTCGGCCACCGCCCCGTAGCCGTCCAGGTGCGCCATGGCGGCGAACAGGTCGTCCGGGGCGTGCAGCTCCTGCCCGGTCTCCTCGGCCAGGAACCGCAGCGCCGTCGCGGCGAACCGCGGCGGCGCGCCGGCGCCCGTCCCGAGCACCGTCCCGCCCAGCGGCACGGACCGCAGCCGGGCGACGCTGGCCTCCAGGGCCAGCCGGGCGCGCTCGACCATCGCCGCCTGCGCCCGGTGCGTCTCGGCGACCGTCAGGGTCACCGCGTCGCGCAGGCACGTGCGGCCCAGCCGCCGGACCGACTCGCCGGCCCCGGCCTGCCGGAGCAGCGCCTCGCGCAGCCCGGCCAGCGCGGCCGAGGCCGGGGCGGCCAGCTCGATCACCGCCAGCGCCATCGCCGTGGGGTAGGTGTCGTTGGTCGACTGCGAGGCGTTGACGTGATCGTTCGGGTGCACCGCGAGCGCACCGTCCGCGGCCGCGACGGCGGCGATCACCTCGTTGACGTTCATGTTCGTGGAGGTGCCGCCGCCGCCCTGCACCAGCGGGATCCGGAACTGCGTCAGGTGCTCCAGCGCGGCCACGCTCCGGGCTCCGGCCAGGACGGCCTCGCCCAGCCCGGGATCCAGCACGCCGAGCTCGACGTTGGCCCGGGCGCAGGCGGCCTTCACCGCCCCGTATGCGCTGACGAAGGCGGGCACGTCGCTCACCCGCCGCGGGCCGGGCGGGAAGTTGTCCAGCGCGAGCAGCGTCTGCTCGGCGTAGAAGACCGGCGACTCGGCACCGTTCTGATCCAGGCGCTCCACCCCGGGGGCCTCCTTCCGTGCGGTGATGTCGGCCGATCCTCCGAGCACCGTGTTCCAATAGCAAGGTCCATTGCTGTGAGAGCACACCCTGCGTAGGGTGCGTCCCACGGAGGTGACGCCGATGCCGCGTCCGACCACAACGCCGCCCACAGCAGCCGCCGACGGCGGGCCCGACGACGACCTCACCGCCTCGGCGGCCGGCCGGGTGGCCACCGTGCTCCTCGTCTTCGGCAGCGAGGGCGCGCCGGCCACGCTGACGGTGAGCGAGATCGCCCGGCGCCTCGGCCGCGAGCGCAGCCAGGTCTCGCGCATGCTCAAGGTGCTCGCCGCGTCGGGCCTGCTGGAGCAGGACCCGGAGACGCGGGCCTACCGGCTGGGCTGGCGGATGTACCACCTGGCCAGCCGGGCCGGCGACCAGCGGCTGCTCGCGGTGGCGACGCCGGCGATGCGCGACCTCGTCGCCCGGACGCGCGAGACGGCGCTGGTGTCGGTGCTGCACGGCAACCGCTCGTTCACCGTCGCGCGGGAGCGCTCGACGCAGTCGGTCCAGGCCGGCGGCTGGGTGGGCCGAACGTCGCCGCTGCACTCCTGCGCCTCCGGCCGGGCGCTCATGCTGGCGATGTCCGACGACGACGTCGCCGTCCTGGTCCGCCACGACCTCGGCGGCGCCGGGCTGGGCCCGCGGGCGCCCAGGTCCATGCGCGGCGTGCTGGATCGGCTGGCCGGCGAGCGGCGCCGCGGCTTCACCGTCGCCGTCGACGAGCTCGAGGACGGCCTCACCTCCGTCGGCACCCCCATCGTCGACGGCACCGGCGCGACCCTGGCTGCGCTGAACGTCTCCGGCCCCACGTCGCGGCTGGCCCGCCACGCCGACCACATCGGCCGTCAGCTGGTGCCGATCGCCCGGCACGTCTCCGCCCGCATGGCCGCCGGCTAGCGGCGTCCGGCCCGGTGTGTGCTGTGACAGCACCGCGCGTTGACAGTACCCCCAGGGGGTAGGTGAACTGCTGCTACGGCACGAGCCGGGCGGCACGGCCGCCCTGAGACGGAGGTCAGCATGTGCGACATCGCGACCAGCTACCAGGTCACCGGGATGACCTGTGGCAGCTGCGCCACCAAGGTGACGACGGCCGTCGCCAAGGTGGCCGGCGTCACCGGCACCGCGGTCGACGTCGCGAACTCGACGGTGATCGTCAGCGGGCACGTCGACGACGCCGCGATCAGCGCGGCCATCGCGGACGCGGGATACGCCGCCACCCGCGTCTGAGCGGACCCGGCTACGCCCGGCCGGGATCGAGCAGTTCGCGGGGGAGTGCCTCGCGCCACCACTGCTCGATCCGGCCGGGCGTCCACCCGCGTTCGTTGACGAACGTGGTGTAGGCGTCGATGTTGCAGATGGCGGCGTAGATGTCGACCGCCGTGGGCAGGTCGAGGCCGTCGCGCAGTGAACCGGGCGGCCACGACTCGAACACCTGCCGCCGGGTCCGGTCCGCGTTCTTGCGGCCGTTGGTGTAGATGGCGGCGAGGTCGGGCTCGCTGCGGCCGGCGTCGCGGATCATGACGATGATGTCGCCGGCGCGTTCGTAGAGGCGGCGGTCGAAGGACGCCATGGCGGCGAGCTGGCCGGCCGGGTCGGTGGCGGGGTCCTCCAGTTCCGCGAGCTGCTGCGCGGGGTCGGCCGAGAGGCCGGCGGCGTCGGCGAGCGCGCGGATCAGGCCGGTCTTGTTCTGGTAGGCGGCGTAGACCGTCGGCGCGGAGACGCCGGCCTCGCGGGCGACGTCGCGGACGGTGGTGGCCGCCCAGCCCTGCGTCACGAAGAGCCGGCGCGCCGCCTGCGCGATCTCGGCCCGGGTCTGCAGCGCCTGCGTCTCCCGTCGCAGCGAGTCGTAGCGGCGCTTCCTGGGCTCCTCGGGCATCCCCACCCCATTGACTTTACGGATCTTCTAATGAATATAGTTTGTGCATGACAGATTCTTGCTGTTGCTTCGTGCACCACCCTTCCACCCAGGCTGCCCGACCGGCGCGTTCTGGGACTCGGGGGCGGGCCCATGTCCTCCGATAGCGCGGTGCGCGAGCCGGCGCGGCCCGGCGGGTTCGTGCGGATCGCGCGGTTCGCGCAGCGGCACAGCCTCGCGGCGATCGGCGCGTGGATCGCGGTCCTGGCCGGCATCTGGGTGACCGCGTCGATGGCCGGCGACGACTATCGCGACGACGTCTCGCTGCCGGGCACGGAGTCGCAGCACGCGGCCGACCTGCTGGCCGAGCACGGGTTCGGGCGGGCCGGCGACACGCTGCAGATCGTCTTCCACGCCGACGCCGGTCTCGGCGACCCCGCCGTCCGGACCGAGGTCGAGCGGGCGCTCGCCGAGGTCGCGGCGCTGCCGCCCATCAGCGCCCTGGAGAGCCCGTACGCGAGTCCGGCCACGGTCGCACCGGACGGCAGCACCGGCTACGCGACGGCCGTGCTCGACGTCGCGTCGGAGGACCTGCCGCTCGACGAGGTCCAGCGCATCGTCGACACCGCGCAGTCGGCCGAGACGGACGAACTCCAGGTCGAGGTCGGCGGCGAGGCCGCCCGGTTGCTGGCCGAAGGGGAGACCGGCACGGCCGAGCTGGCCGGGATCCTGGCCGCGCTGGTGATCCTGGTCCTGATGTTCGGCACGGTCATCGCGGCCGGCCTGCCGATCGTCACGGCGCTGTTCGCGGTCGGCTCGGCCGTCGGGCTGATCGTCCTGGCGTCGCACGCGTTCCCGATCACGTCCTACACCCAGTACCTCATGGTCCTCGTGGGCCTGGGCGTCGGCATCGACTACGCCCTGCTGATCTTCGCCCGCTACCGCGCCGAGATCCTCCGCGGCAGCGAGCCGGAAGCGGCCGCGACGACCGCCATCGACTCCGCCGGGCGGACGGTCTTCTTCGCCGGCACGACGGTGATCGTGGCGCTGCTGGGACTGGTGACGCTCGGGCTGGGCTCGGTGCAGGGGTCGGCCCTGGCGCTCGCGCTGACGGTGCTCGCGACCATGATCGCGTCGCTGACGCTGCTGCCCGCCCTGCTCGCCCGGTTCGCCCGCCAGTTCACCGCACGCGCGGCGAAGCGGGCCGCGAAGCACCCGGGCCGGACCGAGGGCGCGAGGTGGCGCCGTCTCGCCGCCGCCGTCCAGCGTCGTCCCGTCGCGGCGATCGTGCTGGCCGTCGTCGTCCTCGGCGCGCTCGCGGCACCCGCGTTGAACCTGCGGCTGGGCTTCGCCGACGCCGGAAACGATCCGCCGGACACCACGAGCCGGCAGGCCTACGACCTGCTCGCCGCGGGCTTCGGCCCGGGGGTGAACGGCCCGCTGCTCATCACGGTCGACGGCGGCGACGACGGGGCCGAAGGGCCGGCGCGGGCGGCGACGACCACGCTCGCCGGCACCGCGGGCGTCGCGGCCACGACGCCGCCGACGCTGAGCGAGGACGGACGGGTCGCCACCATCCTGGCCATCCCCGACTCGTCGCCGCAGGACGCGGCGACCGCCGACCTCGTCACCGCACTGCGCGACGACGTGCTCCCCGCGCTGTCGGAGCGGACCGGCGCCGACTACCTCGTCGGCGGCGCGACCGCGGCGACGCAGGACTACGCGGGCAAGGTCGCGGACCGCATGCCGTACTTCGTCGCGGTCGTCGTCGGTCTGTCGGTGCTGATCCTGATGGCGATGTTCCGGTCGATCCTGATCCCGATCAAGGCGGCCGTGCTGAACCTCCTCAGCATCGGAGCCGCGCTCGGCGCGATGACCCTGGTGTTCCAGCAAGGACTGTTCGGCATCGCGCCGGGGCCGATCGAGGCCTACCTCCCGATCCTGGTGTTCGCGATCGTGTTCGGGCTCTCCATGGACTACGAGGTGTTCCTCGTCTCCCGCATCCACGAGGAACGCGAGCGCACCGGCGACGACGCGGCCGCGGTGCGCGAGGGCCTCGCGCACACCGGCGCCGTCATCACCGCCGCCGGGCTGATCATGATCCTCGTCTTCGGCGCGTTCATGCTCAGTCCGCAACGGCTGCTGCAACAGGTCGGGTTCGGCATGGCCGTCGCGATCTTCGTCGACGCCGTCATCATCCGCTGCCTGGTGGTTCCGGCCGCGATGCAGCTGATGGGCCGCCGGGCCTGGTGGTTGCCGTCCGCGCTGGCCCGCCGGCTGCCGCGGCTGAACCTGGAGTCGCGGCCGGACACCGCGGCCACCCCACTCGCGAAGGAGCACGTGTCATGACCTTCTCCCGCATCGGTGGCTGGGCGGCGCTCGGCTTCGCCGTCCTCCTGGCCGGCACCAACCTGATACTGGCGCCGACCCACCTGCCACTGATCGGCGACCCGGTCGACGAGGTCGCGGACTACTTCGGATCCCACGCCGGGATCATCGGTTTCAGCGGGACTCTCGCCGTCATCGCCTGGCTGCTGGCCGTCCTGTTCGGCGCCGCGGTCGTCGCGGCCGTGTGGCCGTCCGAACGCGCACGCGGCGAAGCGTGGTCCTTGGTCGGCATCGCCGGCCTGGTGCTGCAGAACGCCACCTTCACGGTCTTCACCGCCACCAGGCTCGCACTGACCGGCACCGCCTCGGACGCGCCGGCCACCAACGCGCTGTGGACGTTGAACGAGGCGTTGTTCGCCTTCAACGGCACCTTCCTCGCCACCGCGATGCTCGGGCTGTCGGTCGCGGGACTGCGCTCCGGGCTCATCCGGTCCGGGCACGCCGTCCTCGGGTTCACCGCCGGAACACTCCAGCTCAGCTCGGCGCTCCTGCTCCCGCTGGTGTTCGACGACCCGGGTGCGGCCGACCTGCTCGGACTGGCCGGCTGGCTGCTCTGGGTGGTCTGGATCGCGTGGTACGGCATCGTGCTGCTCCGCACCCGCACGTCCTCGGCCGAGCCGAGCCGCGCGACCGAGCCAGCCGTGTCATGACCCGCGAGCGGTCCGGGCCGGTGCTGGCCACGGTGTGCGTGGCCTTCTTCCTGACGATGCTCGACACCACCGTCGTCACCATCGCACTCCCGGACATCCAGCACCGGCTCGACGCGTCGCTGACGCAGGCGCTGTGGGTGGTCAACGGCTACACGCTGGTCTTCGCGGCGCTGCTGCTGCCCTTCGGCCGGCTCGGCGACCGGTACACGCCACGGGCGATGTTCCTCGCCGGCCTGGCGACGTTCACCGTCGCGTCCGCGTGGTGCGGGCTGGCGCCGGACGCCGGCCAGCTCATCGCGGCCCGCGGGCTGCAGGGCGCCGGCGCCGCGATGCTGATGCCCCAGACGCTGACGCTCATCGCGACGACGTTCCCCGCCGAGCGGCGCGGCTTCGCCTTCGGCGTCTGGAGCGGCGTCGCCGGGCTGGCGACCGTCGCCGGGCCGGCCGCCGGTGGGCTGCTGGTCGACACGCTCACCTGGCGGTCGGTCTTCCTGCTCAACCTCCCGCTCGGGCTGGTCGCGCTCGCGGCCGGGCACGCCCTCATCCCCAGGCAGGCGCCGCGGCGGGGGCACGCGGCCGGCCTCGACCTCGTCGGCATGCTGTTGTCGACCGGCGGCCTGTTCCTCACCGTGTTCGCCCTGCTCGAGGAGCAGTGGTACGCCGGCGGCGCGGGACTCGTCCTGCTGACCGGGTTCGTGCTGCACCAGCGCACGAAGCAGGCCGGCTCGCCGCTGGTACCGTTCGAGCTGTTCGGGCGGCGGAACTTCACCCTGATGAACGCCGTGCTGATGGCGGCCCTGTTCGCCACCGTCGCGCTGCTGCTGATCTACACGCTCTACCTGCAGTCGGTGCGGGACCTGACGCCGGCCGAGGCGGGGCTGATCCTCGCGCCGCCGGCGGTGGCGACGCTGCTCATCTCGCCGGTCATGGGCCGCCTCGCCGACCGGGTCGACCCGCGATTCATCGTCCCACCCGGGCTCGCGCTGTTCGCCGCGGGCTTCCTCGTGCTGCTCGCCGCGTCCGGCGACGACACCGACGTGCTCTGGCTGCTGCCGGGCATGATCGGCTGCGGCGCCGGCGCGGGCCTCGTGTTCGCGCCCGCCAACGCGCTCGCCCTGCGCGACGTCCCGCCCGCCATGGCCGGCGCCGCCTCCGGCGTCGTCAGCACCCTGCGTCAGGTCGGCACGCTGCTCGGCGCGGTCGTCGTCGGGGCCGTCCTGCGGGCCGGCGGCACCGACGACTACACCGACGCGATGCCGGCCGCGATCTGGACCGTCGTCGGCGTCCTCGTGCTCACCGCGATCGCCACCACCCGTATCCGTCCGCCATCGGAAAGGCAGACCCCATGACCACCAGCAGGCGAACCGTCCTCGCACTCGGCCTGGCCGCCACCGCGGCGCCCGTCCTCGGCCCACTGGAGCCGGCCCGGGCCGCACCTTCGCCGGCGCGGCCCGTCGCGCAGTCCTTCCCCCGCTACGTGCGGCTGCCGGACGACCAGGCCTCCGACCCGGACGTCGCCTACGAATGGTGGTACGTCGTCGGCCACGTCCGGGCCGGGCGGCGCTGGTACGGGTACGAGGTCACGATCAACCGCTCCAGCGCCGGGCCGGAGGTGCACGCGGCGATCACCGACGAGACCGCCGGGACCCACCGCGGGCTGGTCGAACGCTTCGAGCCCGGCGAGGCGACGTTCTCCACCGACGGGCTCGACCTCCGCACGCCCGCCGCCACCCTGGCCGGCCCCATGGACGACATGCGCCTCACCGCGAGCCTCCCGGACGCGCGGATCGAGCTGACGCTGCGCCACACCGGTCCGGCGCTGTACCCCGGCGGCACCGGCCTGATCCCGTTCGCCGACGGCTTCAGCTACTACTACTCGCTGCCGTCGCTGGCCACGCGCGGCACCCTCACCGTCGACGGCCGTCCGCACCGGGTGCGCGGCACGTCCTGGCTGGACCGGCAGTGGGGGACCTGGCACTGGTCGAGCATCCGGCGCTGGACCTGGATGGCCGTCCACCTCGACGACGGCGGCCGCCTCAACGTGTGGAACCTGATCCAGGACGGCGACGACCAGGCCTACGCCACCATCGTCGACCCCGCCGGCCACCACACGGTCGCCTCGATCGTCCCGCTCGCCGACCACGCCCGCGACTTCTGGACCAGCCCGCTGACCGGCCAGACCTACCCCACCCGCTGGCGGGTCGAGATCCCCGGCCGCGACACCCGCCTCGACGTCCGCTCGCTCGTCACCGAGCAGGAACTCGACGTGTACTACCCCGGCCAGCCGCGCGGTCTCTACGAGGCCGACTGCGTCGTGACCGGCACCAGCACCGGCCGGGCCTACGTCGAGCTCTACGGCGACTGGACCGCCGCGCCGGGTTCCTGACCCGTCACGGCAGGACGGTGGCCGCGGGCAGGGGACAGGTGACGACGTGGGCGGCGGCGCTGGCGGGCGCCGCGGCGAGCCAGGCCATCGTCAGGAGCGGCCCGGCCACCGCGGCGGCGACCAGCAGGCCGCGTGCGGCGCCCAGTCGCTGGCGCGGCGCGATGAGCCGGCGGACGCGTGCACCGCTGCTGCTGCCGGCGCCGAGCGCGGGGGCGGCCGGGCGGCCGGCGGCCACCCTGAGGATGCCCTCGGCCAGCGTCAGCCGGTCGTGCGTGCGCAGCGCGGCGTCGTCGGCGGCCATCTCGACCAGGCAGCACACGTGCTCGTGGGCGTGCGCGAACGCCGGGACCCACGGGAACGCGTGCTTCAGGACGAGGGCGGCCGCGATCAGGAGGTCGTGCCGGGACCGGAGGTGGGCCCGCTCGTGCGCGAGGACCGCGGCCAGTTGCGGCCGGCTGAGACGCTCCAGCGCGGCGGTCGTCAGGACGATCTGGCGCCCGCGGCCGGGCAGGCAGTACGCCAGCGGCACGTCGTGGTCGACGACGGCGGCGCCGAGCACCGCCTCGCGCCGGCCGACCAGCCGCAGGGCCGCCGCGTGCCGCGCGCGCTCGGCGGCCCGCCACCGGGCCACCCGGGCCGAGCAGAGCACCAGGCGTCCGGCCACGCCGAACATGATCGCGGCGCCGACGACCGCGCTCGACGCGCCGGCCGGGGTGGAGTACTGCGCCCGGATCTCGTCCAGGCACAGGTGCACGAACGTCGCGAGGTCCGAGGTCAGCGGAACCCTGGGCAGCGTCAGCGTCAGGCCGGCGAAGAACACCGACGTGAGCGCGACGCCGCTGAGGGTGAGCCACACGGCGACGCCGAGCCGGGGCGCGCGCTGCGGCCACGTGGCGCGGCGCAGCAGCGGCCCGCCGGCCGCGGCCAGGAACGTCCCCTGGACCAGCAGGAGCAGCGTCGCCGTCATGGCGCCGGCGACCTCCGATCCGCCGTGGCCGCGTCGAGCGCCGCCCGCAACGCCGCCACCTCGGCGGCGTCCATCGTCCCGACCAGGCGAAGCAGCGCTCCCGTGCGGTCCGTCGTCGTGGTCAGCGCCTCCCCGAGCAGGCCGGCCGTGTAGTCGTCGCGCGACCGGCTGGGTGCGTAGCGGTGCGCCTTGCCGTCGCGCGCCCGCCCGAGCCAGCCCTTGCGGTACAGGATGTCGACGACCGTCTGGACGGTGGTGTACGCCCGCTCCGGCTGCTGCGGGAGCTGATCCTTGATCTCGCGGATGGTGATCGGTTCCGGGGCGGACCAGACGACCTCCATGATCGCCGCCTCGAGCTCGCCGAACGGCCGCATCCCGCCTCCCCTCATCGCCTAGGCGGCATAGTAGTAGTTCGCCGAGGCGGACGGAGCGTCATCCGAAGGTCCGGACCCAGTCGCCGGGCCAGGTCGAGAGCAGTTGGTGTGCCATGTCCTCGGCGGCAACGGCCGGGTCCTCGTGTGCACTCGCGAGCCGAAGCATCTGCTGGCGAACCTCGAGACGAGGCCCACGGCTCAGATGCTGGAACATGAGCGAGACGCCGTCCTCGCTCCACGCGGGCGATGCCCACGCCAGGCCCAGATCAGGTGGCAGGACGAGGTCCTGCGGTTCGAGCAGCTCGTACAGCAGCCGTGCGGTTCTCCGCCGGGGCGTCTCCCACGAGCCGTCCAGGGAGGCGCGTTCGACCTCCGCGACGTACTGCTCCCGGTCGAAGTGCAGGTCCGGCAGGTCCCACGGCCTGCCCTCGTGCTGGTCGGTGGACGCTTCGGCCGGACCGATGAAGACGCCCACATAGTCGCGGAAGTCGATCCACGACACGCGGGTGCCGTCCGGCGACGAGACGATGACCGGAGCGATCACACCGCACCCGGTGATCCCGCAGGAGCACCGGTACACCGCCACGCGTCGTCCCAGGCCGTCCGCCGGCAGCAGCGGAGAGCGGCGCCCGAGGACGTCCGCGGGGTCGAAGCCGCGCCAGCCCGGGGCGGCGTCGGCGAACGGGTCCTTGCCGTCGATCAGGACCTGGACCACAGGCCAGTCCGGTCGATCGTCGAGCACCTGGAACCGAAGGGAGAGGACCGAGGGACCGCGTCGTGCGGTCTGGCTTGCGTGGGCCATCTGGGCGACGTTTCGTCGGTACGCCGGGACCATCGTCGGGTCGGCGCCGAGGCCGACCGGCTGGCCTCAGCATAGCCTGGGCGTCTGCCAGGAGCGTTCCGGCGAGCCGGAGCGGCCGGGTGTGACACCTGTGTACGATCTTGTCATCGTGACGAGTCATCAGCCGCTGTGGAGCCGATCCAGGCTCCGCTTCCTGCTGGTCTCGGCCGGATTCGTCCTGACCTATCTCGCTCTTCACCTCTTGCCCTGTTCCGACGGGCAGGTGGAGGCGCCGGCCGGTCCGGTCGCCGCGCACGAGGTGTCGGCGCAGCACGGGGGGCCGGGGCACCACGCGCCGCCGTCCGGTGACTGCGGCCACGACGGGTCGCAGGCCGACCCGCATGACGAGACCTGCGTCGCGACGTCGCGTTCGCATGGTGGCTCCGACGCGATCTTCCTGGCGTTGCCGCTGGTCGCCGTCGGATGGGGGCAGGGCCGGCGAGCCGGGCCGATCCGGCTGTTCGCCCGTGGCGCCCGCCGGGTCGTGTCGCGGCCCGGGCGCGACGTCCTCTGTTCCTGCTGCGTGTCGAGGCGCTGACAGACCTCGGAGCGAGCGCCGCCGGTCGTCCGGCCGCGCCGCTCCCGCATGGGTCGATGCGCGCCGGTGTGGCGGCGCATTCAGCAGCTCGCACAGAACGGAATCGTCATGCTCTCTCACGACCTCGTTCCCGCGGTCTCCACCGGCACGGTGGTCATTCCGCGGGCGCTGAACTCCGCAGGCGCCCATCTCTCCCGCGCCGTCGGCAACACGCCGGTGGTGTGGATCGACGCGCCGTTCACGACCGACGGCAGCGGCTTCTGGGCCAAGCTGGAGGGCCACAACCCGGGCGGGATGAAGGACCGCCCGGCGCTGCACATGGTCGCCCGGGCCAGGGAACGCGGCGAGCTGGCGCCCGGCGCCATGATCGTCGAGTCGACCAGCGGCACGCTCGGCCTGGGCCTGGCGCTCGCCGGCATCGTCTACGGGCACCCGGTCACGCTGGTGAGCGACCCCGGCATGGAGCCGATCGTCGCGCGGCTGCTGCGGGCCTACGGCGCCCGGGTCGAGACGGTGGAACGGCCCGACCCGGCCGGCGGCTGGCAGGAGGCGCGCCGCCGGCGGGTGCGTGACGTCATGGCGCGGCACCCGGGTGCGTTCTGCCCGGACCAGTACGGCAATCCGGACAACGTCGAGGCGTACGCGACGCTGGCGAGCGAGCTGGCCGGCCAACTGGGCCGCATCGACGTGCTGGTCTGCTCGGTCGGGACCGGCGGGCACTCGGCCGGCGTCGCCCGGGTGCTGCGGCAGTACTACCCGGGCCTGCGCATGGTCGGCGTCGACGCCGTCGGCTCGACGATCTTCGGGCAGCCGGCCCGGTCGAGGCTGATGCGCGGCCTCGGCTCCAGCATCCACCCGGCCAACGTCGACTACGCGGCCTTCGACGAGGTGCACTGGGTCAGCGCCGCCGAGTCGGTGCACACCTGCCGGCGGCTGGCCGCGTCGCAGTACGCGTCCGGGGGATGGAGCGTCGGGGCCGTGGCGCTCGTCGCCGGTTGGCTGGCCCGCACGCGGCCGGCCGACACCCGCATCGCGGCGATCTTCCCCGACGGCCCGCAGCGGTACTTCGACACCGTCTACAACGACGCCTACTGCGCCGAACGCGGCCTGCTGGACGTGGCCCCGGCGGCCGATCCGGACGTCGTCGCCCACCCCGGCGAACGCGAGGTGACGCGGTGGACGCGGTGCCCGGGCGTCGTGAACCCCGTCCTCGCCGGAGCGGAGGGCGGACGGTGATCGCGACGGTGCGTGAGCTGCGCACGTTCGACCGTCCGATCCGCCTGCTCGCGCTCAGCCAGTTCGCGATCAACCTCGGGTTCTACATGCTCATGCCGTATCTCGCGGCGCACCTGTCGGTCACGGTCGGGCTGGCCGGCTGGCTGGTCGGCCTGATCCTGGGCGCGCGGAACTTCTCGCAGCAGGGCATGTTCCTCGTCGGCGGCACCCTCGCCGACCGGCTCGGCTACAAGCGGCTGATCGTGGCGGGCTGTGCCCTGCGCGCGGCCGGGTTCGTGCTGCTGGCCCTCGCCACCTCGGTGCCGGCGCTGCTCGTCGCGTCGATGGCGACCGGTTTCGCCGGCGCGCTGTTCAATCCGGCCGTCCGGGCCTACGTCGCCCAGGACGCGGGCGGGCGCCGGGTGGAGGCGTTCGCCGTCTTCAACGTCTTCTACCAGGCGGGCATCCTGCTCGGCCCGCTGATCGGGCTGCTGCTGACGTCGGTGGCGTTCGAGCTCACCTGTACCGTCGCGGCGCTCGTCTTCGCCGGCCTGACGGTGCTGCAGGTGCGGGCGCTGCCCGACCGGCGTCCGTTCGAGCCGGCGCCGTCCGTGCTGGCCGGCTGGCGCATCGTGTTCGCGAACCGGCGGTTCCTGGCCTTCTCGGTGGTGATGGCCGGCTCGTACGTGCTCTCCTTCCAGGTGTACCTGGCGCTGCCGCTGGAGACCGGCCGGCTCGCGTCGTCGCCGGGGGCGGCCACGGTCGCGGTGGGCATCCTGTTCGCGGTCTCCGGCCTGATCGCCGTCGCCGGCCAGCTCCGGGTGACCGAGTGGTGCCGGCGGCGCTGGGACGGCGGGCGCTGCATCGCCGCCGGACTGTTGCTGATGGCGGCGGCGTTCCTCGTGCCGCTGCCGGTGGTGCTGCGGGAGGAGGCGGGCGGGGTCGCGACGTTCGTCCCGCTGCTGGTCTCGGTGTGCGTCCTCACGGTCGGCACGATGGTCGTCTTCCCGTTCGAGATGGACACCATCGTGTCGCTGGCGGGCGATCGCCTGGTGGCCACGCACTACGGTCTGTACAACACCATCTGCGGTGTCGGCATCGCGGCCGGCACCCTGGGGACCGGCGGGCTGCTGGAACTCGCGCGAGCGCACGGCGTGCCCTGGGTGCCGTGGCTGCTCCTGGCGGTGCTGGGGACGGCCTGCGCCCTCGGCGTGCACGTCCTCGCCCGCTCCGGACGGCTGCGGCCGCGGCCGGTCGCATTGGTCGGGACCGCCTGATGACACGGGCCACCTCCTCACCTACTATTCGCTTTAGTAGATGAGGAGGTGGCTGTGCCGCAGACCGATCCGCGCCGTCAGGCCCAACGGGAGCGACGTGAGCAGCGTCGGGCCGCCGCGGCGGCCGCTGCGCGGAAGGCCGGGCGCCGGCGGCTGGCGGTGCGGGTGGCCGCCGGCATCGCCGGGGCCGCGGTCGTCGTGGGCGTCGGCTACCTGGTGGTCCGCCCGGGCCCGGAGGTCACCGGCGTCGAGCGCCCGCCGGACGAGGGGCGGGGGCACGTCGAACCGGCCCAGGTCGCCTACGACGACGCCGCGCCGACCAGTGGGGCGCACCTCGCCTCGGCGCCGGCCTGCGGCGTGGCCGCGGCACCGCTGGAACCCGGGCTGGCCGTGCACGCGCTCGAGCACGGCGCCGTCGTGCTCTGGTACGACCCTGCCGGCGACGACGTGGCGGGGCGGCTCGCCGGCGTCCTCGGCGACTGGGACTCGCACTGGATCGTCAGCCCGAACAGCGAGCTCAGTGAGCCGATCGTCGCCACCGCGTGGAACCGCCGGATGGCGTTCGGCGACGCGGCCGACCCGGCGCTGCGCGAGTTCGTGGACACCTACCGGGAGCGCGGGCCGGAACGCGTCGGCTGCCAGGTGCGCGCATGAACGGGCCGCGCACCTGGTACGACGTCTGGCAGCGCAAGGGCGAGCGCTTCGTGGCGTCCGGCCGGGTGGTGCCCGGCCGGGTCGAGCTGGCCGCGCTGTCCGGGTACGACTCGCGGACCTCGGCCCTCGATCTCGGCGAGTTCGACCGGCAGCGCGATCACATCGTCACCTCGCTGCGCATCGGCGCCACCGACACCGTCTACGAGGTCGGCTGCGGCGCCGGCGCGCTGCTGCACGCCCTCGAGCCGCGCTGCGCCGGGGTCGGCGGCTCCGACTACGCGCCGGCGCTCGTCGACGTGGCCCGGCGCGTGCTCGACTCCGGCGACGTCGAGGTGCTCGAGGCCAGTGACGTGAACCCGCGGCCGCGCTACGACGTCGTCGTCAGCAACGGCGTCTTCCTCTACTTCCCGGACGCCGAGTACGCCCGGGACGTCGTCGCGCTGATGGCGGCCAAGGCCCGGCGCGCTGTCGGTGTCTTCGACGTCAATGACCTGGCCAGACGGGAAGAGCACCAGCGAGCGCGCCGGGCGGCGTACGGCGTGCAGGAGGCGGTGGGCGGGCTCAGGCAGCTCTACCTCGACCGCGCCTTCTTCACCGCGCTGGCCGCCGACCTCGGCCTGCGCTGCGTCATCCGCGACTCGGTGATGACGGGCTCGGTCAACGGGCGCTACCGCTACAACGTCGTCATGTCCCGTCGGGGCGGCTCGTCACGAACGTGAGCGCGGCCTTCGCCTGCTCCAGCACGTCCGTGGCGGGACGCTCGGCGAGCGGCTGGTCGTCGCTCACCCAGGCGTCGGCGACGGCGTACCAGTCGATCGGCGTGGTCGGGGCGCCGGTGAGCACGTTGCGCAGCTGCTGGAACCAGAGCGCCCAGCGCTGCCGGTAGTAGCCGCCGACCAGCCCGGACCAGTCCCGGTTGCCGTACTCCGTGAGCATGGTGGACTCGCGGGCGCCCCACGACGTGAGCAGCCGCCGGCCCCACTCGGCCAGGTCCGCCCGTTCCCGCGCCGTCGCGCCGAGGGCGCGCGCCCCGGCCAGCCAGGTCTCGAGCCGGAACGCCGGATGCGCGTGCAGCGTCGCGTCCTGCAGGTCGACGAGTTCGAGGAAGGTGGCGGTGGCGGCGTCGAAGGCGCCGGTGTCCCCGGCCTCGACGGCCGCGCCGATCCGCGCGAGGACGAGCCGGGCGTGGTCGGCGAGCACCTGCCGCGCGACGTCGACGAGGTCGTAGTCGAGCGACGGCGAGCGCCCGGCCTCGGCCGCGGCGATCAGCCCGGCCAGCGCGGGACGCAGGGCGCCGGCGGGGTAGGGGAGGACCCGTGGTCCCACCATGCTGGCCTGGTTCGCGCCGAGGCTCGGGACGGCCGCGACGACGGAGTCGGTGCCGGCGTAGACGACGAACGCGTCGAGCGTGTCCCCGGCCTCCGCCACCGCCGCTCCCAGGACGTCCGGCACCGAGGTGGCGTCGAGGGCGGCGATGTCGACCGGCTGGCCGGTGCCCACGAGGGTGGACTCCTTGGGCGTCGGCGCCGTCTCGTCGACCCGCCAAGGGCCGTAGGCGTGTGCGCGCAGCACCCGCCACGCGGCGGTCGCGCCCTCCGTCGACCGCCCGTAGCGCGCCTCGACCCACTCGTCGAGCCACGCGTCGAGGTCGATCGGCTCCGTCGTCCAGGCGAGGTCGTGGAAGAGGTCCCAGACGACGGGGTTGTTCGCGACGCCCTCCGCCATGTCGGTGATCCCGACGACGTTGCCGACCGCCTCGGTGCCGCCGAACAGCGTCGCGGGCGTGGCCGCGATCGCCTCGAGGTCGCCGTAGAGGCCGTGGCGTCCGCCGTAGTTGGGCAGGATGCCGTACACCCACGGCGTCCCGCCGTAGCCGTTCATCGTCCGCCAGTGCTCGCCCACCAGATCGATGACGAGCAGCCGGCTGGTGTCGAGCGCGTCGAGCAGTTCCGGCTGCGGGTTCCCGCCCCAGCCCTGCACCACCCAGGTGTAGCCGGCGTCGGCCGTCCGCATCGCGTCCTCGACGCCCCGGGCCGCGGCGGCGAGCGTGGTGTCGCCGATCTTGCCGCCTTCGTGCAGGAGGTCGACCGCCCACCAGCCGGAGAGCCCGAAGAGGTCGCGCTGCGTGCCGTAGAAGGCCGCGGCGGCCTTGGCGTAGTCGGCCGTGTCGGTGCGCAGCCAGTCGGGCCGGCGCGGCCCGGCGATGTCGATGAACCACAGTCCCTGCGGCACGATGGCCGCGCCGGGGTTCCGCTCGGCGAATCCCGGCGGGACGGTGCCGCTGAAGCCGGGGAGGATCGGGGTGATCTCCAGCTCGGCCATGCGGGCGAAGACCCGGTGGGCGAGCTCCACCCGCCGCTCGACGATCCCGCGGGTGGTGCCGCTGCCGAAGTGCTCGATGTTGTTGAGCCACTGCCAGGCCTGGTGCGACGGCGGGACGATCCACTGGAGCAGCTCGGTCTCGGTGTACCCGAACTGCTGGAACGCCTGCAGCCAGACCGCCTCCTGGCCGAGGGTGATGTGCGCCGCGTTGATGCCGCTCGCGGCCAGCAGGTCGAGTTCGTGCTCCCACTCGTCCCAGCCGAAGAACGGCGTGGTGTAGCCGCCGACGGTGAGGTTGTAGGCGACCCGACGCTGGTAGGGCGACGACGCCGCGACGCTCGCCCCGTCCGGCAGCGCCGTGGGCCGGCGGACACCGGAGCGCGAGACACTGCCGATCCGGGTGCGCCGGGCCAGCTGGGCGTAGCCCGCCAGCGCGACGGCCGGCGTCGTGGCCTCGATCCGCAGCCGGCCGCCGGACGTGCTCGCCGCGAAGGCGTCGGCGTCGGCCGGGCGGATCGTGACGTCGAGCTGGCCGGCCGGCAGGCCGCTGAGGCGCTGGATGCCGGCGAGTGCGGCGGCGGCTCGGTCGTTGGTCATGGTGGTTCCTCCAGTTGTCATTTCATGCCGGAGACGGCGAGACCGTCGATCACCCGGCGCTGCATGGCCAGGAAGACGATCAGGATGGGGGCGCACGCGAGCAGCGCGGCCGCCATCAGGACGGGGTAGTCGGTGATGAACTGCCCCTGCAGCGTCGCGAGGCCGACGGACAGCGGCTGGGTGCCCGGTTCGGTCGCGACGACGAGCGGCCAGAGCAGCTCGTTCCACGACACCAGCACGCCGACCACGGCCAGCGCGGACAGGCCGGGCCGGGCCAGCGGGAGCATCACCTTCCAGAAGACCTGGAACGGGTTCGCGCCGTCGAGGCGCGCGGCCTCCTCCAGCTCGTCCGGCAGGCCGAGGAAGAACTGCCGCATGAGGAAGGCCGAGAACGCCGTGAAGATGCCCGGCGCCACGATCCCCGCCACGGTGTTGAGCCAGCCGAGTCCCTGGACGATCTGGTACTGCGAGATGAGGAAGACCTGCGGCGGGACCATCATGATGGCGAGGACGAGCGCGAACATCAGGCCGCGGCCCGGGAAGCGCATGCGGGCGAAGGCATAGCCGGCGAGCGCCCCGAGCAGGAGGTGCCCGAACACCCTGATGACCGTGACGGTCACCGAGACGCCGAGCTGCGAGGCGAAGGAGAGCTGCTCGAACACCTCGGTGTAGTTCTCGAAGTGCAGCGACGACGGCCACAGCTTCAACGGGATCGCCGTCACCTCGGCGTTCGTCGAGAGCGAGCTGACGATCTGCCAGGCGAACGGGAACAGCATCACCAGGCTGCCGATGACCAGGACGAGGTGGGCGAAACCGTTCCGGCCGTCCCGGCGGTTCGCGTGCGCGGTGACGAGCTCAGGCATAGGTCACCCACCTCCGCTGCAGCCGGAACTGGATCGCCGTGACGATCGCGACGATCAGCAGGATGACGAACGCGATCGCGGCCCCGTAGCCGCGGTTGTTCTGGACGAACGACTCGTCGTAGAAGAGGTAGACCAGCGACTTGGTGTCGTCGATGACCGGGTTGCTGCCGAGGATGGCGAACAGCAGGTCGAACAGCTGGAAGCCGGTGATCACGTTCATGACCAGCACGAAGAAGATCGACGGGGTCAGCAGCGGCACGGTGATGCGGACGAACTGCGACCACCGGTTCGCGCCGTCGAGCGAGGCCGCCTCGTACAGCTCGGGCGGGATCGACCGCAGCCCGGCCGACAGGATGATGATGTTGAACCCCACCGACATCCACAGACCCACGATGGCGACGGCGACGAGCGCGAAGCCGGGCGTCGAGAGCCAGTACGGCCCGTCGATGCCGAACAGCCCGAGGAACGCGTTGATCACGCCGAAGTCGCCGTTGAACATCAGCTTCCACACCAGCGCGATCGCCACCGGCATGGCCAGGTACGGCAGGAAGAACATCGTCCGGTACACCATCGTCCCGCGCAGCGTCGGCCGGTTCAGCAGCGCGGCGAGGCCGACGGCGATGGGCACGCCGAGCAACACGATGAGGATGTAGACGACGGTGTTGAGCAGGGCGCGCGGGAACTCGCCGTCGTCGAGGAGCGAGCGCCAGTTGTCGGCGCCGACGAACGTCGTGCCGCCGAAAGGCCCCCAGTCGGTGAGGCTGAAGTACGCGGTCTGGACGATGGGGAACAGGTAGAAGACCGCGACGCCGAGGAAGAACGGCCCGACGAAGAGCAGGGGCCACCAACCCGCGTCGGACCGCCGGCGCCGGCCGCCGCCGGGGCTCGGGCCACCGGCCGCGCCGGCCACGGTGCTCGCCGTGGCCGGCCGGTGGTCGTGCGTCGCGACGTTCATTCCGATGCCACCGCCGCGTTCAGCGCCTCGTCGAGCTGCCGTGCCGCGTCCTCGACGGTGATGTCGCCGGCGAGGGCCTGCCCGACGATGACCGGCTCCTGCGAGGCCCAGGCGTCGGTGTCCTTCGTGGCGGGATACGCGAAGGAGTAGTCGATCGCGTCGATGAAGGTCTGCAGGCCGAGGTCCGGATAGCTCCGGACGAACGCGTCGCTGGTCCCCTCGTAGGCGGAGAGGGTGGTCCCGCTCTCGGCCTGGAGCAACTGGGCCTGCTCGCCGGCGAGGAAGGCCTGGAACGCCTGCGCGGCGGCTGGGTGCTCCGACCGGGCGCTGACGACGTTCGCCAGCGCGTGGGCGACGGTCGCCTGGCGCTCGGCCCGGGGCAGCGGGACCGCGACGTAGTCGGCGGCGTTCGGCGAGGTCCCGACCAGGGCGATGCTCGCGCCGCCGATGGAGGGGAACATCGCGGCCTTGCCGTTCAGGAACCACTGGTCGGCCGTCGTCTCCGCGAGCTGCTGGATCGTCGGCGACGATCCGTCGGCGACGATGTCGGCCCAGACCTGCAGGCCCTGCACGGTCTCCGGCTCGGCCCAGCCGCTCGTGCCGTCGTCGGTGACCACGGACCCGCCGTAGGCGAAGATGGAGCTGTAGTAGGTGGTCTGGCCGCCGGTGTAGAAGGCGGTGCCGTAGACGCCCTGGTCGCCGAGGGCGTCGCGGATGGCCGCGGACGTGGCGCGGAAGTCGTCGTAGGTCCAGTCCGGCGACGGCAGGGCGACGCCGGCCTGCTCGAAGAGCGCCTTGTTGATCCACATGGCGTTCGTGTCGACGTCCTTCGGCACCGCGTAGCGCACGTCGTCGAGCCGGTAGAAGTCGGCGAGGTTGTCCGGGTACTTCGACGGGTCGACGGCGCCCGACTCCACCAGGTCGTCGATCGGGGCCAGCTGGTCGTTGGCCGCGTAGAGCTGGAAGTACGGCATGTTCATCCAGAACACGTCGGGCAGGGTGTCCGACGACGCCTGGGTCCGCAGCTTCGTCCAGTACTGCGCGTACGGCGTGACGACCGGGGTGACGGTCACCTCCGGGTGCTCCTTCTCGAAGGCGGCGATGACGGCGTCGACCACCGGCTGCTGGTTCGGGTCCCAGAACGCGTAGGTGATCTCTCCGGCGGCCTCACCAGGATCGGAGGCCGTCGATCCGTCGCTGCCGGAGCAGGCGGCGAGCCCGAGCACGACGACTGACGCGGCGGCGATGCCCGCGACGAGCTTGTTCATGCTGCTCTCCTTTCGAACGCTGACTCGAGGGATGGGGAAGTCGCGGCTACGGCGTGGTCGCGATGCCGAACAGGGGATGCTGCGGGGTGCTCGACGGCAGTTCGTGGAAGCCGAGGCAGTCGTAGAACGCGCGGGCGCCGACGTTGTCCGGGTCGATGCCGAGGTGGAGGGCGGGCACGCCGCGGGCCGCGAGCATCGCCCGGAACCGGTCGACGAGGCGCCGGCCGAGCCCCTGCCCCTGCACCTCGGGCAGCAGGTTGACGTGCAGCTGCGCGGGGTAGGCGTCGAGCTCGGGGAGGCGCATCACCTCGGGCTGCCGGCCCACCTCGAGCAGCAGCTCCTCGCTGATCCGCGGCGTGTGCGCCGTCGGGGCGCCCGGGCCCGGATGCCTCGCGGCCACGACGGGGACCCACTCGCGCCGCCACCACTCGATGAACGCGGCGGTGTCGGCGACGCCGATCAGGTAGCCGGCCGCGCGCTCACCGTCGTCGACGACGAGGGCGAGGTCCGGGGCGTATTCCAGGTACGGCACCGCGGCCAGGTCGGGCAGCAGCGTGTCGTCCGAGTACCAGCCGGTCGCGTCGCCGCCGCTCGCCCCCGTGCGCAGGCAGACGCGGGCGATGTCGTCGCGGTCGGCGGGGCGGTAGGGACGGATCTCGGGGCTCATCGGGCCGCTCCCGCCCCGTCCGGAGGGCTCGGCCGCAGGTGCAGCTCGCGCCCGCCGATGACCCACTCGGTGAGGAAGATCGAGCCGTCCGGGCCGGTGGCGACGCCGTGCGGGCTGTTCAGCACGCCGTCGTACAGCGGCGGGCGCACCATCGCGCCGCCGACCTCGTGGTTCGGCCAGCCCGGCCGCTTCTCGCCGTCCGGGAACGGGACGAGCACGTCGAGCCCGCCGCGATCGAGGTCGACGCTGTGCAGGGCGCCGTCGAGGTCGGTGACGACGAGCCGCTCGCCGAGCGCCGCGAGGCCGCTCGGGCTGCGCAGCTCCGGGTGGGTGAACTCGCCCGCGAACCGCCCGTCGAGGTCGAGACGGACCAGGCGGCTGTTGCCGCGATCGGCGATGACGAGCTCCGATCCGGCCCGGACGATGACGCCGTGCGGGCACCGGAACGGCGTTCCGCCGGCGCCCTCCAGGGTCGTCACGTCGTCGCCGCGGAACAGGTGCACCAGGCTCTCCCCGTAGCCGTCGGCCACCACGACCAGCGACTCGGTGTCGTCGACGGCGACGGAGGTCGGGTACCAGCCGTACTCCGCGTAGCGCGGGTGCTCCGGGCGGACGAGGTCGGTGAAGACGCCCGAGGCGAGGTCCAGCACGCCCGCGCGTCCCACCCGGGTCTCCGGGTCGTACGCCGGCGGCCGCTGCTTCCAGCCGGGGTCGACCAGCCAGAGCCGGCCGCCGCCCGGGCCGAGGGTGATGTCGTGCACCTCGAGCAGCGGGACGGGGATGCGCTGCACGCTGCCGGTCGGGAGGTGGCGCGCGATGAGCGCCCCGCCCGCGGGGTCGGTCCAGTACACCGTCCCGCCGGCGTCGGCGGCGATGCCGGCGTGCGACCACTCGGCGCCGTCCCGCCCGCTCGGCGACAGCGTCGCCCAGGTCAGACCGTTACCACTCGACATGAACTCTCCCCGGTGAGTAGGTGGGCAGCGGGCCGGCGAACGGCAGCGGCGCGGACTGCGCCGCCTCGACCAGCCGCAGCGACGGCAGCCGGTCCAGCAGCTGGGTGATCGCCTCGGCGATGACCACCCGGGCGAGCTGCTGGCCGATGCAGCCGTGGATGCCGTGGCCGAAGGCGATGTGCCCGAAGGCGTCGCGGGTGACGTCGAAGGTGTCCGGGTCGGCGAAGCGGTCGCCGTCGCGGTTCGCCGCCACCGTCGACACCCAGACCGACTCGCCCGCCCGGAACTCGATCCCCTGCAGGGTCACGTCCTCGGCGACGGTGCGCGGGTGCGCGGACACGAACATCGCGTGGAACCGGACGAACTCCTCGACCGCCGGGCGGATCAGCGCGGGGTCGCGGCGCAGCGCCGCCAGCTGGCCGGGGTCGGTCAGCAGCGAGACCATGGTCGTCGGGATCATGTAGGCGATCGCGTCGCGTCCGGAGCCCATCAGCACCGAGGTGATCCCCAGGCTCTCCGCGTCGGTGAGATCGGAGCGCAGGATGTCGCTGATGGTGTCCTCGCCGAGGTCGTCGCGCTTCAGCTCGAGCACCTCGCGGGCGAAGGCGATCATCTCCTCCGGGCGGAGGTCCTCGGCGGCGAAGATGTCGGTGAACTCGCCGGACCGGTGCTCCGGGATGCCCAGCACGCGGCAGTGGGCGAACACCGAGACGGGGACGCCGAAGTCCCAGAACAGGTCGGCGCTGCTCCCGGCCGCGACGATCTCGTCCAGGCGTCGTTCGACGAAGGCGCGGACGGCCGGCAGCTGGCCGCGCACCGAGCGGACCGAGAACCGGCCGACGACGGTCCGGCGGACCCTGGTGTGCTGCGGCGGGTCGAGGCCGAGGACGTTGCCCGCCATGAAGGCGTCCACCAGGTCGTTGTCGGGCAGGTGACCGGAGAACGCGTGGTGCCCGACCGGGTGGCGCTGGTCGGCCTGGCTGAACCGGGCCGCGTCCTCCAGGACCGCCCGGGCCAGGTCGTACCCGGTGACGAACCACCCGACGTTCCCGTCGTCGGCCGTCAGGTGGGTCGCGGGCGCCTCCGCCCGCCACGCCGCGAACTGCGGCGACGGGCGGAACGGCGTGCCGTCGGTGGGCATGACGGCCGCGTGGTACGGGCAGCCGGTGCCCTCGATGTTCGGTGCGGTGCTCATGGGACGAGCTGCCTTTCTCCGAGGTCTGCCGGGATGGGGGCGAGCCGGGCGCGGGCCTCGCGGAAGGCGCGCGGGAGGTTCCAGCCGACGACGCCGACGGGGGCGCCGTCGCGGGTGGCGAGCGCGACGAACCGGCCGCCGGCCACGTCGCCGTCGACCACCGCGAGGGCGTTCGCGCCGTCGAGGCGTCCGTACACCTGGATGCGCGTGCCGTGGAGCTCGGACCAGTAGAAGGGCACGATGTCGTGCATCGGCGGCCGGCCGGTGACGATCGTCGTCGCGACGGCGTGGGCCTGCTCGATCGCGTGCTGCTGGTGCTCGACCCGGGGCGCGGGCGCCCAGCGCGCGACGTCGCCGACGGCGTAGACGTCCGGGGCCGCCCGGCCGGCGGTGTCGCACACGACGCCGTCGTCGATCCGCACCGCCGACCCGGCCAGCCAGCCGACGTTCGGGCGGCACCCGGTGGCCGTCACGACGACGTCGGCGGCCGGCTCGGATCCGTCCGACAGCACGGTGCCGTCACGGCGCAGCTCGACGGCGTCGACGCCGAGCCGCAGCCGCACGCCGTTCGCCCGGTGCAGGCGCACCAGGCGGGGCGAGAGCAACGGTCCGATGGTGCCGAACCGCAGCTCCCGGTGCCGGCCGGTGAGCGTCACCGCCAGCCCGCGCTTCGACAGGCCGGCCGCGATCTCGGCGCCGAGGATGCCGGCGCCGATCACCAGCGCCCGGCTCGCGCCGTCGAGGGCGGCGGTGAGCGCGGCCGCGTCGTCGACGGTGCGCAGCGTGTGCACGCCGGCGACCGCGGGCCGGCGGGCGGAGACGCCGGTGGCGATCACCAGCGAGTCGTAGGGCAGCTCGCCGTCCGTGGTCAGCAGGACCCGCCGGCCGGTGTCGAGGCCGGTGGCGCGGACGCCGAGGACGAGGTCGACACCGTCGGCGGCGGTCGTGATCGTCGCGTCCGCGGGCGCCCACTGACCCGTCAGGACCTGCTTGGACAGCGGCGGGCGGTGGTAAGGGCGGTGCGGTTCCGCCCCGACCACGGTGATCGCCCCGTCGTAGCCGGCGCGGCGCAACGACTCCGCCGTCGTGATGCCGGCGATCGACGCGCCGACGATCACGGTGCTGGGCCGCGTGGTCATGCGCCGCTCACTCCGCCAGCGCGATCGCCCGGGCGGGGCACAGCGCCGCCGCCCGCCGGGCCGCGTCCTCGAGCTCGGGCGCGACGTGGTCGGCGAGGACGATGACGATGCCGTCGTCGTCCTGGTCGAACAGGTCCTCCGCGACGAGGGCGCACTGGCCGGAGCCCACGCAGGCCGGCTCGTTCACGTCGATCCTCATGGAGCCCGCCTCACTGTTTCGATGGAGAAGACCATGGGTTCAGCGTCGGGGATCGGCGACGGGCGCAACAACGCCGTGCTCGCTCGGAACTGGTACGATTTTTGCCCACGAGGAGGGTGCGATGCCGGTTGCGTATGAGCATCTCGAGCCGCTCTACCCGCTCGGATGGCGCTACTTCCGGTTCAAGTCGCCCGTTCTACCGCCACGGATGCACGCCCATCCGGAATTCGAGCTGGTTCAGATCGTCAGCGGCGTGGGCACCCGTCTCATCGGCGATTCGATCGAGGAGTACCAGCCGGGCGACCTCGTCCTCATCGGCCCGCAACTCGCCCACACGTACGCGTCCATCCCCGACGGCGGCATGAGCGAGGCCATCGTCGTCCATTTCGCGAAGTCGTTCCTCGGCGAGACCTTCTTCGACCTGCCGGCCTTCGCCAGCGTCAGCACCATGCTGGCGGCGTCGGCCAACGGGCTGCGGTTCACCCAGGCGCCCGACACGCTGGCGACGCTCGGCCACCTCGCGGCCGCCGAGAAGACGGTCGCCCTGCTGCACCTGCTCGTCGCGCTCAGCCGGCAGCCCTACACCTGGCTCACGACCGGCCAGTCGTCGTCGGGCGCCGACAGCTCGAGCGCACGCCGCATCGAGGCCATCGTGGCTCACGTGCACGAGCACTACCGCTCCGCCATCACCCTGCAGGACGTCGCCGGCGCGGTGCACATGAACGCGAGCGCCGCGAGCCGCCTCTTCGCGCGGTCGACCGGCCTGACCCTCACCCGCTACATCACGGTCGTGCGCCTCAACGCCGCGTGCCGCCTGCTGCGCGACACCGACCTGCCGATCGCCA
Source organism: Jiangella alba (assembly GCF_900106035.1). GTDB lineage: Bacteria > Actinomycetota > Actinomycetes > Jiangellales > Jiangellaceae > Jiangella > Jiangella alba. The sequence continues at coordinate 3,655,586 of NZ_FNUC01000004.1, forward strand.
CCATCGCGTCCGACAGCGGGTTCGGCAACCTCTCGAACTTCAACCGCAGGTTCCGCCAGGTGAAGCAGACGACGCCGAAGGAGTACCGCGTCCTCGTCCGCTCCGGCCGGGTCGACATGACGAGCCGCGAGTACCTGCCCAACGTCAAGCAGAGCCAGGAGCTCCAGTTCGGCTGAGGGGGCCGGTCAGGCGCCCACGAGTTCGCGAAGCGCCGCGATGTCGCGGACGTCCTTCGGCCGCCACGGGCCTCCGTTGCGCAGCGTGGGGAACTGCTGCTTCATGGCCAGCATCCCGGCGGCGCTCATCGCCGGGACGGGACGTCCGCCGAGGTGGCCGGGGATGTCGCCGAACGAGCCGGCCGGGAACACCCAGTCGGACCAACGGCCCTGCGGGCGGAAGGTGCCGTCGGCATGCGCGTCGAAGTAGGCGGTGCTGAAGGCCAGCCCGTTCCAGCTGAACTCGCGCGACTCCTCGGGTGGCTGGGTGTCCAGGACGACGGCGCCGGCGTCGGTGAGTGCCGCGGCGCCGCGGTCACCGTCCGGCCGCTCGACCCAGAGCTCGACGTCGCCGTGCTCGCGGGTGATGCGGCCGATCCGGGCGTCGAGGCCCCACCCTCCGAACAGCCAGGCCGGCACACCCGCCCCGCGCAGGACGTCGACGACAGCGTGGATGCCCGCCACCTGGGCGGCCCCGTGCGCGTCCGGCGTCGTCACGACGGCGGTGGCGCCTCGGTGCGTTCCGGCGCGAGGGCGGTGGGCAGCGGCGGCGCGGTGAGGTAGACCCGGATGGTGTTGCGGTCGCGCTTCGCCTCGTACAGGGCGGAGTCGGCGGCGGCGACGAGGTCGTCGACGGTGGTGGAGGCGTCGGGGACGTGGTGCACGCCGCCGACGGAGGCGGTGATGGTCACCGTCTCGACGTCCTCGCCCGCCGGCGCTTCGAGGACGATGCCCTGGATGCGCAGCCTGACGCGTTCGGCGATGCGCCGCAGGCTCTGGTCGCTGTCGATGTCGGCGACGACGATGGCGAACTCCTCGCCGCCCCAGCGGCCGCAGGCGTCGAGCTCGCGGACCTCGCCGCGCAACTCGTCGGCGACGGCGCGCAGGACGCGGTCGCCGAACAGGTGGCCGTAGGTGTCGTTGATCTTCTTGAAGTGGTCGAGGTCGATCATGAGCAGGCCGAGGCCGGTGCCGGCGTCCTGGGCGCGCACCAGCAGCTGCTCGGCGTGGTGGTGCCAGCGCGCGGACGTCGCCAGGCCGGTCTTGGCGTCGATGCTGGCCGCCTTCTCGAGGCCGGTGACCAGGCTGCCGCGGTGCAGCGCCACGATGACGACCAGGACGGCCGGCAGTGCGACCGGCGTGGTGACGATGGTGATGGCGACGAGCACACCGAGCGCGGCCGCGCCGGCTTCGAGGATCTGCCCGGAGAGGTCGGAGAACAGCTCGCGGGCCGACGTGGTGGGGTTGTGGGAGGCGATGGCGGCCACGATGAGGCCGAAGTTGACGGCCCAGGCGACGGCGGCGGCGAGCGCGATGACACCGAACTCGACGGCCGTGGCCGGCAGGCCGGGGTAGCCGTTCAGGCCGGTGGCGAGGATGAGGACGGCGAGACTCGTGCCGAGCAGGATGGTCGACGTCGTGTAGACGGCGCGGTACGGCGGCGTCCGGCGGCGCTTGACGCGGTCCCAGAGCAGCACGTTCGTCAGCACCACCATGCCCAGGGCGAGCGACGGCGGCAGCACGATGGTGGTGGCCATGACCCACACGGCGGCGGAGTCGATGTGCGCGACGGCGGGCGAATGCGCCACCGCTCGTCGCTGCTCGACGTGCCGGGTCAACTCGGTCGCGGCCCACGCGCAGCCGGCCAGCACACCGAAGCGGACCAGGTCGTTCTGCCCGATGGAGACCGGCACCAGGACGACGGTCACGGCGGCGACGGCGACGGCCAGCGCGTTGACCGCCATGATCAGGATCTGGCTCGGCCGGGGGGTGCGCCACAGCGCCCAGCCCCGGAGCCACGATCGCAATCGGTGCACGCTTCCTCCGCCCGGTGGGCTCCGCCAACCCCATGTGAGGACGTGCGGCACAGTATAACCAAGACGTAGGACGCAAAATAGACATGGATGGCGCACCAGCCGTAACCGCTCTTGACGACCACAGGTGGGAGCGAAAGGTGGGACAACCGACCAGACGCGTCACCGCGCGACGGGTTCCGCCGCGGCCCGGCCGGCCGCCGGCCGGTCTCGACGATCGAGGGGAGGGCCTCGCCATGCGTGGAAACAGCTGGGACTGACGAAGGGGCAGCGATCCCGATGCGGCTGACGGCAAAGACGGAGGTGAGCACGGTGCGCGGTAACTCCTGGGACTGAAGAACACGAGCCCCCTGACCGGACGACCCCCGAGGAAGAGGTGACCACGATGCGCGGCAACAGCTGGGACTGAGGAAAGACGAGCCCCTGACCGGACGACCCCTGAGGAAGAGGTGACCACGATGCGCGGCAACAGCTGGGACTGACCGAAGACGAGCCCCCCGACCAGAAGACCCCCCGAGGAAGAGGTGACCACGATGCGCGGCAACAGCTGGGACTGACGAGATGAGCGAGCCCGCACCCACGCGACCCACAGGGAGAGGTGACCACGATGCGCGGCAACTCCTGGGACTGACCCCGCCCGACGTTCCTGCCGGTGTGAATCGGCTACGGCGTGAGTGGCTCCGGACCGGCCGCGGCCGCACGCCGCCACCGGTGGACGGCGACGGCGGTCACCACCGTGCCTGCCGCGGCGGCCACACCGACGATCACAGCGGCATCGGCGAATTGCGCCAGCAGACCTGCGGCGACGATCGCCAGGCCTTGGGCTGCCCGCAGCGCGGCGACGGCGACCCCGATCGCCTGCCCGCGGCTCTCCGCGGGCGCCAGCCGCACGTAGGTGGACTGGGCGACGATGTCATGCGCCGACAGCACCCCGCTCAGTGTCCAGAGCACCACCGTCACGGCGAGGCCGGGCGCCCATCCGGTGGGCAGCAGGATCAGGCTGCTGCCGACGGCCATCGGCCCGAGCAGCGCCAGCCGCCGCTGCGGGCCGAGGAAGCGCAGGCCGATCATGCCGAGCACGGTCCCGACCGGGTTGGCCGCCAGCAGCCAGCCCACCGCCGCCGTGCCGCCGCCGAGCTCGTCGCCGAACGGCACCGCCAGACCCTCGGGGACGGCGTAGAAGCCGGCGCAGCAGGCGACGGCCAGCAGCGTGCGCAGGCGCGCGTCACCGGCGACGACGGCCCACCCGGCCCGCACCGTCGCCCAGTAGCCGAGCGCCGGCGGCCCGGTCGCGCCCCGCGGTCCCGCACCGACGGCCGGCCGGTACGGGTCGATGCCCAGCCGGATGATCGCCGCCGACGCCAGGAACGTGACGACGTCGACGAGCAGGGCCGCGCTCGTGCCGAACTCGGCCACCAGGGCGGCGCCGGCGCCGAACCCGACCGCGAACGACGCCTGCGACGTCATGGACACCAGGGCGAACCCGGCGGTGAGCTGGTCGCCGGGCAGCATGTCGGCGAGCACCGACTGCCGCGCGCTGGCGAACGGGCTCGCCACGGCCTGGACGACGAACAGCAGCGCCGCCTGGGCGAGGAGCGGCATCCCGGGGACCGCCATGAGCGCCACCAGCGCGGCCCGGGCGAGGTCGGTGTGGACCATGACGCTGCGCCGCGGGAACCGGTCCGCCAGGCCGGCCAGGGTGGCGCCGCCGACGAAGTCGGGTAGATAGGTCAGCGCGTAGGTCAAGGCGGTGAGTCCGGCCGAGTTCGTCCGCTCGTAGACCAGCACGGTCAGCGCCACCCGGGCCAGCTGATCTCCGACGACGGAGAACACGTGCGCCAACCACAGCCGGCGGAACTGCGGCACGGCGAGCACCTGGGTGAAAGAGGCCGGCGAGTCGGACATCGTGCCCAAGAGTGTGCCCGACCACGCCTTTGCGCGCAGTCAGGGGTGGTTGTCGCGGCGACTACACGTCCGGCGGCGGCACCAGCGCGGGCAGGGGCGGCGGCGCGACGACGGAGACCGGCCGGCCCGGGGCGGCCAGCCGCCGGCCGAGCGCCGTCACCGCCGCCGACACGACCGCCGCGCCGTCGGACGGACGGTGCCAGCAGGTGACCGACAGCGTGGTCCGGTGTGGTTCGACGGCGCGGACGAGGACCCGCGGCGGCGGGTCGGCGAGCACCCCCGGCGTCTGCGCCAGCAGGCCGGCGATCAGCTCCGGCGTCCCGTCCGCCGCGTCGCCGCCGATCCGCACCTGCAGCTCGGAGGCGTTACGGCCGGTCGCGCTGTGGTTGACGAACGGGTTGTCGAGGAGCTTCTGGTTGGGCAGGTGCACGACCCGCCCGTCCGCCGTCTCGATGATGACGGACCTGCTGTTGAGCTCACGGACCCGGCCGGTGTACCCGAGCGCCTCGATCGTGTCGTCCATCCGGACCGGCCGGCGGGTCTGGATGACGATGCCGGCGGCGACGTTGTCGGCGATGCCGCGCAGGGCCAGGAAGGCGACGACGGCCAGCAGGATCGCCACCGCCAGCACCGGCTGGATCGAGGCGCCGAGCAGGCTCAGCGCGATCCCGACGCCGAGGAAGATCACGACGTAGCCGGTGAGGCGGACGCCGGCGCGCCGCAGATCGTCCGGCACCCGCACGCCGGCGAGGATCCGGTCGGCCGCGCGGCGCGCGTACCGGGCACAGAGCCACGCCGCCACGATGACGGCGAGCGCCAGGACCACGTCCCAGGCGGTGAACGACAGGCCGGAGAAGAAGTCCCTCATGCGCCTGGGTCGCCTTCGTCCCGATTCGCGCGGTTCGCACCCCTGGTCACGGCGCCTCCTCGGCTGGTCCGTGTCGCCAGGCTGCGTCAGGCGGCCGGTGCGCACGTCACCCCGGCGGGGTGAGGGCCGCGGCGCCTGGCTCGCCGATGCTGTGAGATACCCCGACGTCGAATCGGCCGCCCGCCGAGGAAGCGCAGACACCATGTCGAACGAGCTGGACAGCACGGCCCGCCCGGCCGGCCGGCCGTCGCTGGGCTTCGTGGCCGCGGCGACGGCCGTCGCGATCGGCGTGCTCGCACTGGCGGCGGCGACGTGGATGGTGCGCGGCGTGATCATCACCGTCGCGGCCGCCCTGCTGCTCGCCGCGGGCCTGGAACCGCAGGTCCGGGCCGTGCAGCGGCGGGTCGGACGGCGCGGGACCGCCGTGCTCGTCGTGGTCGCCGCGATCTTCGCCGGGCTCGTGCTGTTCGTGACGCTGGCGCTGCGGCCGGCCATCGACCAGGCCGCGGAGCTCGTCGACGACCTGCCCGCCCTGCTCGACCGGCTGTCCCAGCGCTTCGGCGGTTCGGCCCTCGCCGACCACCTCGCCAGCCCGGAGTTCGAGCAGCAGGTGCGCGGCGCCCTCGACGACGTCGTGGCGTTCGCCGCGAGCTCGCTGGGCGCGGCGTTCGGCGTCCTGGGCAGCGTCGTCGGCGTCGTCTTCACCGGCTTCACCGTCGCCGCGACGACGGTCTACGCGATGCTGGCGCTGCCGCGGATCAGGGCGTTCGCCGGGCGGGCGGCGGGCGACCCCGAACGCGTCGCCGTCGTGGGCGAGGTCTTCCGCCGGGTCGGCGGCTACGTGACCGGCCAGCTGGGCATCTGCGCGTGCGCCGGCATCGCGTCGGCGATCTTCTTCGTGATCGTCGGCCTGCCGTACGCGGCGCTGCTGGCGCTGATCGTCGCGGTCCTCGACGCGGTGCCGCAGGTCGGCGCCACCCTGGCGGCCGTCGTCGCGGTGCTCGTCGCACTGACCGTCGGCTTCGGCACCGCCGTCGCCGTGGCGGTGTTCTTCATCGCCTACCAGCAGCTCGAGAACTTCGTCATCGCACCGCGCGTGTTCGCGTCGGCGGTGTCGCTGACGCCGATGACGGTGTTCCTCGCGGTGCTCGCGGGCGGCGCCCTCGCCGGGTTCGTCGGCGCGATCCTCGCCCTCCCGGTCACGGCGGCCGTGACCGTCGTCCTCCGCTACGTCTTCCGGCGCCGGCTCGCCGAGGCGCATCCGGTCGAGCCGGGCGACGAGGCCCGCCTGAACGGCCATCGCGACTGATGGCGCAGCGGTCCCGGCTCCCGGTCACCGCGGTTGCCCGGCTGGTGGGTTCGCTGGCCGGCGGTGTGCTCGCCGGTGCGCTGGTGACCTGGTGGGCCGACGCCACCGTGGGGGCGCTGGCCGGTATCGCCGTCGCGGCCGGGGTGTTCGTCGTCGCGGGGTGGGCGACGTTGTGGTCGCTCGACCCGGCCGCCACCCGGGCGAGCGTGCGACGCGAGGAGCTGCGCCCGCTGGTCGACGAGCTGGTGGTGGTCGCCGCGGCGCTGTGCGGTCTGGCCGCCGTGGTGGTGTTGCTGGTCGTCGGGGAGTCCTCGGCCGGTGCCGGGCCGGCGGCCGCGGCGCTGGCCGCCGTCCTGCTGTCGTGGGGCGCCCTGCACCTGATGTACGCGACGCGGTACGCGTTCCTCTACTACTCGAGCCCGGACGGCGGCATCGACTTCAACGCGCCGGACCCGCCCTGCTACCGCGACTTCCTGTACTTCAGCTACAACCTCGGCATGACGTACCAGGTGTCCGACACCGCCGTGACCAGCACCGTCGTCCGGTCGGTGGTGCTGCGCCACTGCCTGCTGTCGTACGCGTTCGGCGCGATGATCCTCGCCACGACGATCAACCTCGTCGTCGGAATCGTCAGCGCCTGACGCCCGCCACGAACGCGACGACGTCGGCGGCGACCCGCTCCGGCCGCTCCCACAGCACGAGGTGGCCGGTGCCCTCGTACGTCACCAGACGACTGCCCTCGATCGCCGCCGCCAGCTCACGGCCCTGACCGGCGGGCAGCACGTCGTCGTCGCCGCCCCAGAGGATCAGCGTGGGGACGGCGATCGGGCCGCGCCGGATCGGCGGCACGGCGCCGACCAGGCCGTCGAGGACGGCGCGCCACACCCGGCGGGGGATGGTCAGCGCGGCGGCCAGCTGGTCGTCGAGGTACCCGGCCGGCACCGCGACGTGCAGCGGCAGCGCACCGGTGAGCGCCTCGGCGTCGGCCCGGGTCACCGGGTCGTGCAACGACGCCAGCGGACCGGCGAGAGCAGCCGGCACGGGGCCGCGCAGATCGCTGGGCGCCCCGATCAGCACCAGGCCGCGCACCCGGCCGGGGTGGTCCACCGCGACCTGCTGGGCGACGTACCCGCCGCTGGACGTCCCGGCCAGCCAGCAGGTGTCCAGTCCCAGCGCGTCGAGCAGCGCGACGGCGTCGGCGGCGGCGTCGGCCAGCGTGTAGCCGCCGGCCGGTGCCGTGCTGGCGCCGACGCCGCGCTGGTCGGGGACGACGAGCCGCAGCGAACGGGGGAGCAGCGGCACGAGGCGGTCGAAGACCCGGTGCGTCTCGCCCCACGCGTGCAGCAGCAGCACCGGCTCGCCGCCGGCGTCGCCGTGCTGGTGGACGGCCAGCTCCGCGCCCGTCGGGAGCGCGATCCGCATGACACCATCATGCGCCCACCCGGCGGCCGTCACCGCCCATCCGCGGATCGTGGGACGGGTCGGGGTACATCGCCGGGGGTCCGTCGACGGCGGCGTCGGGGAGCAGCTCGAAGTGCCAGGGCTCGTTGCGGTAGATCTGGCACAGTCCGTACCGGGCGCCGTGCTCGGACAGCCACGCCCTGGCCGCGGCCGGCCCGATGTCGATCGCGTGCCCCGCCACGTGCGGCGACGTGTCCGGGGTGGCGACCCAGCGGGCGGCCTCCTCGGCCGAGCCGTGCTCCGCGACCGCGCGGCGCAGCAGCCGCTCCTGGTAGTCCGGCGAACGCCAGCCGCTGTTGACGGTGAACCGGACGCCGTCGCGCGCGGCGTCCGCCGCCGCCCGGCGCAGCGCCCGGAGCAGGCCGGGGTCGAGGTTGGCGACGCCGGGATACCGGTCGTCGAACACCGTCACGCCGCTGGGAAGGGCGCCGGCGTCGGCGGGCCGGGTCGTCGTCAGGGCCGGTTCGGTGGAGGACATGGCCCCAGTCAAGGCAGCGCGGTGTTGCCGTCGCGTATGCGGTTTTCGATACGCGGGCGATAGCACCCGGCTCGTAGCATCGGGACCATGCGTGTGCTGGTCGTCGAGGACGAACCCTTCCTTGCGGAGGCCATCCGCGACGGCCTGCGCCTCGAGGCCATCGCCGCCGACGTCGCCGGCGAGGGCGACGCCGCGCTGGAGCTGCTCGGCGTCAACGCCTACGACATCGCCGTCCTCGATCGCGACATCCCGGGGCCCTCCGGCGACGAGATCGCCCGCCGCATCGTCGCGTCCGGCAGCGGCATGCCGATCCTCATGCTCACCGCCGCCGACCGGCTCGACGACAAGGCCTCCGGGTTCGAGCTCGGCGCCGACGACTACCTCACCAAACCGTTCGACCTGCAGGAACTCGTGCTCAGACTCAGGGCGCTGGACCGCCGGCGCGCGTACAACCGGCCGCCGGTGCGCGAGCTGGCCGGGCTGCGGCTGGACCCGTTCCGCCGCGAGGTCTACCGCGGCGGGCGCTACGTGGCGCTGACCAGGAAGCAGTTCGCCGTGCTCGAGGTGCTCGTCGGGGCCGAGGGCGGCGTCGTCAGCGCCGAGCAGCTGCTGGAGCGGGCCTGGGACGAGAACGCCGACCCGTTCACGAACGCGGTGCGCATCACGGTGTCGGCGCTGCGCAAGCGGCTCGGCGAGCCCTGGCTGATCGCGACGGTGCCCGGCGTCGGCTACCGCATCGACACCGGCGACCGGGACGAGCGTGGCTAGGCCGCCCGGCCTGAGTGTGCGGGTCAAGCTCACGCTCAGCTACGCCGGCTTCCTCATGATCGCCGGTGTGCTGCTGCTCGCCGCGTCGTGGGTGTACCTCATGCGCGACGCGCCGCTGCGCACGCTCGTACCGGACTTCTCCAACCTGCCGCTCGCGCTCAACCCGCGCAACCGCGGCCCGGCCGTCTTCGGCCCGGTGGCGGCCGCGATGCTGCTGTTCCTGCTGGTCTTCGGGCTGGTCGGCGGCTGGATCCTGGCCGGGCGCATGCTGTCCCCGCTGACCCGCATCACCGACGCCACCCGCAAGGCCGCGACGGGATCGCTCTCACACCGCATCGAGCTGGAGGGCCGCAACGACGAGTTCCGCGAGCTGGCCGACGCCTTCGACCGCATGCTCCAGCGGCTCGAGGCGCACGTCGCCGAGCAGCGGCGCTTCGCCGCCAACGCCTCGCACGAGCTGCGCACCCCGCTGGCGGTCAGCCAGATCCTGCTCGACGTCGCCCGCGCCGACCCCGACCACGACACCGACCGGCTGGTCGAGCGCCTGCACGCCGTCAACCTCCGCGCCATCGACCTCACCGAGGCGCTGATCCTGTTCAGCCGGGCCGACCAGCGCTCGTTCGCACGCGAGCGGGTCGACCTGTCGCTGCTCGCGGAGGAGGCGGCCGAAACGCTGCTGCCGCTCGCCGAGGAGCGCGGCCGCACCATCGAGACGTCCGGCGACGCCGCGGCGGCCGTCGGCTCGCATCCGCTGCTGCTGCAGCTGACGACGAACCTCGTGCACAACGCGATCGTGCACAACCTGCCCGACGACGGCACGGTGTGGATCACGACCGGCGCGCACGACGGCGCCGTCACCCTCACCGTCGAGAACACCGGCGCGCCGCTCTCGCCGCGGCAGGTCTCGACCCTCACCGAACCGTTCCAGCGCGGCGTCGACCGCGTCCGCGGCGACCACGAGGGCACGGGCCTCGGCCTGGCCATCGTCACGAGCATCGCCCAGGCGCACGACGGCACCCTCACCCTCACCCCGCGCGACACCGGAGGGCTGCGCGTCACGCTGCGGTTGCCCGCCGCGCCGTCTCACGTGATGGGGAAGTCGAAGTAGGTGTCGGGGTAGGGCTCGTCGCGCAGCGTGTAGTGCCACCACTCGACGTCGTAGCGGACGAAGCCGCTGGCCTCCATGACGGAGCAGAGGTAGCGGCGGTTCCTCGCCTCGGCCTGCGTGATGCCCGTCGCGCCGTGGTGGGAGATCGAGTCCATCAGGTCGTGGTCGCCGCCCATGGGGGCGAGCTCACCGGTCACCAGCTGATAGAGGGTGAGATCGACGCTGCTGCCGCGGCTGTGGCCGGACCGGGCCGACACGTAGCCCCGCTCGACCATCTCGGGACGGTCGAGGTTCGGGTAGTGCCGCAGCTTCGTCCGTCCGTCCTCGGGCTGCTTCGACCAGTTCAGGAAGCTGTCGACGGCCCGCTGCGGGCGGTAGGCGTCCCAGAGCACCAGGCCGAAGCCGAGCGCCTCGGCCCGGACGCGGGCTCGACGCAGCGCCGCACACAGCGCCGTGGTGCCGACGATGCGGTTGGCCAGGTAGCCGTCCACCGGCTTGCCGGTGAAGTTGTCCCAGGTGGCGTACTTGGCGTCCCAGCGGATGCCGGGCACGTGCTCGTCCACGACGACGAAGTCAGCGGTCATCGGCGTGGTCCTCCAGCGCCAGCGACACGATGCGGTCGAGCACGTCGGCCATCGGCCTCCCCGCGGCCGCCATCATCCGCGGGTAGCGGCTGTACGACGTCATGCCGGGGAACGTGTTGACCTCGTTGAGGACCACCGTGCCGTCGCCGCGGAGGAACAGGTCCACGCGCGCGAGCCCACGGCAGCCGAGGGCGCGGTAGACGGCCTTCGCGGTCTCCTGGACGAGCCTGCGCGACGCCGCCGGGATGTCGGCGGGCACGATCGGGGTCGAGTTGTCGGACCCGGACTCGGGCGTGCTCTCCTGGTGGATCCGGAAGAAGCCGTGGGACAGCGCGATGTGGTCGACCTCGCCCACGGTGAGGTCCGTACCGTTCCCCAGCACGGCGCAGCCGATCTCGCTGCCGGCGACCGCCTCCTCGATCACCACCTTCGAGTCGTACCGCCGCGCCGCGTCGACCGCGTCGGCCAGGTCCGCTTCGCTCGTCACCTTGCTGACCCCGAACGACGACCCGGACCGGGCCGGCTTCACGAAGACGGGGTAGGTCAGCGCGCCGCCATCGGGCTTCTCGTCGGCCAGGACGGTCCAGAACCGCGGCGTCGCGATGCCCGCGCTCGCGGCGACGACATAGGCGAGCGACTTGTCCATGCAGACGGCGGAGCTCTGGACGTCGCAGCCGGCGTAGGGGATGCCGGAGAGCTCCAGCAGGCCCTGCATCGCGCCGTCCTCGCCGAGCTTGCCGTGCAGCACCGGCAGCACGACGTCCAGGCGGATGGTCTCGTAGCGTCCCTCGTCCAGCACGATCAGCCCGTGGACGCCGCGGTCCGGCGACAGCACCGCCGGGCGCGCCCCGTCCTCCCAGCCCTCGCCGGGCCCGTCGCAGAGCGTCCAGGCGCCGGTCGTCGTGATGCCGATCCATATCGTTTCGTACCGGCGCGGATCGAGATTCGCCGCGACCTCCCGCGCGGACTTGACGGAGATCGGGTGCTCCTCGGACACGCCGCCGAAGACGACGCCGACCTTCAACCTCTTCATGCCGTTTCCCCACTCTCGAAGTTGACGCAGTTGATGAGACTGTTCTCGACCGTGTCGCTCAGGGCGTGGTCGGTGTAGTAGGCGGTGTGCGGGCTGATCAGCACGTTCGGCAGCTCCTGCAGCCGCAGCCAGGTCTTGCTCTCGATCGGGCGGTGCCTGCGGTCGGCGTAGAAGATGCCTTCCTCGCCCTCGAGGACGTCCAGCGCCGCGCCGCCCAGGCGCCCGCTCTCCAGCGCCCGGAGCAGCGCCTCGGTGTCGACCAGTGGGCCGCGTCCGGTGTTGACGACGATCGCGCCGTCCTTCAAGAGCCCGATCCGCCGCTCGTCCAGCAGGTGACGGGTGTCCGCGGTGAGCGGGGTGTGCAGCGTGACGATGTCGCTGTGCCGCAGCAACCGGTCGAGCGGGACGTCAGCGGGGCTCCGGTCGCGGGCCAGCACCCGGCAGCCGAAGCCCCGCAGCCGGTCGACGACCGCGGCGCCGATGCGTCCCGTCCCGACCACCCCGACGGTGACGTCGCGCAGCTCCCGCCCGCGCACGTCGCCGAGCCGGTAGTCGTGCACGTCGGCGCGGCGCAGCACCGACTTGGCGCCGCGCAGCGCCATCAGCATGAGCATCAGCGTGTAATCGGCGACGCTGTCGGGGGAGTACGCGACGTTGCCGACGGCGATGCCGACGCTGCGCGCGTAGCCGACGTCGATGTGGTCGTAGCCGATGCTCCGGGTCGAGACGTACCCGACGCCGGTCCGGCCGAGCGCGCGCAGCGTGGCGTTCGTGACCCGGTGCTGGTGGCCGACGCTGACGCAGCGGTTGCCGCGGGCCAGGCCGGCGGTCGCCTCGGCGGGCGGCTCCGCCGTGATCGTCGGCACGACGCCGAAGCCCGGCGCCAGCCGCCGGAACAGCGCGGCCTCGTCCGGGCCGCAGCCGTAGACCGTGATACCCGTTCGGGCTGGTTCGCGCTGGCTCACGCCGTCAAGTCAAGGCGGCGCGGTGTTGCCGTCGCGTATGGGGAAATCGATACGCCGGCGATATGCGCCGGCGGGCAGGTGCGTGCGCCGCTTTGCAATGAGCACCGATACGCACCGCTGCCGATGGCTCAGACCAGCGGGCCGCCGTCGGTGGTGTCGTAGCGCCTGATGTCCAGGTGGGTGGGCGTCGCGGACTTCGGGCCCCGGGCGCGCCGGCGCCAGGCCTTCAGCGCGTCCGCGTCGCGCCACACCTCGACGACGTTGACGCGCTCGGGGTCGACGGAGTCGGCGGTGATGGCGATGTGAACGCAGCCGTCGGTGCCGCGGGCGCGCGTGACGAGGCCACGGAAGGCCGCGACGAAGGCGTCGCGCTCGTCGGCGGCGACCAGTTCGTGGCCGGCGATGATGATCATGTCTGCTCCTCCGGGGTCGTCAGGCCTTGACGTAGCCGCGGGCCTCGGCGATGCGGCCGGCGCGGACGCGCAGCAGGTTCACCCCGCGGACGTGGTCCTCTTCGCCGTCGCCCCACTGCAGCAGCCACGGCTGGACGGCGAGGTCGCCGTGGATCTCGGCCGGCTCCGGTGTGAACCGCAGCTCCGGGTTCGCCGCCAGCTCGGACCACCGCGCCAGGCACGCCGCGCCGCCCTCGCGCCGGACGCCGTCGGGTGCGGGGCCGGAGTCCTCGATGACGCAGTCGTCGGCGATCAGGCCGGCGAGGAGCGCGGGGTCGTGCGCGCGGAAGGCCTCGTTGTACTGGTCGAGGACCTGGCGGGTGCTGCGCCCGGCGCCGGCGGTGCTTGCGGCGTCGGGGGCCAGCGGGACGCCGCCGGTCTTGCTGTAGGCGAGCGCCTCGACGATCAGGCCGTCGCGCACCCGCAGCAGCGTCACGCCGCGCACGGAGCCGTCCGGGCCGGCGCCGAAGCGGTAGCGCCAGCGGATGGTCGCCCGCTCACCGGCGACGGCGACGTCCTCGGGCTCGAACCGGGTGGTGCGGTCGGCGGCGAGCTCGCGCCAGAACGTCAGGCAGGCCTCCCGGCCCACGTAGCGGGCGCCGTCGGGGGCCGGCTGGATGGCGTCCATCACGCAGCCGGCCCCGACCAGCTCGGTGAGCGCCTCGGCGTCGTGGTCCAGGAACGCGCGGTTGAAACGGTCGACGGTGTCGGCCGTCGTGCGAGTCGTCGTCGGCATGTCGGGCTCCTTGATAGATAGACCATTCGGTCTATGCACCATATAGACCGGTCGATCTACTGGTCAAGTAGAGTGGGGTCCGTGACCACACGCACGGTGCCGGGACCGCGTGAGCGCCTGCTGGCCGCGGCCAAGGAGCTGACCTACGAGCAGGGCGTCTCCGTGGGCGTCGATGCCCTGCTCAAACGGGCGAACGTGGCCCGGCGGTCGCTCTACGAGCACTTCGGCGGCAAGGACGGGCTGATCACCGAGGTGCTGCGGGTGAGCGCCGACGAGGACGAGGCCGCGTACCGGCGGGCCATGCTGGCCGCGGGCGACGACCCGCGCGGCCGCCTGCTGGCGATCTTCGACTGGCTCGACGGCGTCATCCAGGAGCCCGACTTCCGCGGCTGCCGCTACCTCGCCGCGGAGCTCGCCCTGGCGCCGGACCACCCGGCGCACGCGGTCACGCGGCGGTATCGCGAGCGGGTGCACGACCTCCTGGCGACCGAGCTGCGCGCCCTCGGCCACCCCCGGCCGGACCCGGCGGCCGCGCAGCTGTTCCTCCTCATCGACGGCGCCCTCGCCGTCGGCGCCACCCGCCCCGCCGCCCACCCGGCCGCCGCCGCCCGCCAGCTCGCCGACCACGTCATCGGCGGCTGACGCCCGGTTGCCGGCGGCTGGCGGGCGGATCGGCGCCGGGCGGTTGGGTGTCGGGCGACCGGCCGCGCGGATGCCGCCGACGGCCGCGCTGTCCGCGGTGTAGGGAGGGTCTTGACGGGGCGGGAAGGCATGCGCGAATCTGAGCGACATCTCTCCTATTCGGTCAGGAGTATGCAGATGCGCTCTCGCCTTCTCGCTTTGTCGGGTATGGCCGCTCTGATCGCCGCGCTACTGGCGGCCGCACCGGCCAGCAGCCAGGAACCGGCCGGCGCCGCGGACACCGAGGCCGGCGCCGTCGTCTGGCTGCCGACCGGGTCGTTCGCCAGCTCCTCGCTCGTCCGGGTCGGCCGCGACGCGGTGCCGGGCGCCGCGCTCGCGGGCGACCAGGTGCTGCGGCTCGAGACCCCGGCCGGCGGGCGCGGGTCGGCGCAGCTGGCGGTGCACGCGCCGGCCGGGCTGGACGACCTGACGGTGTCGGTGGACCGGCCGCGGTCCCGGCACGGCGGCACGCTGCCGGCCGGCGCCGTCCAGGTGCGCTACCCGGAGTTCATCCCGTTCGACTCCGGCGGCGTCATCGCCGACCCGCTGCGCGAGGTCCCCGCCGTCGACGTCGAGAGCGGCACCAGCCAGCCGGTGTGGTTCAGCGTCGACGTCCCGGCCGGCGCGGCGCCCGGCGTCTACACCGCGGCGGTGCAGATCGGCACGGCCACGGGCGGCATCGGCACGTGGACGCTGCAGGTCGTGGTCGCGGACGTCGCGCTGGACCCGATGGCGGACCGGCCGTTCATCCTGGACCTCTGGGCGCATCCCGACGCGGTCGCCGACCAGACCGGCACGGCGCTGTGGAGCGAGGAGCACTGGACGGCCATGCGGCCGTACCTGAGCGACCTCGCCGAGCACGGGCAGCGCGTCGTCAACGTCGCCGTCACCGAGGACCCGTGGATGGTGACCCACGACGGGCAGTGGCGGCCGCAGACGTGGAGCCACTTCGCGTCGACGGTCGAGTGGCGGTGGGACGGCGAGCGCTTCGACTTCGACTTCGGCGTCTTCGACCGGTACGTCGAGGAGTCGCGGGCGGCGGGCATCGGCGAGCGCATCCACGCCTTCGCGATGCTCCAGTTCGACCACCGCGAGCGGTTCGTCTACACCGACACCCGCACCGGCGAGCGAGTGGTCGAGGAGGTCGACCTCGGCGACGCGCGCTACCGCGAGGGCTGGGGCCAGTTCCTCGGCGCGTTCTCCGAGCACCTGACCGAGAAGGGCTGGTTCGGCGACGCCTCGCTCGGCTTCGACGAACGGCCGGCCAACGAAATGGCCACCGTCTTCGACGTGCTCGAGGACGAGGCGCCGCAGTGGCTGGGCAAGATCGCTGTGGCCGCCAACAGCCTCGACGTCCAGGACTACGCCGACTACGTCAGCTACAACTACTCGTTCCTCGACAGCGTGCCCGACGAGGACATCGCCCGGCGCAAGGCCGAGGGCAAGCCGACGCTGTTCTACACCTACATGAACCCGCTGCGGCCCAACACCGTCACCGCGTCGCCGCCGGTCTCGGCCCGCGTGCTCGGCTGGGTGGTCGCGCAGCGCGACCTCGACGGCTTCCTGCGGTGGACGTACAACTCGTGGCCGCAGGACGTGCACGACGACCCCAGCTTCCGGTACGGCCAGGGCGACGAGTACATCGTCTACCCGGGCGCCGACGGGCCGGTGTCGTCGATCCGCTGGGAGGCGTTCGCCGACGGTCTCGACGACGCCGAGCTGCTGCGGCTGTACGCCGAGCGGAACGGCCGCGACGACGCCGTCTTCACCGAGGTCCTCGACGCGATCGACCCGCGGGCCGAGAGCACCCCGGCGGCGTGGTCGGCCATGCTGCTGGGCCGGCGCGCGGTGCTGGACGGGCTGCTGCCCGACGGCGGTCTCGAGGTCACCGTGTCGCGCACGGACGCCGAGGTGACGCCCGGCGACGTCGTCGACGTCACCGTGACCGCCGTGGCCACCGGCGACCGGCCGGTGCCCGCGCCGCGGCTGGACCTGCCCGGCCAGCCGGGGTGGTCCGCGCGCGTGGTGTCCGGTCCGGCGCCGGGCGCGCTGCTGCCGGGGGAGCAGGCGACGTGGCAGCTCCAGGTCAGCGTCCACGACGACGCCGGCGCCTACCTCTACCTCGGCGGCGCGGTGACCGACCCGGCCGGCCGGCTGCTGGCCGGGTTCGCGACCGACCTCACCGTCCGGCCGCCGGTCGAGCTGACCGCGCCGCCGGCCGCCGCGCCGGCCAGCTCGCCCGACGCCACCAGCCCGGTGACCATCGCGGTGCCCGTCGCCAACGCGTCCAGCCGCGAGCAGACCGTCGAGCTGGCCGTCTCCGGACTCGGCTTCTGGCAGGTCGTGACGCCGCCGGCGCCGGTGACGCTGCCGCCCGGCGGCACGGCCGACCTCTCGGTGCAGCTCAGCCCGGGCGGGCGCACCGGCTGGACCACCGTGGACGTCGAGGTGCGCCACGGCGGCGCCGCGGTCGGCGGCGGGCGGGTCGACGTCGTCTCCGGCGGCCGGCACGTGTCCGACTGGGACTGGGTGTCCGAGGCCAACGGCTGGGGCCCGGCCGAACGCGACGCCAGCAACGGCGAGGACCAGCCCGGCGACGGCGCCAGAATGACGATCGGCGGCCGCCAGTACGGCAAGGGCATCGGCGCGCACGCGGCCTCCCGCATCGTCCTCGACCTCGCCGGACGGTGCAGCCGGTTCCAGACCGACATCGGCGTCGACGACGAGGTCGCCGGCGGCAGCGTCCGGTTCCGGGTCGAGGCGGACGGCCGCGAGCTCTACGTGTCGCCGGTCATGACCGGCTCGGCCGCGGCCCGCTGGGTCGACGTCGACGTGACCGGTGTGCGCACACTGGCGCTCGTCGTCGACGACGCGGGCAACGGCAACGGGCAGGACCACGCCGACTGGGCCGGCGCCTGGCTGCGCTGCACCCCGGACTGAGGAACGCGGTCAGGCCGGCGCGGGCGCGATGGTGGCGGCCGCGTCGGCCAGCGCCGCCAGCAGAGCAGCCGTGGCGGGCGGGTCGGGCGGCTCGCCGTACGTGGCCGCGTAGATGTGCTGGCGCGAGCCGGGCAGCTCGCTGGCCTCGATGCCATCGGCGCGGTGGGCGCGCAGGGCCAGCCCGGGGCTGGTCGTGACGCCCAGGCCGGCGACGACGAGGGCCTGCATGACGACCATGTCGTCGGAGGTGTAGCCGATGCGCGGCTCGAACCCCTCGTCGGCGCAGATGGACAGCAGGTGGATGCGGCACCGGTCGCAGCCGGCGATCCAGGTGGCGTCGCGCTGCGACGACAGCGTCTGCCCGGGGCTGGTCGACAGCAGGTACAGCGGGTCGTCGAGCAGGTGGTGCAGGCGGACGTGCGGCGGCTCGGGCTCGGTGTCGTCGTAGCGGAAGATGATCGCGACGTCGATGGCGCCGGTGCGCAGCAGCTCCAGCGCCTCCGGCGGCTGGGTGTCGGTGAGGCCGATCCGCAGCCCGGGATGCTGGTCGGCCAGCGCCGCCACCGCCCGCGGGATGAGCGAGCCGATGACGGACGAGAAGCTGGCCAGGCGCACCCGCCCGGCGCTCAGCCCGACGTGCGCGGACAGCTCGGCGTCGGCGGCGTCGATGCGCCCGAGGATCTCCGCCGCCCGCGACGCCAGCAGCCGCCCGGCGGGGGTGAGCCGGACCCCGCGGCCGGCGCGTTGCAGCAGCTGCGCGCCGGTCTCGGCCTCGAGCCGGGCGAGGTGGTGGCTGACGGTCGGCTGCGTGTAGTGCAGCTCCTTCGCCACCGCCGTGACCGAGCCGAGCCGCGCGAGCGCGTCGATGACCCGCAGCCGGGTGACGTCGAGCATGCATCGACCCCCTCTATGGGACAGCGAGACCATTGACATTAGACGTATGAGTCGATCCGGCGCACGCTCGGTCCATGGCACTCGCTCGCGTTCACAACTTCGCCATCTCCCTCGATGGCTACGGCACCGGTGAGGGGCAGAGCGCCGACGCGCACTTCGGCCACGCCGGCGACCGGCTGCACCAGTGGATGTTCGCGACCCGCTGGTGGGACCCGGGCGGCAGCGGCGGCGTCGACGACGCGTACGTCCAGCGGCACGACCCCGGCATCGGCGCCGAGATCATGGGCGCCGGGAAGTGGGGCCACCCCGGCTGGCAGGACGACCCGGACTGGAAGGGCGCCTGGGGCCCCAACCCGCCGTTCCACACGCCGGTCTTCGTGCTCACCCACCACACCCGCCCGCCGATCGAGATGGAGGGCGGCACCACCTTCCACTTCCTCGACGCGTCGCCGGCCGAGGCGCTGGCGGCGGCCCGCGAGGCCGCGGACGGCAAGGACGTGCGCATCGGCGGCGGCCCGACGACGATCCGCGAGTTCCTCGCCGCCGGGCTGATCGACCAGCTGCACGTGGCGATCGTCCCGATCCTGCTGGGCCGCGGCGTGCGCCTCTGGGACGGGCTGGAGGGCCTGGAGCAGGACTACCGGGTCGAGGCCACCTCGTCGCCGAGCGGCGTCACGCACGTGACGTTCACCCGCGCGGGCTCCTGAGCGGGGTCAGCCGGCGGTCGACTGCCGGACGACGAGCTCGGGCTGGAAGACGATCTGCTGGTGCTCGTGGTCGGGGCGGCCGGACGAGTGGTCGAGCAGCAGGCGGGCGGCCTCGTAGCCCAGCCGCCGGGTCGGCTGGCGGACCGAGCTCAGCGGCACGATCCAGTCGGCGGCGAAGTCGACGTCGTCGTAGCCGATGAGGGCGAGGTCGTCGGGCACCCGCACGCCGTGCCGGGCCAGCGCGCGGTAGGCGCCGAAGGCCAGGACGTCGTTGGCGCAGAAGACGGCGGTGGGCCGGCGGCGGCGCTGCAGCAGCAGGTCGATCGCGGCCGAGCCGGAGCGGATGTCCATGCCCTCGTTGTGGCTGACGACGATCGCCTCGGCCGGGTTCAGGCCGAACCGGGTGACCGCCTGGCGCGCACCGTCGAGGCGGTCGGCGTGCTGCCGGACCGACGTCGGCCCGGCGACGTAGGCGACGTGGCGGTGGCCGAGCTCGAGCAGGTGTGTCATCGCCATGTCGCCACCCTGCACGTCGTCGACGGCGACGGAGCACTCGCGGCCGGACCCCTGCCGGTCGAGGTAGACGAACGGGATGTCGTGCTCGGCGAGGATGCGGTGCGCCGAGCGGGTGCCGCGCGACGGCGTGATGAGGACGCCGCGGACCCGCTCGGACGCGAGCGTGCGCAGGTGCCGCTCCTCGCGGTCGACGGAGTCGTCGGAGTTGCACAGGATGACGGCGTGGTCGGCCTCGGTGGCGGCGTCCTCGACGCCGCGGGAGGCCTCGGTGAAGAACGGGTTGGAGACGTCGATGACGACCAGCCCGATGACGCGGCTCATCGCGCCGCCGAGCTGCCGGGCGTGCTGGTTGGCGACGTAGCCGAGGGCGGCGATGGCGGCGAGCACGCGTTCGCGGGTCTTGTGCGACACGATCTCGGGGCGGTTCAGCGTGTTCGACACCGTGCCCTGGGACACGCCCGCGCGCGCCGCGACGTCGGCGATGCTCACCATGTTCGGTTCCCTGCCACGCTGCACAGCGGCTCGCCCTTCGTTCCGCGCCCCGTCCCGGCGTCACACCCGGTGAGCAGGCCGGTGGTACTCGTTCCGGCCGGGCCCTGTACGGAGAGGAACGCCGCGGAGAAGCCGCCGGCCGGGACGTCCGCTCTCACAGTAGTGCCGTCGATCATCGCGGTGCGGCGTTGCCACCGGCGCGACGTCCACGCGCCGGTGTCGCCGGTGTGGTGCAGCTCGGCGGCGAGGACGGGCGCGGCCGGGCCGAGCTCGGCCCGCACACCCCCGGCGGTGACGCAGGCGGCGCCGACGGCGGGCAGCGCGGGCCCGCGGCCGAGGACCGACGACGCGAACGCGAACGGCTCGGCGAGCCGCCAGGCCGGCTCGTGCCCGTGTTCGAGCCCGGGCACGATCCGCCGGGTGACCGGGCCGGCCGGCAGCGCGGAGGTGGCGTCGAACGCGTCGAGGGGGAAGCACGGGTCGGTGGTCCCGGTCAGCCAGAGCGACGGCGCCGCGATGCTCGGCGCGTGGCCGGCGAGGTCGAACGCGTCGGTCCAGCGGTGCGACACCGCCGCGGGCAGGTCGCCCAGCAGCGCGCTCCAGGCACCGTCGCGGGCGAGCTGGCCCGCGGCGTACACACCGACGGCGTAGCGCAGCCGCGGATCCGCCGCGGCCAGCAGGAACGCCAGGTAGCCGCCCCAGGAGACGCCGCACACCCCGACGGCGCGCGGGTCCACCCCGGGCAGCGCGCGCAGCAGGCTCACCGCGTCGGCGGCCGCCTCGGTGGCCTGCGCGAGCCAACTGTGCTCGGCGACCGCGGCGAAGATGTCGTCGTGGTCGAGCCGGGCCGGGCGCCGGGCGCCGCCGGCGGCGCGTGCCGCGCCGAGGTCGAGGGCGAGCGCGACGTGCCCGCGTGCGGCCCAGTCGCGCGCCCACCGCGGCTCGGCCCGGCCGCCGCCACCGTGCAGCAGCACGACGGCGGGAGCGACGGACTCGGCCGGCCGCGCCAGCACGCCGGCCACGTCCCGCGCCGGGCCGAGGCCGTCCGGGCAGCGCAGCACGACCCGCGTCACGTCGCCGGCGGAGCCGGGGGAGCCGGGCGGGCCGGGCGCGGTGGCGGGCGGCCGGTCCCGCTCGGCCCGGGCGCGCACGTCGTCGATCCAGCGCACGGTCACGCCGCCGCGCCGAGCAGGGCCGCGAACCGCTCCCGCGCGGCGGCGACGGCGGGGTCGGCGCGCGGCTCGTACCGCACGGTCCGCGCCGACGCGGCGCTCAGGGCCCGCACGGCCGCCAGCTCGTCGGCCGTGCGCCCGCCGCGCGCCTGCACCAGCAGGTTGCCGAGCGCGGTCGCCTCGGCCGGGCCCGCGACCACGGGCCGGCCGGCGGCGTCGGCGGTCAGCCGGCAGAGCAGCGTGTTGTTCGCGCCTCCGCCGACGAGGTGGACGACGCCGGCGGGCGAGCCGGACAGCCGGGCGGCCTCGTCGGCGTAGTGGGCGAAGGCCAGCGCGAGGCTGTCGACGACGCAGCGCACGATCTGCGCCGGGGTGACGGGGACCGGCTGGCCGGTGCGCCGGCAGAACCGCGCGACCTTCGCGGGCATGTCGCCCGGCCTGGTCAGCTCGGGCGCGTCCGGGTCGGCGAGGCTGACGTACCCCGGCTGGCCGGCCGCCGCGGCCAGCAGCTCGGTGAGGTCGGGCCGCTCGCCGCCGTGCGACCAGGCGCGCAGGCACTCCGACAGGATCCACAGCGCGGTGACGTTCTTCTGGTAGCGCACGGCGCCGCCGGCGCCCAGCTCGTTGGTGAACCCGGCGGCGCGGCTGGCCTCGGTCCGGATCGGCCGGTCCACCTCGACGCCGACCAGCGCCCAGGTGCCGCACGAGACGTAGGCGAAGCCGGGGCCGGCCGCCGGGATCGCGGCGACGGCGGAGGCGGTGTCGTGGGCGGCGACCGCCGTCACCGGCACGGGGGCGCCGAGGCCGAGCTCGTCGACGACCCCGGCCCGCAGCTCGCCGACGACGTCGCCCGGGCCGAGCGGGTCGGGGAACAGCCGCCGCGGCAGGCCGTGCGCGGCGATGGCCTCGTCCGACCAGTGCCCGGCCGGGTCGAACAGCTGCGACGTGCTGGCCAGCGTCCGCTCGGCGGCGAGCCGCCCGGTGAGCAGGTGGGCCAGCAGGTCGGCGACGAAGCCGAGCCGGGCGGACGGGTCCAGCGTCCCGGCCCGCTGTTCGGCGAGCAGCTGCGTGAGCGTGTTGATCTCCTGGTTCGGGACGCCCGTGCGGCGGTACAGGGCGGCCTCGTCCAGCTCGGCGGCGAGACCGCGGGTGCGGGCGTCGCGGTAGTGGTAGGGCAGCCCGAGCAGCCGCCCGCCGGGGCCGACCAGCCCGTAGTCGACGCCCCACGAGTCGATGCCGATGCTGCGCACCTCGCCGGCGTCGGCCACCGCCCGCCGGATGCCGTCGAGGACGTGGCGGTAGATCGCCGGGAGGTTCCAGTGCAGGCCGTCGGGCCAGGCCAGCGGCTCGTTCGCGAACCGGGCGACGGTGGCCGTGGTGACCGACCGCTCGCCGACGCGGCCCAGGATGACGCGCCCGCTGGTGGCGCCGAGGTCGACCGCCAGGTACGTGTCCGTGCTCAAAGGTCCTCACCAATCGGGAATCCGGTGCCGTGAGTCTTCGGCAGCCGCCGTCCGGCGGGCAAGGAGCTGGCCGAACCTGGACACCGGACCGGCGGGCCGAGTCCGACACCGGTCACAACGGTGGACCCGGGGCCGCGGAATGAGCAGGCTCGGACGCACGTCCACCTGTGAGGAGAGCAACGTGACCGTCGTGAACCGTCTCCGCGTCGAGTACCGCGACGCGCCGCCGGCCGTCGAGGCCGAACGGCCGCGGCTGAGCTGGCAGCTGAGCAGCACCGGCCGCGGGGTGCGCCAGGCCGCCTACCGCGTCACCGTGTCGTCCGGGCCGGGGACGGACGGCGCACCGCTCTGGGACTCGGGCGTGGTGGCCTCGGCCGAGACGGTCGGCATCGAGTACGCGGGCCCGGCGCTGGAACCGCTGAGCAGTTACACGTGGAGCGTCGTCGTGACGCTGGAGAGCGGCGAGGAGGTGCGCTCGGACCCGGCGACGTTCGACACCGCACCGGACCCCGGCGACTGGGACGCCGCCGCCTGGATCACGCTGCCGCGGACGAAGTACTACCACGACGACCACCGCCCGGCGCCGTACCTGCGGCGCACGCTGGACGTCGACCGGCCGGTGCGCCGCGCCCGTGTCTACGCGACCGCCGGCGGGGTGTTCCGGCTGTGGCTGAACGGGTCGCCGGTCGGCGCCGCCACGCTGGCGCCGGGCTGGACCGACTACCGCTTCCGGGTGCCGTACCACGTGTACGACGTCACCGACGCGCTCGGCGCGACGAACGTGCTCGGCGCCGTGCTGTCCGACGGCTGGTACAGCGGCAACGTCGGGCCGTTCCACAAGCGCGAGTTCTGGGGCGAGGTGCCGGTGTTCCGCGCGCTGGTCGTGCTCGACCACGCCGACGGCTCCCGCACGGTCACCGGCACCGACGGCACCTGGGAGGGCTCGTTCGGCCCGATCCAGGCGTCGGACCTGCTGCAGGGCGAGTACTACGACGCGCGGCTGGAGTTGGGCGACTGGAGCGCGGTCCCCGCGACGTCCGGCGGCTGGCGGCCGGCCGCCGTCGAGAAGGGCCCCGCGGGCCGGCTGGTCGCGGCGCTCATCGACCCGGCCGGTCCGTACACCGAGCTCGCGGCGGTCGCCGTCACCGAGCCGGTGCGCGGGTCGTACGTCGTCGACCTGGGGCAGAACCTGGCCGGCTGGATCAGGCTGCGCGCCGCGGGCCCGGCCGGCACCATCGTCCGGGTCCGGCACGCCGAGGTGCTCAACCCCGACGGCACCCTCTACACCGACAACCTGCGCGGCGCCCGGGCGACCGACACCTACGTGCTGTCCGGCGGCGACGACGTGCTCGAGCCGACGTTCACCTTCCACGGCTTCCGCTACGCGGAGGTGACGGGCCTTCCGGGCCCGCTCGCCGCCGACGCCGTCACGGGGGTGGCGCTGTCGTCGCTGACGGGGTTCACCGGCGGCATCGAGACCGGGAACGCGCTGGTCGACCAGCTGCAGCACAACATCCAGTGGGGCATGCTGAGCAACTTCATCGAGGTGCCCACCGACTGCCCGCAGCGCGACGAGCGCCTGGGCTGGACCGGCGACGCGCAGATCTTCACCCCGACGGCGTTGTTCAACGCCGACCTCGCCGGCTTCATGACCAAGTGGATGGACGACATCGGCGACACCCGCATGGAGAACGGCGCGCTGCCCGACATCGCGCCGTGCGTGGTGCTGGAGTGGGCCCGCGAGGGCTCGCCCGGCTACGCCGACGCCGGTGTCGTGGTGCCGTGGGCGACGTACCAGGAGTACGCCGACCGCCGCCTCGTCGAGCGGCACCTCGACGCCGGGCTGGCCTGGCTGGAGTACATCCGCTCGCGCAATTCGGACCTGGTCTGGCGCGAGGGCCGCAACAACGACTACGGCGACTGGCTGGCCCCGGTGGAGACGCCGAAGGACCTCGTCGCGACGGCGTACTTCGCCCGGTCCGCGGCACTGGTCGCCGAGCAGGCGGAGGTGGCCGGGCGCGCCGGCGACGCCGCGGCGGCGCGGTCGCTGGCCGACGCGGTGGCGGCCGCGTTCCGGGAGGCGTTCGTCCAGCCCGACGGCACCGTCACGGCCGGCACGCAGACCGCGTACGTCGTGGCGCTCGCGTTCGGCCTGCTGCTGCCGGAGCAGCGGGACACCGCGGCGAAGGCGCTGGCCGAGGACGTGGAGCAGCGCGGGCACGTGACCACCGGGTTCCTCGCCGTCAGCCACCTGCTGCCCACCCTGACCGCCATCGGGCGCACCGACCTCGCCTACCGGCTGCTGCTCAACGAGGACTACCCGTCGTGGGGTCACCACATCAAGCACGGCGCCACGACGATCTGGGAGCGCTGGGACGGCTGGCGGCCGGAGACCGGCTTCCAGGACCCGTGGATGAACTCGTTCAACCACTTCGCGCTGGGTTCGGTCGGGGAGTGGGTCTACCGGCACGTCGGCGGCATCGCGGCGGCCGAGCCCGGGTACGCCCGCGTGCGCGTCGCGCCGCTGCCGGGCGCCGGCATCGACCACGCGCACGCGTGGCACGACACCGTGCACGGCCGGATCGACGTGCGGTGGTCGGTGACGGGCCGCGAGGTCACACTCGACGTCGAGGTGCCCGCGAACGTCACCGCCGAGGTCGTCGTCCCGGGCCTGGCGGTCACGGAGGGCGGCGTCCCCGTCGCGGACGCCCCGGGCGTCACGTCCGTGGTGGAGGACGGCGCGAGCACTCGTCTGGTGACCGGCTCCGGCCGCTACGAGTTCCGCGCGGCGACGCCGCACTGACCACGCGACCGGGGTCCTGACCGGGTTCGGACAGGACCCCGGCGCACCCTTGACCGGCCCGGAACACCCCCGTAACGTGCACGCAACACCGAAATTGAAGCGCTTCAAAAACCGGAGGTGGTTCGCATGCCGGAGGTCGCCATCGTCGACCGGCGGTCGTCCTGGCCGCATTCGACCGTGCGGGACCGGGCCTCCGGCGCCCGGCCGGGCTGGGCGGACGTGCACGCCCTCCCGGCCGGTCCGGACGGCGCCGGCCGCCGCGGCGCGATGCGGCTGGTCCGGCCGCGGCCCGCGGTCTCGGGGGCCGACCTCGAGCTGCTGGCGCTGCTCGCCACCGGCATGCCCGCCCCGCGGGTGGCGCGCACGCTGGCGGTCAGCGACCGCACCATCCGCCGGCGGGTCCGGTCGATCTGCGAGCTGATCGGGGTGGACACCGCGATCGAGGCCGTGGCCTGGGCCGCCCGGCGCCAGCTCATCTGACGCCGTCACACACGACACGAGGAGACACGATGACCGACGCCGAGCACATCGTCGATCGGCTGAGCCGCCAGCACATCGAGACCCAGTCCTGGGGCTACGTGAGCACCGGGACGCGATTCAAGGTCTACGACACGCCGGGCACCGCGCGCGACGTGCGCGAGAAGATCGACGATGCCGCTCTCGTCCACCGCCTCACCGGCGTCGCGCCGACCGTCGCCCTGCACATCCCGTGGGACCGCGTCGACGACTACGCCGAGCTGGCCCGCTACGCCCAGGACCAGGGCGTGCGGATCGGGTCGATCAGCCCGAACCTGTTCCAGGACGACGCCTACCGGCTCGGCTCGCTGACCAACGAGGACGCGACGGTGCGCAAGCAGGCCGTCGCCCACGTCCGCGAGTGCGCCGCCATCCTGCGCGAGGTCGGCTCGGAC
The DNA here is from genome assembly GCF_900106035.1 of Jiangella alba. Taxonomy (GTDB): domain Bacteria; phylum Actinomycetota; class Actinomycetes; order Jiangellales; family Jiangellaceae; genus Jiangella; species Jiangella alba. The sequence goes on from NZ_FNUC01000004.1 coordinate 3,681,861, forward strand.
CGGCTGTCGATGTGGGTGGCCGACGGCACCAACTACCCGGGCCAGGGCAGCTTCCGGCGGCGTCGCCGGCACCTGGAGGACGGCCTGCGCGAGGCCTACGAGGCGCTGCCCGAGCAGGCCGAGATGATCCTCGAGTACAAGTTCTTCGAGCCGGCGTTCTACCACACCGACATCGCCGACTGGGGCCAGTCGCTGACCCTGTGCGAGGCCCTCGGCGAGCGCGCGCGGGTGCTGGTCGACATCGGCCACCACGCGCTGGGCGTCAACATCGAGCACATCGTGGCGACGCTGCTGGACCGCGGCCGCCTCGGCGGGTTCGACCTCAACAGCAAGAAGTACGGCGACGACGACCTGTTCGTCGGCGCGATCAACCCGCAGGAGACCTTCCTCATCGCGCTGGAGCTGGTCAGCGCCGAGGACGACGCGGACGAGGCCGTCGCCGGGGCGGCCCGGTCCATCCTCTACAAGATCGACCAGTGCGCGATGATCGAGGACAAGATCCCGGCGATGCTGCGCAGCGTCACGGCCATGCAGACGGCGTTCGCGAAGGCGCTGCTGGTCGACCGCGACGAGCTGGACCGCCGCCGGGCCGAGGGCGACGTCGTCGGCGCGAACGAGGTCGTCAACGACGCCTTCGAGACCGACGTCCGGCCGCTGCTGGCGCGGGTGCGCGACCGCCTCGGCGTGCCGGCCGACCCGCTGGGCGCCTACCGCGCGTCCGGCGAGCAGGAGCGGCGCAACGCCGAGCGGGTCGGGACACCGGCCGGATGGTGAGCGACGCCGACCCGGTCGCGGAGCTGGCCGGCCTCTGCCGGGCGCTGGGCGACCCCGCCGCGGGTCTCGTGGTGGCGGGCGAGGGCAACGCCTCGGGCCCCGGGCCGGACGGCACCATCCACGTCACCGCGAGCGGGAGCCGGCTGGCCGAGGCCGACGAGCGGTCGCTGGTGCGCATCCGGCCGGACGCGCTGGTCGCGGCGCTGGACCGCGACGGGAGCGACGAGGAGTGGCTGACGGCGCTGCTGGCCAGCCGGGTCGACGACACCGCGGCGCGTCCGACGGTCGAGGCCGGCCTGCACGCCGTCGTCGCCGCCGCGATGGGGCCGGTCTACGTGGCGCACACCCACCCGGTGCACGTGCTCGCGCTGCTGTGCGGCGAGCGCGGGGCCGAGCTGGCGACCCAGCGGCTGTACCCCGACCACGTCGTCATGCTCGGCGAGACGGCGTGCTGGCTTCCGTACGTCGATCCCGGGCAGGAGCTGGCCCGGGCGGCCGGCGTGGAGCTGCACCGGTTCCGGGCGAGCACCGGCCGCTGGCCGCGGCTGCTGTTCGCCGGCCACCACGGGGTCTTCGCCTTCGGCGCCACGCCGAGGCAGGCCCTCGACACGACGATCATGACCGAGAAGATCGCGCGGATCACCATCGCGGCCGCGTCGATCGGTGGCGTCACACCGCTGGCGCCGTCCGAGGTGGAGCGGATCGGGTCTCGCGAGGACGAGGCCTACCGCCGCCGTCTGCTGAGCACGTCCTGACGCCGGTTCGTCCGGCCCCGACGAAGGAGCAGCAAGCATGGGCAGAGCGATGACAGCCGGCCGCGCGCTCACGGCGGCCCTGGCCGCCGTGACGCTGACGGTGGCCGGGATCCCGGCGACGGCGAGCGGCGCCGCACCGGCCGCCGCACCGGCCGCCGCGCCGGCCGCCGCGCCGCGCACCTGCGCCGAACCGGCCGCCGGCATCACCGAGGTGAGCGTCGGCGCCGACACCATCACGGTCACCGGGTCGGTGCCGGAACGGTGCCCGCAGGCCGTCGAGATCCACGCGGTGGCCCCGACCGCCGACGCCGACGCCGAGGTCACGGCCGCGCCGGGCGCCGACGCCGCGCTGGAGGTCGTGCGGCCGGCCCGCGACGGCACCTTCCGGGCCACCGTCGACCGCATGGCCGGCGGCGTGGACCGGCTGTACAGCGGCTTCACCGCCGTCGGCGTCCGCGGCGCCGCTCGCACCGCGCTCGGCGGCGTCCACTACGCCGACGACTGGGCCTTCGACGCCCCGAACACCGCCCCGCGCCCGGAGCCGACCACGCAGAAGGGCGTGGCGGTGACGATGACCAGCGACGCCGAGGTGGTCGGCGCGGGCCACGCGGCGGTCACCGTCGGGGTCAACTACCTGATGAAGGCCGGGCCGGGCGCGCCGGGCGAGACCGTCGAGTTCGAGTACGGCGGCGAGACCTACTACTTCGACGCGTCCTACATCGACTGGCTGGACCACACCATCAAGCCGCTGTCGGACAACGAGATGCTGGTCTATCTGGTGCTGGTGCTGGTGTACGACCAGGAGCCGAACTCGTCGTTCCCGATCCTCGTGCACCCCGGCGCGCCGACCGGCGCACCCGCCGCGTTCATGACGTACGCGTTCAACACCGTGACGCCGGAGGGGATCGCGCACTACACCGCGGCCATGGAGTTCCTGGCCTCGCGGTACACCCGCGACGACGAGCGCTACGGCCGGGCGATGGACTACGTCGTCGGCAACGAGATCGACTCCGCCGGCATCTGGCAGCAGATGGGGGAGAAGACGCTGCCGGAGTTCCTGCGGCACTACGAGCCGGCGCTGCGCATCGGGTACAACGCGGCCCGCAAGTACCACGCCGACGCCCGCGTCTACACCTCGCTGGACCACTTCTGGACGACCAACGCGAACCCGTCCGACCCGCTGCGGTTCTACGACGGGCGCGACGTGCTGGACGGCCTGGCGGCGCTGACGAAGGAGCGCGGCGACTTCCCGTGGGACCTCGCCTACCACCCGTACCCGGCGAACATGCTGGACCCGCGGGTCTGGGACGACCCCGTCACCGACGACGCGGACACCCCGAAGATCACCTTCAAGAACATCGCCACGCTGCCCGCGTACCTGGACCGCCCGGAACTGCACTACGACGGCGAGCCGCGGCGGGTCATCCTGTCCGAGCAGGGCTGCCAGAGCCCCACCAACGGCGCCGCCGACCAGGAGCTGCAGGCGGCCTGCTTCGCCTACGCGTACTACAAGATCCTCGCCGCAGACGGCATCGACGCGTTCATCTGGGACCCGCAGGTGGACAACCGGCAGGCCGGCGGGCTGCGCATCGGGCTGTGGACCTGGGACGAGAACCGCACCGACTTCCCGGCCTCGCCCGGTGAGAAGAAGCAGATCTACGACCTGTTCGCGCACATCGACACGCCCGAGTCGCTGCAGCGGACCGAGTTCGCCAAGGACGTCATCGGCATCGACGACTGGACCGACGTCATCCCGGGCTTCGACCCGTCGATGATCGACCAGCGCCGGAGCACCCGGCAGGTCGGCGCGAGCGGCCACGCCGGTCTCTCCGGCGCCGTCCCGGTGTCCGGCTTCGAGGACGGCACCGGCGGCTGGCAGGCGTCGGACCACGTCGGCCGGGTCGAGGCGGTCGCCGACGACGCCGCCGCCGAGGGCGGGCACGTGCTGCGCGCCTTCTTCGACGACCCCGACGTCGTCCAGTCCAACGGGACCAACTCCAAGACCTGGCGCGGCGTCGACGTCCCGCTCGCCGCGCCGCTGGACGCGTCCGCGACGCCGCACCTGGCGCTGCAGGTCCGCCTCCCCGAACCGGAACCGGGCGCGTTCTCGCCGGTCAACCGGTTCTCGGTGCAGGTCCGCGCGTACGGCGCCGACGGCACGGTGGCGTCCGGCATCGTGGCGGCCGAGGCGGACGGGACGTGGCAGCGGGTCCAGCTGGACCTGTCGTCGTGGCCCGGCCGCGACGAGATCACCCGGATCAAGGTCTGGGCGAAGGGCAGCAGCGGCGACGACTGGGCCGGCACGTTCGACGTCGACGACGTCGTGCTCGCGGCGGACGCCGACGACACGGGCGTGGCGCCCAACCTCGACCTGCGGGCCCGCGCCGCCGACCGCGGCGCGCCCGGCTCGGAGGTCACCGTCGACGTCGTCAACAACGGCACGGCGGCGCTGGACGGCGACCTCGTCGTCGGCAGTTGCGACGGCATCACGACGACCGAGCCGAGCCTCCCGGTCGACGGGCTGGCCGCGGCCGGCGGCGCGACGACCGTCACCGCCACCCTGGAGACGATCGCGCCGGCCGACCCGGACCACCCGCTGCTGTGCCTCACCCTCGGCGAGCACCGCTACGCCGTCACGGTCGAGGTGCCGCCCCCGCCGCCGACGCTGCTCTACGACTTCGAGGACGGCACCCAGGGGTGGGCCGCCGGCCAGAACATCGTGTCCGTGGCGACGGCGTCGTCGTTCCCGAACGGCCCGCAGCGCCCGCACGGCGGCACCTACGCCCTCGACTCGGTCATGGCCGACGGTGACGTCTCGCAACCCAAGACGCTGTCGGTGCGGCCGGAGACGCCGCTCGACCTCGGCGCGGCCGACGAGGTCTACGCGTGGGTCGACGCCTACGGCGGCGTGCCCGGCGCGACCGGCTACGAGGCGACGCTGACGCTGCACAGCGGCGACGAGTCGATCTCGCAGGCGCTGCCCACGTTCGTGCCGGACTCCTGGAACCGCGTCGCCGTCGACGTGTCCGCCTGGCCGTACCGCGACGCCGTCACCGGCATCGACGTCTCGTACCGGGTGCTGGGCACCGACTTCGACTGGGTGGGCGGACCCCGTCTGCAGGTCGACGACGTCGGCATCACCGAGAACGCGGCCTCGTGGCCGGCCTGGCGGGCCGCCTGGGGCGCGTCGATCGGCGGGCACTTCGGCGGCGACAGCCGCCCGGACGCCACGTACCGGCAGACGATGGAGCTGTCCACCGGCGGCGACGCCGTGCGGGTGCGCTTCGTCAACCCGTTCTCCGACCAGGACCTCGTGTTCGACGCCGCCACGGTGGGCGTGCGGGCCGGCTCCGGCGCGGACGTCGCCGGCACGCCGCGGCCGCTGAGCGTCCTCGGGTCGAGCGAGATCCGGGTGCGCCCGGGCGAGACCGTGTACACCGACCCCGTGGCGCTGCCGGTCGCCGCCGGCGACGACCTCGTCGTCAGCACGCACGCCACCGAGTCGCTGCCGCTGCTCTCGCACGACTGGGCGCTGAAGACGCAGTACGCGACGGTGGAAGGGGCCGGCGACCACACCGGTGACGCCGCCGGCGCGGCGTTCGCGCCGGTCAGCACCAGCACCTACTGGCTGGACGCGGTCGACGTGCTCGGCACGCAGGCGCGGGGGACGGTCGTGGCGCTCGGCGACTCCATCACCGACGGCGCGGGCGCCGACCTCGACGTGGACAACCGCTGGCCGGACGTGCTGGCCGACCGGCTGAACGCGCTGGCGCCGGACGACCCGCGGCGGCGCACCGTCGTCAACGCGGGGATCGGCGGCAACACGCTGAACTCCGTCGAGAACCCCCAGGTCGGCGTCAACGGCCTGGCCCGGCTGGACCGCGACGTGCTCACCCAGACCGGCGTGAGCGACGTCGTGGTGTTCCATGGCACCAACGACATCTACGTCGGCGAGTCCGCGGCGGACGTCATCGCGTCGCTGGAGACCGCGGCCCAGCGCATCCACGACGCGGGCGCGCGGGCCGTCGTCGCCACCCTCATCCCGCGCGGCAACGGCGTGGGCTGGACCCCCGACCGGGAGGAACGACGGCTCGCCGTGAACGAGTGGATCCGCACGAACACCGTGTTCGACGCGGTGATCGACTTCGACGTCGTCGTCGACGACCCCGCCGCTCCCGGCCACATCCGGGCGGACTACGACGCCGACGGCACCCACCCCAACGCGGCCGGGTACGCGGCGATGGCCGGAGCCATCGACCTCGACCTCTTCGCCGCGCCGAGCACGCAGCAGACAGGAGCCCTTCGATGACAGCCCTGATGAGCGGGAGAACAGCGGTCCGAGCCGGTGTGCTCGTCGTCGCCGCGGCGCTGACGGCGAGCGCGTGCGGCGGCGACGACGGCGGCGGCGAAAGCGGCGGCCAGGTGACCATCACGATCGCCGGGCCCAACCAGTGGACCACCGAGCCGGACTCCTTCGGCCCGGCCTGGGAGGACCTCGTCGCCCGGTTCGAGGAGGAGGAGCCCGGCATCAACGTCGAGACGAACGTGCTGCCGGCCGACTTCGGCGACACCCTCTCCACCCAGCTGGCCGCCGGCACCGCGCCGGAGCTGATCTTCCGCAGCGTCTCGCACACGGCCGACCAGGTCGTCGCGCTGGACGACTACCTGCAGCAGCCCAACCCGTACGCCGAGGGCAACGAGCGCTGGATCGACCTGTTCAACCAGGACTACTTCGGCCCCGACGCCGTCAGCGCGCGCAACGCGGCCGGCAACTACGAGTTCATCCCGTTCAACCTGGTGATCCTCGGCCTCTACTACAACGCCGACGCGCTCGCCGACGCCGGGCTGGACGGCCCGCCGGAGTCGTTCGGCGAGCTCGTCTCCGCCTGCGGCGACCTCCGTGACGCCGGGTACGACCCGTTCGCCATCGCCTCCGGGTTCCTCTACCAGGGCTGGACGGTGCAGAACATCAGCTCGATGCTGATGGCGCACTACGCCGACGGCTGGAACCAGTACGGCCCGGACAACGAGCCCGGCACGTCGGCCACCGTCTCGATCAAGAGCATGGCCAGGGCGATCCTGACCGGCGAGCTCGACCCCACCACCATCCCGGAGGTCGGCGAGACGCTGCGGCTGACCAAGGAGTTCTACGACGAATGCGCCACCCCGAACTGGTCCGGCATCACCACCGGCGGCGGCTTCGAGGACTTGCTGTCCGGCAAGGCCGCCATGGCGTATGCGTCGAACTTCTACGCCCCGCTGCTCGACGACGTCGACTTCGAGTGGGGCGCCATGCCGTTCCCGGACGTGACGGAGCAGGACTCGCCGCTCAGCACGGGTGAGCCGGCGCGGCACGGCGCCAACACCGAGGGCACCAGCTACATGATCCCCTCGACGACGACCGGCGAGGAGCTCGAGGCGGCCGTCAAGTTCCTCCAGTTCATCACCAGCCCCGAGGGCGGCCAGCCGTGGCTGGACGGCTCCGGCGGCATCCCGTCGCTGGAGGGCGCCACCCCCGCGCCCGGGCTGGAGCCGCTGATGACCGGCGTCTGGGCCGAGCCGCTGCCCGTGCAGTCGCTGTCGTCGCTGGTGCCCAAGGCGAAGTTCTGGACCCCGATCTACGACGGCTACCTGCTGGAGTCCACCTCGCTGGAGGACACCCTGGCCGGGCTGCGCGAGGACTGGATCCAGTGGGCGAACGAGCAGGTCGAGGACGGCGGCTGGACCGACGACTGGACGCAGGGCTGACGTGAGGCGGCGGGCGGGCCGCAGCCCGCTCCACTTCCACGGCACCCGCCGCGTCGTCGGCGACCACCACCCGGCCCAGATGAGACGGAGGAGACCATGACAGGTACGGCTGGCGCGCCGCTCACCCCACCGCCGGTGCGGGAGTCCCGGGCGGAGCAGCGGCGGGGCGTGCCCTGGTTCGCCTACGTGGCGCTGGTGCCGCTGCTCGTCGTCCTGGCGCTGTTCCAGTACTACCCGGCGGTCAGCGGCATCGCGCGCTCGTTCTGGGACTGGAACCCCGGCCAGGTGTCGACGTTCGTCGGGCTGGACAACTACGCGACGATGCTCGGCGACGAGATCTGGTGGCGCTCGTTCCGCAACCTCGGCTACATCTTCGTGTTCGGCGTGGTGGCGTGGGTGATCCCGCTGATCGCGGCGGAACTGCTGATCACGCTGCGCGGCGAGCGGGAGCAGTTCGTGTTCCGCACGCTGCTCATCGTGCCGATGGCGTTCCCCGGCGTGGTGACCGCCCTGGTGTGGTCGTTCATGTACCACCCGAACAACGGGGTGATCAACCGGGCGCTGACCGCGGTCGGGTTGGGCGGGTGGGCGCAGAACTGGGTGGGCGACCCGTCGTTCGCGCTGTGGTCGCTGCTGTTCGTGGGCTTCCCGTTCATCGCCGGGCTGCCGTTCCTGATCTTCTACTCGACGCTGCGCAACGTGCCGCGCGAGATCTTCGAGGCGGCGGCCCTGGACGGGGTGGGCCGGATCCGCCGGTTCTGGGCCGTCGACCTGCCGCTGATGGCCCGTCAGGTGCGGCTGCTGTTCTTCCTGGCGGTCATCGGGACGCTGCAGTACGGGTTCATGGCCTACATCGTCACCGCGGGCGGGCCTGACGACGCCACGATGGTGCCGGTCCTGCGGATGATCAATGTCGCCTTCCAGGGCCAGGACTGGGGCTACGCGGCGACGCTGTCGACGACGTTGTTCCTGGTGACGCTGGTGCTGAGCGCGGTGGTCATGTTCGTGCGCCGCTCGGAGCCGTCCACGAACGTGAAGGGCCTGTGATGAGCACAGTCGTCGAGACCAGGACCGAGACCGTCACGGCGCCGCCGGTGGGGCGGCGGCCCCGCCGGCGCGGGCGCCAGTGGGGGATCAAGACGGCGCTGAGCGTGCTGGTGGCGGTGAGCCTGTTCCCGTACCTGTTCATGCTCAGCACGTCGCTCAAGGACAACCTGCAGTTCGCCGAGAGCTACTGGGCGCCGGTGCTGCCGCTGCACTGGGAGAACTACGCCACCGCCTGGAAGCAGATCCAGCCGTACATGGTGGCGTCCATCGTGGTGGCCGCGGCGTCGATCGTCGCGATCGTGCTGCTGTCGCTGCTGGCCGGGTTCGTGCTGGCGCGCTACCGGTTCCCGGGCCGGGGCTTCTTCTTCGCCGCGATCGCGGTGCTGATGATGGTGCCCAGCATCTCCAGCCTGATCCCGCTGTTCGTGATGATGCGCGACTTCGACCTGCTCAACACCTACCCGGTGCTGATCATCCCGCACGTGGCCGGCGGGGTGGTGCTCGGCACGATCCTGATGAAGACCTTCATCGAGGGCATCCCGCAGGAGCTGTTCGACGCCGCTCGGGTGGACGGCGCCGGTGCGCCCCGGCTGTTCCTCTCGATCGCGCTGCCGCTGTCGATGCCCGTCATCGGCACGGTCGGGCTGATCACCATCAACGGGGTGTGGAACGACTTCTTCTGGCCGCTGCTCACCATCACCGAGAACGAGCTGCGGACGGTGTCGGTCGGGCTGATGTTCTTCCAGGGCCAGGCCGGCACCGACTACGGCCCGATGTTCGCCGGCTACCTGCTCGCCAGCCTCCCGCTGCTGCTGCTGTTCACGTTCCTGTCCAAGTACTTCCTCGCCGGGGTCCAGGGCGGACTCCCCGGCTCGCACTGATCGAGAGGCTGTCCCGATGGAGTTGATCGAGCGGAGCAACCGGCTGGGGTCGGATCCGCGGAACACGAATTTTGCGGGTGGGAACACGTCGGCCAAGGGCACCGCGGTCGACCCGGTCACCGGCGGTGAGGTCGAGTTGTTGTGGGTGAAGGGCTCCGGTGGTGACCTCGGGACGTTGACGGAGGCGGGGTTGGCGGTGTTGCGGTTGGACCGGCTGCGCGCGCTGGTGGAGGTGTATCCGGGGGTGGAGCGGGAGGACGAGCTGGTCGCGGCGTTCGGCTACTGCCTGCACGGCAGGGGCGGCGCGGCCCCGTCGATCGACACGGCGATGCACGCCCTGGTGGACGCGCCGCATGTGGATCATCTGCACCCGGATTCGGGGATCGCGTTGGCCACGGCGGCCGATGGTGAGGCGTTGACGAAGGAGTGTTTCGGCGATCGGGTGGTGTGGGTGCCGTGGCGGCGGCCGGGGTTCCAGCTCGGCCTGGACATCGCCGCCATCGCGTCCGAGTTCCCGGGGGCGGTGGGGTGTGTGCTGGGCGGGCACGGGATCACCGCGTGGGGCGCCACCAGCGGTGAGTGTGAGGCGAACTCGCTGTGGATGATCCGCACCGCGGAGGCGTTCCTGGCCGAGCGCGGCCGCCCGGACCCGTTCGGCCCGGTCGTGGACGGGTACGACCCGCTCCCGGCGGCCGAGCGGCGAGCCAGGGCGGCGGCGCTCGCGCCGATCCTGCGGGGGCTGGTGTCGACGGACCGGGCGCAGGTGGGGCACTTCACCGACACCGACACCGTGCTGGACTTCCTGTCCCGGGGCAAGCATCCGGCGCTGGCGGCGTTGGGGACGTCGTGCCCGGATCATTTCCTGCGCACCAAGGTCCGCCCGCTGGTCCTCGACCTCCCCCCGGCCACGCCGTTGGATGAGGTGGTGGACCGGTTGCGGGTGCTGCACGCGGCCTACCGCGACGAGTACGCCGCCTACTACCAGCGCCACGCCACCGGTGACAGCCCGGCCATGCGCGGTGCGGACCCGGCGATCGTGCTGATCCCCGGGGTGGGGATGTTCTCCTACGGCAAGGACAAGCAGACCGCGCGGGTGGCCGGCGAGTTCTACGTCAACGCGATCAACGTGATGCGGGGTGCGGAAGCCGTGTCCACCTACGCCCCGATCGACGAGGCGGAGAAGTTCCGCATCGAGTACTGGGCGCTGGAAGAAGCCAAACTGGCCCGGATGCCGGCGCCGAAACCGCTCGCCACCCGGGTCGCGTTGGTGACCGGGGCGGGGTCGGGGATCGGGAAGGCCATCGCCGAGCGCCTGGCCGCCGACGGCGCCTGCGTCATCGTCGCCGACCTCAACACCCACGCCGCCACCTCCGTGGCCGAAAGCATCGGCAGCAGCGACACCGCGGTGGCGGTGACCGTGGACGTCACGTCGGAGGAGCAGATCGCCGCCGCGTTCCAGGACGCGGTGCTGGCGTTCGGCGGGGTCGACCTCGTCGTCAACAACGCCGGCCTGTCCATCTCCAAACCACTGCTCGACACCACCGCCGCGGAGTGGGACCTGCAACACGACGTCATGGCCCGCGGCTCCTTCCTCGTCTCGCGCGAAGCCGCCCGCATCATGATCGCCCAGGGCCTCGGCGGCGACATCGTCTACATCGCCTCCAAGAACGGGGTGTTCGCCGGGCCGAACAACGTCGCCTACGGCGCCACCAAAGCCGACCAGGCCCACCAGGTCCGCCTGCTCGCCGCCGAGTTGGGTGAGCACGGCATCCGCGTCAACGGCATCAACCCCGACGGCGTCGTCCACGGATCCGGGATCTTCGCCGCCGGCTGGGGCGCCCAACGCGCCGCGGTCTACGGCGTCGAAGAGGACCAGCTCGGCGCGTTCTACGCCCAACGCACCCTCCTCAAACGCGAAGTCCTCCCCGAACACGTCGCCAACGCCGTCCACGCCCTCACCGCCGGCCACCTCTCCCACACCACCGGCCTGCACATCCCCGTCGACGCCGGCGTCGCCGCCGCCTTCCTCCGATGAGCGGCGAGCGCATCGTCGCCGTCCGCACGTACCTGGACGAGGAGCGGCCGCGGCCGCGGGAGGAGCCGTCCGGCGAGCGGCCGGTGCACTGGTTGCAGGGCAAGGTCGCCAACCCGATGACGAAGTACGCGGAGTTCCGCGACAACCGGTCGGCCGCGATCGGGCCGCTGGCGAACGAGCGGGTGCTCGTCGAGGTCGAGAGCGCCGACGGCAACGTCGGCTACGCCACGACGTCCGGCGGCCTGCCGACGGCGGCCATCGTCGAGCAGCACCTCGAGTACCTGGTGGTGGGGGAGCGCGCGTCCGCGCACAGCCGCATCTGGGACCGGATGTTCAACAGCACGCTGCTCTACGGCCGCAAGGGGCTCGTGCTGCACGCGATCTCGGCCGTGGACATCGCGATCTGGGACCTGCACGGCCGGATCACCGGGCTGCCGGTGCACGCGCTGCTCGGCGGCAAGATCCGCGACGCGGTCCGCGTCTACGCGACCGGCCCGGAGCCGTCCACCGCCCGTGACCTCGGCTTCGCCGGCGCCAAGCTGCCGTTGACGTACGCGCCGTGCGAGGGCGAGGCCGGGTTCCGGGCCAACGTCGACATCGCCGCGCAGGCGCGGGCGGCGCTGCCCGACGACTTCCCGATCATGTACGACTGCTGGATGGCGCTGGACGTCGACTACGCCGTCCGGCTCGCGCACGAGGTGGCCGGCCTCGGCGTCGCGTGGATCGAGGAGCCGCTGCCGCCGGACGACTACGCCGGGTTGCGCCGCCTGCGCGACCGGATGCCGCCGGCGATGCGGCTCGCGACCGGCGAGCACGAGTACATCGCGAAGGGCTTCCGCCTACTCTGCGAGGCCGGCGTCGACGTCGTCCAGCCGGACCCGGCCTGGTGCGGCGGGCTGACCGAGCTGGTGCAGATCTCGGCGGTCGCCCAGACCTTCGGCGTCACCGTCATCCCGCACGTCGGCGGCATGCCCGCGTACCACTTCGTCGCGACCCGGCCCGACGGCGACCTCGCCGAGTTCCCGGTGCTGTCCCACGACGGCGGCACGGTGACCGGCCAGCACGCACCGCTGTTCTCCGGCGAGGTGCTGCCCGTCGACGGCTGGATCACGCCGAACGACGAGCCCGGGTTCGGCCTCACCCTCGACGCTGACGTGCCGCTGCGGCGAGCCCTGCCCGTACGCGGATGATCGACCACGCGAGCAGCGCACCGGCCACCGCGCCGATGGTGTTCATCTCCCAGTCCGTCGTGTCGCAGGCCCGGCCGATGGCGGGGACCAGCGCCTGAACCGTCTCGATCACCGCCGAGCCGGCCGACGCCGCCGCGGCGACCACGACCGGTCGCCGCGTCAGCAGGGTGGCGAAGAACGCGACGGGCAGCAGCAGCGCGATGTTCGCCAGCGTCTCGACGCCGCCCAGCGACGGCCAGGCGAACTGGACGGTGCAGGTCCGCTCGGGCTGCGCCCCACCCGGCGTCAGCGTCAGTGCCAACGCCGCGACCACCGCGGCCGCGGCCAGCCAGCGCGTGACCTGCACGCCACGGTCACCGGTCCGGAGCAGGATGGTGCCCACCAGCAGGCAACCGGCCAGCAGCAGCGCGAACACGATCGGCACCGCCCACGAATGCTCCACCAGGAACGTCGAGATCACGCTGCGGAGTATGCCGGACACCCGCCGCCGCCCGCCGCCGTTCAGCGCATCGCCCGCCGGACCTCGCCCGCCGGACGTGGGACGTGGGAAGTCGGAAGTCGGACGTGGGAGTCGGACGTCGGACGCTGTCGGTGCCCGCCCGTAGGGTGGGCACCCTCCCTAGAGGGGCGGGTCATACCTACCCCAACGCGACGCTCGCGCAACGACCTCGTTGGCCCGCGCCACTTCGCGCCCCCGTCGCCGGTCCCAGGCCAGCTGCCGGGCGACGTGCCCCGGCTCCCGCATCATGATCATCCAGGTTTTGGGGTGCTATCACGCCCCAAAACCTGGATGATCTTGGAGCAGCACCGGCCAGCGAGCGGCCAGCGAGTGATGATCCGAGCGGAGCCGGTCGCCACACCCGAGGCGGCCAGTGAGCGGCCAGCGGACCGGGACCAACAGCGGAGCCGGTAGCCGATCCCACCCAGCGAGGGTGAGAGGCCGGCGGAGCTGAGGTGGCACAGGGGTAGGAGCCGGGCCCATTGTTCGGCCGGCCCCCTGACGCTGCTTGAACGGGGGCGCGGGCGGCCGGGTCAAGCGGTCCGCCGCTGCGCGAAGCGCCCCAATAGAGGTCCGCTTGAGGCGGCCTCCCGCGCCCCCGACACTGGAAGCAGCAGGGGGCAGGCCAACGGTATGAACCAAGCCAACGAGAGCCCAGCCGACGGACCAAGGCTCAGCCGAGCATCGTCCAGGGCACGCGGTGGCGGAGGTCGGTCATCAGGTCCGCGAGCGCCATCGCGCCCTGCGGCGTGAGCGGCCCCGGTAGCACCGCCATCAGCTCGGCCGGCTCGAAGACGACGATGGCGGCGGCGGCGCGGGGGTCGGTGGCCAGCCAGGTGGTCAGCGGCGGGCGCAGCACGAGCCGGGCGAAGTCGGGGGCGCCGGTGCTGACGTGGAAGGCGGCGTCGAAGCGGGGGTCGCCCACCTCGAGGTCGCGCCGCAGCGCCGTCGCCCACGACAGCCGCTGCGGCGCCAGGCGCAGCTCCGGGCCGGGCACCGGGCGCGGCACCAGCAGCACCGTGTACTCGGGCGTGCGCGTCGACACCTCGAACGTCTCCGCGTGTTGCCGCGGCGGCGGGCGGCGCACCTGGAACGCCTGGAACGGCACGTCGCGCAGGGTGCCGTCGAGGTGGAAATCGACGTACACCAGCGGGTCGCCGACGATGTCGTTGATGCTCGGCGCCCGGGCCGGCAGGTTCGGCTCGGTGCGGCCGAACCGCATGCCGTTGACGGCGGCGAATTCGGCCATGACGCCGGCCGTGGCCGCCAGCCGGCGCCGCTTGCGCCGCCGGATCGGGACCAGGACGGCCAGCGCGACCAGGAACGCGACGAGCACCAGCAGCAGCGCGACCGCCCCGCCGGTGCTCACCGGCCCGCCGCCGGGGGCACCGAGGCGGCGGCGGGCTGGTGGACGAGCACCGGGTCAGCCTAGAGGCCGCGCGCCTCCTGGTAGGCACGGCGCGCCTCGGGGGAGCTGTGGTGGTGGGTCAGCTCGTGCGCCTCGGGTGGGGTGACGCCGCCGTAGGTGGGGTGGATGTGCACGCTGACGTCGTTGAGGTGCGGGATGGTGTGCAGCAGCTCGTGGTGCGCCTCCTCGGCCAGCTGGTGCCCGTCGGCGACGGTGAGGGTGGCGTCGACGCCGAGGGTGACCTGGGCCTCGAGGCGGTGGCCGCTCCAGCGGGCGCGGATCGCGTCGACGTAGTGGACGCCGGGGACGCGGGCCGCGACGCGGTGGATGTCGTCGACGAGGCCGGGCTCGACGCCGTCCATGAGGCGGCGGATGACCGACTTGCAGGACTCGACCAGGATCCACAGGATCGCGACCGCGATGATCAGGCCGATGATCGCGTCGGCCTGACGGAACCCGAGCCAGACGCCGATGACGCCGAGCACGACGGCGATGGAGGTGAAGCCGTCGGCGCGGGCGTGGTTGCCCTCGGCGATGAGAGCGGCTGAGCCGATCTTGCGGCCGATGCGGATGCGGTAGATCGCCACCAGCTCGTTGCCGAGCGCGCCGACGATGCCCGCGGCGAACACCCAGCCGAGGTTCGTCAGCTCACGCGGGTTCACCAGCGCGTCGACCGACTCCCAGATGATCAGGCCGGCGGACAGCGCGATGACGGCGGCGATGAGCAGGCCGACCAGGTCCTCGGCGCGGCGGTAGCCGAACGGGTACTTCTTGGTGGGCGTGCGCCGGCCCAGCCGGAACGCGATCACCAGCGGGATCGTGGTGACGAGGTGGCCGAGGTTGTGCAGGGTGTCGGCGAGCAGCGCGATCGACCCGCTGATGGCGACGATGACGATCTGCAGGACGGCGGTGGCGCCCATGCCGCCGAGGCTGATCCAGGCGGCGCGGATGCCCTCCTTGCTGGCCTCCTCGGCGGTCTGGATGGCCTCGGTGTGGTCGTGTGCGTGCGGCTTGAACATGTGGGTGACGCGGCCCCACAGGGTGACGCCGTCATGGCCGTGCCCGTGCCCATGACCGTGCCCGTGGCCGCTGGTCTCCGGCTCGGCCACGGTGGAGGGCGCACCGGGCTCGTCGTGCCCGTGGCCATGACCGTGCCCATGCCCGTGGCCGTGTCCGTGCTCGTCGTTCATCTCTGCGACGCTCCCCAGGAGTTGGCACTGTGATACATCACAGGCAACGTTATCTGAAACATCACACGGGCGGAAGGTGCTGGGCCGAACTGGAGCCGGTGCGGTCAGGAGGCGGGCGCGAGGCGGGTGGCGAGGACGAGCGCCGCGTGCGCGCCCAGCCGCCCGGTGCCGGACGACCAGGAGCTGCCGACGAGGTCGCGGATCTTGTCCATGCGGTAGTAGAGCGTGGTGCGGTGGATGTGCAGCGCGGCCACGGTGGCCGCGGCGTCGCCGCCGGAGTCGAGGTAGGTGAGCAGCGTGGTGGCGAGCAGCCGGTGCTCCGGGCGCAGCAGCGGCGCGAGCGGCGGGTGCAGTTCGCGCGCGGTCGCGGCGGTCCACGGCAGCCCGAAGAGCAGCTGCCAGGCGCCCAGCTCGGACCAGCAGGCGAAGCCGTCGAACTCGCCGACCCGCTGGGCGACGTCGGCGGCGTAGGCGGCGCGGGCGAACGACGCGGCCGGCGACTCGCCGGGCAGCTGGTCGGCGAGGCCGACGGCGAGGGCGGGCTCGGCCGCGCGGGCCGTGCTCCAGAACCGCTCGCGCCAGGCGGCCGACGGCGGGCGCGGGCCGGCCCGGCTGACCACGGCGAGGTACCCGCCGACCGGCGCCACCAGCGCCGGCCCGATCAGCTGGCGCAGCGCGACGGACCGGGTGACGGCGTGCCGGGCGGCCTCGGCGGTGTCGTCGTCGCCGTCGCGGAACCGGATGGCCGCGATGCGCAGTGACGCGCCGGCGCCGAGGCGGTCCGGCCCGGTGACGGCGGCGAGCGCGGCGTCGCGGCGCTCGCGGTCGTCGCCGAACAGGCCGGCCAGCAGCGGGGTGTCCTGCGCCTGCAGGTCGTCGAGCTCGGCGGCGTTGTGGCGCAGCAGCTCGGTGATCGCCCGGGCGCCCTTGGTGGCCATGGTCAGCTCGGACGGCGTCACCGGCGGGTCGGCGTCGATCAGCCAGAGGAAGCCGTAGAGGTCCGAGCCGTCGCGCAGCGGCACCGCGATGCGCGGCAGCGTGCGCAGCTCGGCGCTGTCGGGGATGTGGACGGGGTCGACGGCGTGGTCGATGCCGAACGTGCGGACGTGCGCGACGATGGCGGCGTCGGCCCGGCGGGCGAGGACGCTGTCGATGCGGGGCGGGTCGATGGCGCCGTAGTGGGCGCTGGCCGCCAGCAGCTGGATGGCGACGTCGTCGACCGCCACCGAGCGCTGCAGCTCGGTGGCGAGGTCGTCGACGAGCTGTTGCAGCTCATCGAGCATGCGTGCCTCGCGGACTCGACATCTGTCGAGTCTAAGGCCGCGAGATTGCGACGTTCGGGTGCGGACCGGACGGATTCCCGCGCCCTAGGTTGTCCGGCACGACAGTCCGGCAGCGACGCCGGCGACCGACGGGAGACGCCCATGGCGGACCGGTACCGGGTGATCGTGGTGGGATGCGGCGCGATCGGGGCCGCCACCGCCTACTGGCTGAGCCGGCGTCTCGGCGGCGACGTCCTGGTGCTGGAGCAGTTCGACCTCGGCCATTCGCGGGGCGCGTCGGAGGACCACTCGCGCGTCATCCGGCACACGTACACCCGCACCGCCTACACGACGCTCACCCCGGCGGCGTACCAGAGCTGGAGCATCGTCGAGCAGGCCACCGGGCTGCGGCTGGTGCAGCGGACCGGCGGGCTGATCCTGGCGTCGGAGGACGCCCCGTCGATCTCGTTCGTCGACGACACCGTCGCCGCGATGGCCGCGACGAACCTCCCGCACGAGGAGCTGGGCGCCGCCGACGTCATGCGCCGCTGGCCGCAGTGGCGGCTGGAGCCGCACCACCGCGGCGTACTGGACCCGGAGGCCGGGGTGCTCGACATCCGCCAGGCGACCGCCGCGCACGTCGCGCTCAGCCGCGACAACGGCGTCACGATCGTGCCGAACGCGCCGGTGACGGGCCTGACGGAGACGGCGGGCGGGGTCGAGGTCGCGATCGCCGACGGCCGCCGCTTCAGCGCCGACCGGCTGGTGCTCAGCGGCGGCGCCTGGAACCCGGAGCTGCTGGAGCTGCTGGGCACCCGGCTGCCGATCACGCTCACCGAGGAGCAGGTGACGTACTTCGCCACCCCCAAGGTGCGCGAGTTCACCCCGGACCGCTTCCCGGTGTTCGGCTTCATCGACGACGACAGCCGGCTCTACTACGGGCTGCCGGTGTACGGCGAGGTCGCGGTGAAGGCCGGGCTGGACGGCGTCGGGCCGGAGGTCACCAGCGAGACGCGGACGTACCGGACCGACCCGGGCCGGGTCGACGAGGTCCGCCGGTTCCTGGGCCGGCACCTGCCGGCCGCCGTCGGGCCGGAGTTGTACTCGCGGGTCTGCTGCTACGACTTCCCGCCGGACCGCGACTTCATCGCCGACTACGTCCCCGGCCACGAACGCGTGCTGGTCTGCGCCGGAGCCGGCCACGCGGGCAAGTTCGCCGGGCTGCTCGGCCGGGTGCTCACCGAGCTGGCGCTCGACGGCGTCAGCCGGTTCCCGGTCGAGGCCTTCCGGGCCGACCGACCGGCCCTCTACTCTTCGGCCCCAATGCAGGTCAGCCGCTCCAACTCGATGTGAGAGCCGGATGAAGGCGAGGGACCGATGAGCGAGATGCCGAGAAGACGGCGGCGACTGGGCCGGGTGCCGCGCCGGATCCTGCACATGCTGGTGACGCTGTGGGTGGCGAGCCTGCTGGTGTGGTCGCTGCTCGCGCTGGCGCCGGGCGACCCGGCCCGGCGGGTGCTGAACGGGCGCGGCGTCGTCGACCCGACCGACGCGCAGCTCGCGGCCGAACGGCTCGCCCTCGGCCTGGACCGGCCCGCGTGGGAGCGGTACCTGGACTGGCTCGGCGGCGCGGTGCGCGGCGACTTCGGCCAGTCCTGGCGCACCGGCCGGCCGATCAGCGACGAGCTGGCCGTGTACCTCCCCGCGACGATCAACCTCACCCTCGCGGCGCTGCTGATCGCGCTGGCGGTCGCGCTGCCGCTGGGCCTGCTCGGCGCGGCGACGGCGGGCCGCTGGCCGGACGCCGTCATCCGGGTCGCGACGCTGGTGATGGTGTCGACGCCGGCGTTCGTCATCGGCGTCGTGCTGCTCTACGTCGTGGTGCTGCGCTGGGGCGCCGGCAACGTCGTCGCGGACGGCACGTGGTCGAACGCGTGGCTGCCGGCGATCACGCTGGCGGCCTGGCCGGCGGCGTCGTGGGCGCGGATCCTGCGGGCCGGCCTGCTGGAGTCGATGTCGGCCACCTACCTGCACGTGTCCGAGGCGCGCGGCGCCGGGCGGCTGCGGCTGCTCGTGACGCACGCCCTGCCGAACGCGTCGGTGCCGTTCCTGGCCGTGTTCGGCGTCAGCGTCGGCTGGCTGCTGGCCGGCGCGCCGGTGGTCGAGACGGTGTTCACCTGGCCGGGCATCGGCCGCTACACCGTCGAGTCGATCATCGCCCGCGACGTGCCCGTCGTGCAGGCGTTCACGATGCTGGCCGTGCTGCTGTTCGTGCTGAGCAGCCTGGCCGTCGACCTCCTCTCGACGGCGATCGACCCGCGGCTGCGCGAGCGCGGCCGGCCGGCCGGATCGATGGCGGGGGAGGCGGCGCGATGACCGCGGCACCCGTCCTCGTCGCCCGCTCCGCCCGCGCCGGCAGCCAGCCGGTCGGCGTCTGGGCCAGCCTGCTGCGGCACCCGTCCGGACGGGCCGGGCTGGCCATCGCGGTGCTGCTGGCGCTGGTCGCCCTCGTGGGCCCCTGGCTCACCGCCGACCCGAACCAGACCAGCTACGACACCCAGCTCGCCCCGCCCAGCTCCGAGCACCTGCTCGGCACCGACCAGGCCGGACGCGACCAGCTGGCCCGCGTCGTCGCCGGTGCGCAGACGACGCTCGGCGCGGCGCTCGCGGTGTTCGTGCTGGTCGGCGTGATCGGCGTGGTGGTCGGGATGGTGGCCGCGCTGGCCGGCGGCTGGGTCGACACCGTCATCTCCCGCTTCGTCGACCTGCTGCTGGGCCTGCCGTCGCTGGTGCTGGCGCTGGCGATCGTCGGCACCCTCGGCCCGAGCCTGCGCAACGTCATCATCGCGCTCACCGTCAGCGGCTGGGCCTACCTGGCCCGGCTGGCCCGCAGCCACGCACTGGGTGCGCACGATCGGCCGGACGTCATCGCCGCGCGGATGGCCGGCGTCGGCCGGGTCCGGATCGCCGTCGGGCACGTGCTGCCCGGCGTGACCGTGCAGGTCGCGATCGCGGCGACGATGGAGCTCAGCGCGATCATCCTCGGGCTGTCGGCGCTGTCGTTCCTCGGCCTCGGGGTGCAGCCGCCGACCGCCGAATGGGGCCAGATGCTGGCCGAGAGCCGCTTCGCGCTCACCCAGATGCCGACGCTCGCGCTCGGGCCCGGCCTCGCCGTGATGCTCGCCGTCGGCGCGGCCGTACTGATCAGCGAGGCGTTGCGCGATGTCGTCGACCCGGCTTGGAGGCGCGGATGAACGAGACCAACGGCGTCGTGACGGCGCCCGTGCTGTCCGTCGACGGGCTGGACGTCACCTACGCGAACGGCGCCCGCGCCGTCCGGGAGCTGAGCCTGGCCCTCGGCGACGGCGAGTGCCTGGCACTGGTGGGGGAGTCCGGCTGCGGCAAGACCACCGTCGCCCGGGCGCTGCTCGGCCTGCTGCCGCGGCGCACGCGGGTGGCCGGATCGGTGCGCATCCGCGGCACCGAGGTCGTCGGCGCCTCGAGCCGGCGGCTGCGGCGGCTGCGCGGCACCGACGTCGCCTACGTCGCCCAGGACCCGTACGCCGCCTGCGACCCGCTGCGCACCGTCGCCCACCACGTCGAGGAGGGCTGGCGGGCGAAGGGGCAGCGACCACCGGACGGGCAGGTGACGGCTCGGCTGGCGGAGCTCGGCATCGAGGACGCGCAGCACCGGGCCCGGCTGCGTCCGCACCAGTGGTCCGGCGGCATGCTGCAGCGCGCCACCATCGCCGGCGCGACGGTGCACGGGCCCGCCCTCACCGTCGCCGACGAGGCCACCAGTGCGCTCGACGCCGACCTCAGCGACGGCGTGCTGGCCGCGCTGCGGGCCGCGTCGAACGCGCTGCTGCTGGTCAGCCACGACCTCGCGCTGGTGGCGAAGCACGCCGACCGGGTCGCCGTCATGTACCACGGGCGGGTCGTCGAGACCGGCCGCACCGGCGACGTCATCGGATCGCCGCGGCACCCGTACACGCGGGCGCTGCTGCTGGCCGCCCCGCGCCCGGGCGCCGGCCTGCCGCGCGAGCTGCCCGGCACGCCGCCGTCGCTGGCCGACCAGCTGCCCGGCTGCTCGTTCGCACCCCGCTGCGCCCACTCCGGCGACCAGTGCCGGGAGCTGCTGCCGCTGCTCACCGACGGCGTCGCCTGCCACGCGGTGGAGCGGTCGTGACGGCCCCCGTCGTCGAGGGCAGCGGGCTCTCGGTCACCTACGGCCAGCGCGGCCACGTCCACCACGCCGTCGTCGACCTGACCGTGGCGGTGCACCCGGGCGAGATCGTCGGCGTCACCGGGGCGTCGGGCTGCGGGAAGTCGACGACGCTGCGGCTGCTGGCCGGGCTCGAGCAGCCGCACGCGGGCACCGTCCGGCTCGGCGGCGCCGACATCTGGGCCGAGGGCCGCACGCCGCGGCCGCCGCGGCCCGGGTACGTGATGCCGGTCTTCCAGGATCCCGTGGCGAGCCTCGACCGGCGCTGGCCGATCTGGCGCTCCGTCACCGAGCCGCTCACCGTCGGGCGGCCGCGGATGTCCAAGCAGGAACGCATGGCCGCCGCGCGGGAGCACCTCGCCCGGCTGAGTCTCGACCACCTCGACGTGCGCTGCCTGCCGACGCAGTTGTCGGGCGGGCAGTGCCAGCGGGTGGCCATCGCCCGTGCCCTCGTGGCCGGACCGGCGCTCGTCGTCGCCGACGAGCCGACCGCCAGCCTCGACGTCACCACCGCGGCCGGCGTCACCCGGGTGCTCCGGGAGGCCGCCGACCAGGGCACGGCGCTCGTGATCGTGAGTCACGACCAGGACCGCCTGAGCGTCCTGGCCGACCGGATCCTGCGGATGAACCGCGGCCGCGTCGTCGCCGAAGAGGTGCTGCGGCCGCTCGTCCACGCGCGAAGGGGCACCGATGAGTAGACGAGTTGGACGGCGGGCGCTGGCGGTTGCCGCGGCCCTCGCCGTGACGGTCCTGTCCGGATGTGCCGTCGAAGGGCAGGCCACCGATCCGGCCGGTGAGACCGACCGGCCGCTGCGGATCGCCACGACCTGGGCGATCGGGTCGCTGGACCCGATCACCGAGGCGTACTGGGCGCCCGAGTTCGGCTACGGCGAGCTGCTGATGCGCCCGACCGCCGACGGCGTCGTCGAGCCGTGGCTGCTGGAGTCCGCGGAGGCGGTCACGCCCACCGAGTGGGAGCTGGTGCTGCGCGACGGCGTGACGTTCCAGAACGGCAGCCCGTGCGACGCCGACGCCGTCGCCGCCGCGATCAACCACCAGCTGGCGAACAACCCGGTGCTGCCGCCGATCGTGCCCGGCGCGACGGCCGCGGCCACCGGGCCGGACACCGTCGTGCTGACCACCTCGACGCCGGTGTCGTTCCTGCCCGCGCTGCTGGCGCAGGAGGACATGTTCCCGATCTACGACGTCGCCGCGTACGAGTCGGCGGCGGGCGACCCGCAGGCGCTGGTCGGGCTGGGCATGCACACCGGGCCGTACCGGGTGACCGAGCTGACGTCGTCCGGCATGGTGCTGGAGCGCTACGACGACTACTGGCAGGGCGAGCCCGCGCTGCCGGGCGTCGAGGTGTCGTTCATCTCCGACGCGCAGGCCCGGGTCCTGGCCGTGCAGTCGGGCGAGGTGGACGTCGCGCTCTATCCGCCCACGGAGTCGGCCGGCACGCTGGAGAACTCGTCCGCCGCCCACTTCGTCACCGGCGACGGCACGCTCGGCCCGCGGCTGATCCTCAACGTGCAGCGCAGCCCGATGGACGAGCCGGCTGTGCGGCAGGCGCTGAGCGCGGCCATCGACTACGAGGAGATGGCGAACACCGTCATGAACGGCTTCCACGACGTCGCCGAGGGCATGTACCCGATGCAGCTGCCGTACGCCGTGTCGAACCAGGCGTACGACCCGGACCGGGCCGGCCAGCTGCTGGACCAGGCCGGCTGGGTGGTCGGCGCCGACGGCATGCGGGCCCGAGACGGCGTGCCGTTGCAGCTGACGCTCTACACCTACCGCGCCGACCCGGACCTGCCGGCGATCGCCGTCGCGCTGCGCTCGCAGCTGGAGGAGTCGGGCATCGGCATCCAGATCGAGGAGCTGGACGACATCTCCTCCATCTACGACGGCGACACCGGCTGGCACATCGCGCTGTTCCGGACCGGCTACTACGGCACCAGCGGCGCCGTCGTCGGGGTGATCCACGACTACCTCACCTCCGACGGCTCGCGGAACGCCGGCGGCATCGCCGACCCCGAGCTGGACGCGCTCGCCGACCAGCTGGCCCTGGCGTTCGACGAGGAGGAGCAGTACGACCTGCTCCGGCAGATCCAGGACATCGTCATGGCCCGGCAGGCGTACGCGATCGTCGTCTCGGTGAAGCGCGCGTCGGCGGTGGTCTCCGACACCTGGCGGGACTACGAGCCGTCGGCCGTCTACCTGCACCTGGACTGGAGGACGCAGCCATGACCGTCACCGACGCCGGGCTGGACCGCGCGATCGGCACCGTCCTGGACCACTGCTTCGCCGTGCGGCCGGGCGAGCACGTGCTGGTGGTCGGCGACGCGGCGACCCGCGACCTGGCCGAGGCGATCTGGCAGGGCAGCCGGGCGCGCGACGCCGAGGCCGTGCTGCTGCTGATCGAGGAGCGCCTCGACGGCGAGCCGGCCCGGCCGGTCGCGGGCGCGATGGCCGCGGCGGACGTCTTCATCGTCGCGACCCGGCAGTCGCTGTCGCACATGAACGCCCGCAAGGAGGCGACGGCGCGTGGCGCGCGCGGCGCGACGCTGCCCGGCGTGACCGCGGCGATGCTGACCCGGGCGATGGCGGTGGACCTGCCGGCGCTGCGGGCCCGCGGCCTCGCCGCCGCCGAGCTCTTCACGCTGGCCGGGACGGCCCACCTGACCTGCCCGAACGGCACGGACATGTGGTTCCGGATCGGCGGCCGGCAGGGCATCGCCGACGACGGCGACCTGACCGCGCCGCAGGCGTTCGGCAACCTGCCGTGCGGCGAGGCGGCGATCTCGCCGGCGACGGGGCACGGCCGCATCGCCGCCAGCAGCGTGACGCCGGCCGGCATCCTGCCCGAGCCGATGCTGCTCACCGTCGAGGACGGGCAGCTCACCGACGCGACCGGCCCGCACGGCGGCGCGTTCCTGGAGCTGCTGCGCTCGCACGGGCGGGACGGCACCAACCTGGCCGAGCTGGGCGTCGGCACCAACGACGGCGCCGCCTTCACCGGCAACGTCCTGGAGGACGAGAAGGTGCTGGGCACCGCGCACGTGGCGTTCGGCGCGAGCGACGCGTTCGGCGGCACCGTCTACGTGCCGATCCACCGCGACGTCGTGATCGTCGACCCGACCCTCGACGTCGACGGCCACCGCGTCCTCGACGCCGGCCACTGGCTGCTCGACACCGACCCGACGAGCGCTGGAGGCGCCCGATGACCGACGACCTCGTCTGCCCGCGGTGCGCCGCGCCCGGCTCCGGCACCAGCGGCTGCCCCCACTGCGCCGGCGACGGCCGCCACGTCAACCTCGTCCCGCCGCTGGCCGACCTCACCGGACGCGACCTGCGCACGTTCCGCGGCGGGCCCTGGGGCTGGCCGGACACCCTGCCGCTGTCCGGCGTCGCCACCCCGGTCACGCTGGGGAGGGGAACACGCCGTGCTTCCCGCTGGACCCGTCCGGGCGGATCTGGCTGAAGAACGAGGGCGCGAACCCGACGTGGTCGCACAAGGACCGCGCGATGAGCGCCGCGACCACCAAGGCGGCCGAGTCCGGCGCCGCCACGGTGGTGGCGCCGTCCAGCGGCAACGCCGGGCTGGCGGCCGCCGCCTACGCGGCGCGGGCCGGGCTGCGCGCCGTCGTCCCGACCTACGGGCCGCTGCCGCCGGCCTTCCAGGCGCTGCTGGAGCACTTCGGCGCCATCCTCGTCGCCGCCGACGGCTTCGAGGGCCGCTCCGCGATGACCAGGATCGGCATCGACGAGCTGGGCTGGTACCCGGTGACGTTCACCGACCCGCGGGTCGGCGGCAACCCGTACGGCAACGCCGGCTACAAGAGCCTCGCCTACGAGCTGGCCCGCGACCTCGGCGACGACCTCGCCGCCGTCGTCGTGCCGACCAGCCGGGCCGACCTCATGTCCGGCATCGCCCGCGGCTTCGAGGAGCTGGCCGCGGCCGGGCTGATCGCGCGGCGGCCGGCCATGGTCGCGGCCGAGGCGAGCACCGGCGCCGCGTTCAGCGCCGCGCTCGCCCTCGACGACCCGGCCGAGCAGGACCTCGTCACCGTCGAACGGCAGGAGTCGGCGGCGTTCTCGATCGGCAGCGACAGCGCGCACTGGCAGGGGCTGTGGGCGCTGCGCACCTCCGGCGGCTGGGCCGTCGCCGTCGACGAGCCCGTCTACCTGGCCGAACAGGTCCGCCTCGGCCGCGAGACCGGCCTGGCCGTCGAGGCCGCGGCCGCCGTCGCGGTGGCCGCGGCGCGTGAGGTGGCGCAGCGGGCCGGCGGCGTCGTCGTCGCCGTCTCGACCTCCATCGCGGTGAAGGACCCGGCCGTCATGGCCGCCGCGCGTCCCGCGCCGGTCCAGCTGCCCGCGGACGCCGGCGCGCTGGCCGCCCACGTCGAGCAGGTGGCGGCGCGATGAGGATCCAGCGCCGCGGCGAGCAGGCGATCACGGCGCCGCAGGTGCACGACGGGCCGGGCGAGCTGACCATCGACCGCTACTTCCCCGGCGTCTCGCGGCTGCCGGTGTCGGTGCACGTCTGGGAGTTCCCGCCCGGCGCCGGCGAGGGCCCGCACACGCACGACGAGGACGACTCGCTCGCCGAGCTGTACCTCGTCGTCCGCGGGAGCGTGCGGGTCACGTCCGGCGACGAGACCGCCGAGCTGCACGAGGGCGACGCCCTCTACGCCGCGCCCGGCGAGGAGCACGGCGTGCTCAACCACACCGACCGGCCGGCGACGCTGGTGCTGGTGTGGGGGCCGCCCGCCGTCACAGCCCCAGGTTCGCCGACCCGGTGACGGTGGCCGGCGAGAAGCCGGTGATCAGCGCCTCGATGACGCGGCGGCGGCTCTGCTCGATCTGCTCGGCGCTGAGGCGGCGGGCGCGTTCGGCGTCGCCGGCGACGATGGCGTCGTACAGCTCGAGGTGCTCGTGCATCTGCTCGCTGCTGGTGTCCTCGCGCGTCAGGCTGAGGAAGAACAGCCGCTGCATCTCCTCGAGCAGCGTGCGGATCGAGCGGGCCAGCCGGTGGTTGCCCGCGGCCTCGGCCAGCCGGACGTGGAACTCGCGGTTGTCGACGATGAACCGCTCGTAGCTCGCCGGGTCGGTGTGGTCGTACTCGGCGTGGGCGAGGTAGTGCATCGCCGTGATGGCCGGGCGTGGCGCCCGGGTGGCGGCCAGCTCGCAGGCCGCGGGCTCGAGCAGCAGCCGCAGCTCGAACACCTCGTTCACGTCGGTGATCTTCAGGTCCGTCACCCGGTAGCCCTTGCGCGGGCGGACCTCGACGAAGCCGTCCTGCACCAGCCGGCCGAGCGCGCCGCGCACCGGCGTGCGGCCGACCCCCAGCTGAGCGGCCAGCAGCGCCTCGCGCAGTTCGCTCCCCGGAGCCAGCGCGCAGGTGAGGATCGCGCGCTTCAGGCGCTCGTACGCCAGGTCTGTGGCGGTGGCTCCGGCCGCCCCCTCGGTTGTATGTGTCAACCGCGTTACCTCTCCTCGCGGCTCTTGCCACGGTGATGCATCACTCGTATGTTACCTGACACATCACAATCGGAAGGGGCCAGAAATGCGCATCCACCCGAGGCTGACGACCCGCGATCTTCCACCCGTTGCTGCTCTTCGGCGCAAGGCTACTTGATGACCGCCTCGACGCCCGCCGGCGTCGAGCTGCTGGCCATCCGCGATCTGCGGGTCACCTTCCGCGCGGCGGGCCGCGACGTCCACGCCGTCCGCGGCGCCGACCTGTCCGTCGCCGAGGGCGAGACGCTCGCCGTCGTCGGTGAGTCGGGCTCGGGCAAGAGCGTCACGATGATGGCGGCGCTCGGGCTGCTGCCGGAGAACGCGGAGGTGGCGGGGTCCATCCGGCTGCGCGGCCGCGAGCTGCTGGCGATGGACGAACGCGAGCTGCGCTCCGTGCGCGGCGCCGAGATCGGGGTGATCTTCCAGGACCCGATGTCGTCGCTGAACCCCGTGCACACCGTCAGCCGGCAGATCGCCGAGGCGATCCGCGCCCACGCCGACGTCTCCCGCGGCGCGGCGCACGCCCGGGCCGTCGAGCTGCTCGGCGAGGTCGGCATCCCCGACCCCCGCACCCGCGCCGACGACTATCCGCACCAGTTCTCCGGCGGGATGCGCCAGCGGGTCATGATCGCGATGGCGCTGGCCTGCTCACCTCGCGTACTGGTCGCCGACGAGCCCACCACCGCCCTCGACGTCACCGTCCAGGCCCAGATCGTCGACCTCGTGGACCGGATCCGCCGCGACCGCGGCATGGCGGTCATCTGGATCAGCCACGACCTCGGCGTCGTCGCCCAGCTCGCCGACCGCGTCACCGTCATGTACGCCGGCCGGGTCGTCGAGCAGGCCCCGTGCGCCGACCTCTTCGACGCCGCCGTCCACCCCTACACGGCCGGCCTGCTGCGCGCGATGCCGCGGCTGGACGCCCCGGCGGGGTCGCAGCTGGAGGTGATTCCGGGCGGCCTGCCGGACCCGGAGACCCAGCCCGAGGGCTGCGTGTTCG
This sequence comes from Jiangella alba, assembly GCF_900106035.1. Lineage (GTDB taxonomy): Bacteria > Actinomycetota > Actinomycetes > Jiangellales > Jiangellaceae > Jiangella > Jiangella alba. The sequence goes on from NZ_FNUC01000004.1 coordinate 3,709,398, forward strand.
CCCCGCGCTGCGACCACGCCCACGAACCGTGCGCCGCCGCCCGCCCGACCCTGCTGCCGCTCGCGGCGGGCGGCGGCCACGCGGTCTCGTGCCACCGCTCCGGCGAGCTGAGCGCCGGAGGTGGCGAACTGGCCGCCGTGGTAGGTGGACCCCTCCCGGCCCGGGTGGGGCCCACCCTACGGGCGGGCACCGACAACGTCCGCGCGCGCGGAGCGGCGGCCGGCGCGGCCGGCCCGGGGCCCACCGCCGGCGCGCCCGACGCCGCCTCGGCCGCGGCTCCCGCGTCTCCGATCGTCGTCGCGCTCGACGAGCTGCGGGTGCACTACCGCGGCCGGAGCTCGTGGCGCCGCGCCGCCGCGCCGGTGCGGGCCGTCGACGGCGTGACGCTCGACCTGGAGCGCGGCCGGACGCTCGGGCTGGTCGGCGAGAGCGGGTCGGGCAAGTCGACGCTGGCGCGGGCGCTGCTCGGGCTCGAGCGGCCCAGCGGGGGCACCGTCGCGTTCGGCGGCCGCGTGCTGGACTCGATGAGCGCCGCCGGGCTGCGCGAGCTGCGTCGCACCGCGCAGATGGTGTTCCAGGACCCCGCCGCGTCGATGAACCCGGCGCTGCGGGTCGAGGACGTCGTCGCGGAGCCGCTGCGGATCAACCGCCGCGGCACCGCCGCCGAGCAGCGCGCCCGCGCCGCCGAGCTGCTGGAGGTCGTCGAGCTGCCGCGCGAGCTGGGCCGGCGCTACCCGCACCAGCTCAGCGGCGGGCAGCGGCAGCGGGTCGCGATCGCCCGCGGGCTGGCGCTGGACCCGCAGGTCCTCGTCTGCGACGAACCGGTGTCGGCGCTCGACGTGTCCGTGCAGGCGCAGATCATCACGCTGCTGTCGCGGCTGCAGGCCGAGCTGGGCCTGTCGCTGCTGGTGATCTCGCACGACCTGGCCGTCATCCGGACCATCGCGCACCGGGTGGCCGTCATGTACCTCGGCCAGATCGTCGAGCTGGGCGGCCGCGACGACGTCTTCGGCCGGCCGCGGCACCCGTACACGCGCGGCCTGCTCGACGCCGTCCCCGTCCCCGATCCGCACCGGCGGTCCCGTCCGGCACCCCTGGCCGGCGACCCCCCGAGCCCGGTGGCGCCCCCGCCGGGCTGCCGGTTCCACGAACGCTGCGCGTTCGCCCGGCCCGGGCTCTGCGACACGACTCCGCCACCGCTGGAGGAGCAGCGCCCCGGCCACTGGACGGCCTGCCATCTCGCCGACGAGATCGCCGCGTCGCCCACCCCCGATCCGGCCCAGCCGGCGACGGTCTGACCGGCGCCGACGCCACCGAACGCCCCCGGAGGTCCCCATGTTCCACCGTCGCATCAGCAGAGCCGCGGCACCTGCCGCCGCGCTCGCCGCCGTCCTGGCGCTCGGAGCGTGCGGCTCCGACGGCGGGACCGAGGACGCCGGGCCGGCCGGCGGGGGCGGCGCCACCACCGCCGAGTCGCTGCGCATCGGGATCATGTCCGAGGAGGGCAACCTGACGCCGCACACGTACGCGACCGGCTTCCCCGGCCTGAACCTCACGATGCTCAGCTACGACTCGCTCATGCAGGTCGACGAGCACGGGCAGCCGCAGCCGTGGCTGGCCGAGACGGTCGAGGGCTCGGCGGACGGCCTCACGTACACGGTCGGGCTGGCCGACGGCGTCAGCTGGCACGACGGCGAGCCGCTCACCGCCGAGGACGTCGCGTTCAGCGTCGGCTACTACCAGGCCGGCCCGCCCGGGCGGTTCGCCACCGCGCTCGGCAACGTGACGCAGGCCGTCGCGCAGGACGGGTCGACCGTCGTGCTGACGCTGGCCGCGCCGGACCCGTCGTTCGAGCTGCGCACCCTCGCCGACGTGCCGATCCTGCCCGAGCACGTGTGGTCCGCGGTCGCCGACCCGGACGTCGCGCCGTTCGACGAGTCGACGAACGTCGGCTCCGGGCCGTACCGGCTGGTGGAGTCCGAGCCCGGCGTCAGCTACTCGTTCGAGGCGAACCCGGAGTACTTCCGCGGCGAGCCGAAGGTGGACGAGCTGGTCGTCGTCCAGTTCGCCGACGAGGCCGGCGCCACCGCGGCGCTGCGGTCGGGCGAGATCGACACCATGATGCGGTCGATCTCGCCGGAGCAGATCGAGGTGCTGCGCGGCACCGGCACCCTGGACGTCGTCGAGGCGCCGGAGTACACGACGACGCTGCTGGTGTTCAACACCGCCGTGCCGCCGTTCGACCAGGCGGAGTTCCGCCGCGCCGTCGGGCTGGCCGTCGACCGGCAGCGGCTGGTCGACGACGTGTTCCTCGGCGCCGCCGTGGTCGGCAACGCCGGCTGGGTGCACCCGGACTCGCCCTGGTACGACGACTCCGTCGAGACCGTCCACGACCCGGACGAGGCAGCCGGGCTGCTCGACGGCCTCGGGCTGACCGACTCCGACGACGACGGCGTCCGCGAGCTCGACGGCGCGCCGCTCCAGTTCGAGCTGCTGGTCGCGTCGAACAACGCGCTGCGGATGCGGCTGGCCGAGCTGATCGGCGAGCAGCTGGGCGAGGTCGGCATCGGCGTCACCGTCAGCTCGGTCGAGATGCAGACGCTGGACGACGCGGTCTGGCCCGGCTACGACGTCGCGCAGGGCCGCAACTACGAGCTGGCGATGTGGGGCTGGTCGTCGGCCAGCCAGGCCGACATCGGCCAGATGGCGTCGCTGGTGGCCACCGACCCGGTGCTCGGCAACCTCAACATCACCGGCTACTCCGACCCGGACACCGACGCGCTCGCCGCCCAGCTGGACACCGAGCTGGACCCGGCCGCCCGCGAGGGGATCGCCGACCAGCTGCAGCAGCGGATCGCCGAGGAGACCCCGTTCGTGTCGCTGCTGCATCCGAACGGCGCCTACGGCTACAACCCGTCGGTCTTCGGCGACTGGGTGCCGATCACCGGCACCGGCCCGATGACGAAGCTGTCCTTCATCCCCGACGAAGGCCAGCCCTGACGATGCGCGCCCGGCGCCTGGGCCTCGCCCGCCTCGGCCAGTACGCCGTCGTGCTGGTCGTGGCGGTCTCACTGAACTTCGCCCTGCCGCGGCTGATGCCGGGCTCACCGCTCGCGCTCATCGCCGGCGTCGAGGTCGGGGAGATGACGGCGGAGGAGCGGGCCGCCGTGACCGCCGACGCCGGCCTGGACGAACCGCTGGTCGTCCAGTACCTCAGCTACTGGAAGAGCATCCTCACGCTGGACTTCGGCTACTCGTTCCGGCAGGGCACGCCGATCGAGGAGCTGGTGCTCGACCGGGTGCCGTGGACGCTGCTGCTGACGCTCACCGCGCTGGTGGTGTCGGCGGTCATCGGCATCGCGCTGGGGGCGTTCGCGGCCTGGCGGCGCGGCGGCGCGTGGGACGTGTCGTCGCTGGCGGTGATGATCGCGCTGGAGTCGACGCCGCAGTTCTGGCTCGGCATGCTGTTCATCGCGCTGTTCTCGGTGTCGCTGGGCTGGCTGCCGTCTTTCGGCGCCACCACGGCGGGCGCCGACCTCACCGGCTTCGCCTGGCTCGCCGACGTCGCCGAGCACGCCGTGCTGCCGGTGCTGACGCTGTCGATCCTCAGCATCCCCGCGGTCTACCTGTCGATGCGGTACTCGACGCTGTCGGTGCTCGGCGAGGACTACATCCGCACCGCGCAGGCGAAGGGGCTGCGGCCGCGCGCCGTCATGCTGCACCACGTGGTGCGCACGGCGCTGCTGCCGGTGACGACGGTGCTGGCGCTGCGGCTGGGCTGGGCGTTCGGCGGCACCGTCGTCATCGAGACGGTCTTCTCCTATCCAGGGCTGGGACGGCTGATGTACGACGCCGTCTCGGCCCGCGACTACCCGGTCATGCAGGCGACGTTCCTGGTGTTCACGATCGCGGTGCTGCTGGCCAACCTGCTCGCCGACTCGCTCTACCCCCGCCTGGACCCGAGGACCCGCGTATGACCGCCACCGTGTCCGCCGATCCGCAGCCCGGCCCGTCCGGTCCCGCACCCGTCGTGCGCCGCGGCCGGCGGCTGCGCGACCACACGACCGCGCTCGGTGCCATCGGCGGCGTCATCGTGCTGACGCTGGTCACCATCGCCGTCCTGGCGCCGGTGCTGGCGCCGTACGACCCGGCCGAGCGCGCCGGGACGCCGTTCTCGCCGCCGTCGCCGGACCACCTGCTCGGCACCAACGACGTCGGGCAGGACCTGCTCAGCGAGATGATCTACGGCACGCGGGTCTCGCTGACCGTCGGCATCGTCGCCGCCGCGGCCGCCATGCTCATCGGCACCGTCGTCGGGCTGATCGGCGGCTACTTCCCACGACTCGGCGCCGTCGCCATGCGCGGCGTCGACGTGGTGCTGATCCTGCCGTTCCTGCCGCTGCTCATCGTGCTGGCCGCGTACATGGGGCGCAGCATCGTCAACACCGTCATCATCATCGCGATCCTCATCTGGGCGCCCACCGCCCGGGTGATCCGCTCGCAGGTGCTGTCGCTGGCCGGCCGCGACTACATCGTCGCCGCCCGCTCGATGGGGGCCGGCCACGCCTACGTCCTCTGGCGGCACGTGCTGCCGAAGACCATGCTGCTGGCCATCGGCGAGTTCGTGGCCGCGACCAGCGGCGCGATCCTGCTGGAGTCGTCGCTGAGCTTCCTCGGCCTCGGCGACCCGCTGCAGGAGAGCTGGGGCTCCACCCTCTACTGGGCGCAGGCGCGCGGCGCGTTCCTCACACCGGCGTGGAAGTGGTGGGTGCTGCCGCCCGGCCTGCTGATCATGTGCTCCGCCCTCGGATTCGCCCTGCTCGGCTACGCCCTCGAGCAGCGCATCAACCCCCGCCTGCGCCGATCGTGACGGCGCCGGCACCGACAGAAGGGACCGCTCCATGACGAACGTCCTCATGCTCGCGAGCTACGGCCTGGAGATCGTCGAGTGCGGCGGCGCGATCGCCAAGGCGGTGGCCGCGGGCGAGACCGTCAACGCGGCCGTCCTCATGTGCCGCGAGGAGAGCCGGCCGCAGGTGGCGCGGGCGGCGGACATCCTCGGGGTGAGCGGCGACGTCGACTTCCTCGACGTGTCGTTCGGCGAGGTGGACCTCGCGTCGGCGACCAAGGTCAAGGTGGTGGAGCTGATCCGCCGCACCAAGCCCGACGTCATCATCATGCAGGACCCGCAGCACGCCCAGCACGACCTCGACCCGGACCGCCGCGTCATCGCGCTCCTCTTCGCCGAGGCCCTCGCCGTCGCCGGCCGCGACTGGCGCGTCGAGGAGTGCGGCGGCCACGACCCGCACCCGATCCCGACCATCTACTACATGACGCCCGAGCACCCCAACTGCGTCGTCGAGATCGGCGACGTGCTGGACAAGAAGCTCAAGGCGCTGCAGGAGCTGTCGTCGCAGAACACGTTCAGCGCGCAGCACTGGCTGGAGCACACCACGCCGGAGATCCTGCGCTCGGTCGTCCCCGCCTGGACCGACGGCGAGCTGGAGACGCTCGGCGCGGAGGGGCAGCGCGCGTTCTTCACGGCGCTCGCCCTGACCAACGGGCTCGCCTCCCACTCCGGCGCGGTGCTCGGCGAGCCGTACCGGCGCGAGGGCACGTTCGTCATGGACCGCCTGACGCGCTGACGATCGCGGCCGATAGGAGCCGACCGACGTCGCCGAGGAGGTGGTGGCCGCCCGTGACGATGGGGCGGCCATCGGCGATGACGGTGTCGACGTCGGCGGAAGTGGCGGCGAACAGCACCTGAGCAGGGTCGACGCCGGCGGTGCGGGGGGAGTCGAGGCGGACGGCGACGAGGTCGGCGCGGGCGCCGGGCGCCAGCCGGCCCGCGTCCGGCCAGCCGAGGCTCGCGTGCGCCGTCGCCGCGGCGAGCAGCTCCGCCGGGGAGAAGTGGCCGCGCTCCAGCGTGCGCAGCCGCTCGTGCGTCTCCAGCGCGCGGGCCTCCTCGAACAGGTCGATGACGGCGTGCTGGTCGGTGCCGAGCGACAGCGGCGCACCGGCGTCGAGCAGCGCCCGGGCCGGCCCGATGCCGTCGGCGAGGTCGCGCTCGGTGGTCGGGCAGAGGCACGCGGTCGTCCGCGCGGCACCGAGCAGGGCGATGTCGCCGGGCGTCAGGTGCGTCGCGTGGACGACGGTCGTGTGCGGCCCGAGCGCGCCGTGTTCGTCCAGCAGCCCGGCCGGCGTGACGCCGTAGGCCGCGAGGGCCGCTTCGTTCTCGGCCGGCTGCTCGGAGAGGTGGACGTGCAGCGGGCGGCCGGCCGCGGCGGCCGCGACGGCGCCGATCGCGTCGGCGGGCACGGCCCGGACGGAGTGGACGGCGGCGCCGACGCGCGTGGTGGCGTCGTCGCGCAGCAGGGCGAACCGTTCGGCCCAGCCGTCGGCGGAACCGTCGCCGAAGCGCAGCTGGACGCCATCCAGCGGCTGCCCGATGCCGCCGGCCAGGTAGCAGGTGTCCAGCAGCGTCAGCCGCAGGCCGGCGTCGAGCGCGGCCTGCCGCAGCGCCGCGCCCATCGCGTTCGGGTCGGCGTACGGCACGCCGCCGGGGCCGTGGTGCAGGTAGTGGAACTCGCCGACGGCGGTGACGCCGGTCAGCGCCATCTCGGCGTATGTGGCTCGCGCCAGCTCGTAGTACGTGTCCGGGGTGAGCCGCCCGGCCAGCGCGTACATCGCCTCGCGCCACGTCCAGAACGAGCCGTGCCCGTCGTGCGTGCGGCCGCGCAGCGCCCGGTGGAACGCGTGCGAGTGGGCGTTCGCGAACCCGGGCAGGACGACGCCGGGCAGCCGGACGTCGTCGGCCGACGCGGACGAGCCGGCCGCGACCGCGACGATCACGCCGTCGTCCACCGAGATCCGCACGCCGGACGACAGGCCGCCGGGCAGCCAGGCGTGCGCGGCCCAGTACGCCGTCACCGGGTCAGCTCCGCCAGCACGTCGGCCAGCGCCTCCACCCCGGCGTGGCAGTCGGCCCGCTCGGCGAACTCGGCCGGCGAGTGCGAGACGCCGGTCGGGTTGCGGACGAACAGCATCGCCGTGGGCACACCTGCCGCGCTGAGGATCCCGGCGTCGTGCCCGGCGCCGGTCGGCAGCAGCGGCGCGCCGCCGAGCAGGCCGCTGAGCCGGGCCGCCAGCGCGGGGTCGAACACGGTGGCCGCGGTCCACGACTCTTGCCGCGGCGCGAACCGGCCGAGGTCGGCGAGGACGGCGGCGACGGCGTCCGGGTCGGCGCCGCGGCAGTCCAGCCAGGCCCGCACCTCGGACGGGATGGCGTTGACGCCGTTGGGGTCGACCTCGATCTTTCCGACGGTCGCCAGCACGCCGTGCGCCGCGGCCGCCGCCCGGGCGGACGTGACCAGGTCGGCGAGGCCGAGCATCGGGTCGCGGCGGTCGTCCAGCGGCGTGGTGCCGGCGTGGTTGGCCTCGCCGGCCAGCGTGACCCGCCAGCGCCCGTGCGGCCAGATCTCGGTCGCGACGCCGACCGGCGCGGATGCGGTGTCCCCGTCCCCTTTGCAATGAGCACCGATACGCACCGGTGCGTCATGGTGCTCATTGCAAAGCGGCCCGAGCGCGAGCGCCCGGCCCTGCTCGACATGCAGTTCGACGAACGTGCCGACGCGGTCCAGCGCCTCGGGGTCGGCGGCCGGTTCGCGCAGGCCCTGCCGGCCCAGCGCCTGGGCGAGGCTGACGCCGTCGGCGTCGGTGAGCGCGAGCGCGCGGTCCACCGTCAGCGCGCCGGTGAGCAGCCGCGACCCCGCGCAGGCGATGCCGAAGCGGGCGCCCTCCTCGTCGCCGAAGTTGACGACGCCGATCGGCCGCGACGGCACGTGCCCGCGCGAGCGGAGCAGGTCGACGGCGGCGAACGCGGACACCACGCCGAGCGGGCCGTCGAACGCGCCGCCGTTGGGGACGGAGTCCAGGTGCGACCCGGCGACGACGCCCTTCGCCGCGGCGGACGGCTCGCCCCACCACGCCCACTGGTTCCCGGCCCGGTCGGCGACGGCGGTCAGCCCGCGGCGGGCCGCCTCGGCGGCGAACCACTCGCGCAGCGTCGCGTCGGCGTCGGTCCACGCGAACCGCCGGTAGCCGCCGCGCGGGTCGCGTCCGACCGGCTCGAGGTCGGCCCACATCGAGTCGAAGGAGGCGGTCATCCGTCGGCGCCCTCGCGCATCGGGACGCGGACGCCGCGCTCGGCGGCCACCTCGGCGGCGCGGTCGTACCCGGCGTCGACGTGGCGGATGACGCCCATCGCGGGGTCGTTGGTCAGCACCCGGGCGATCTTCTCGCCGGCCAGCGCGGTGCCGTCGGCGACGGTGACCTGCCCGGCGTGGATGGACCGGCCCATGCCGACGCCGCCGCCGTGGTGGATGGACACCCAACTGGCCCCGGACGCGGTGTTGACCAGCGCGTTCAGCAGCGGCCAGTCGGCGATCGCGTCGGAGCCGTCGGCCATCGCCTCGGTCTCGCGGTACGGCGACGCGACGGACCCGGCGTCGAGGTGGTCGCGGCCGATGACGACCGGCGCGGACAGCTCGCCGGACGCGACCATGTCGTTGAACCGCAGCCCGGCGACGTCGCGCTCGCCGTAGCCGAGCCAGCAGATGCGGGCCGGCAGCCCCTGGAAGCGCACCTTCTCGCCGGCCAGCCGGATCCACCGGGCCAGCGGCTCGTTGTCCGGGAACAGCTCCAGGATCGCGCGGTCGGTGGCGGCGATGTCGGCGGGGTCGCCGGACAGCGCGGCCCACCGGAACGGGCCCTTGCCCTCGCAGAACAGCGGCCGGATGTACGCGGGCACGAACCCGGGGAAGTCGAAGGCCCGGGAGAACCCGGCCAGCTGCGCCTCGCCGCGGATGGAGTTGCCGTAGTCGAACACCTCGGCGCCGGCGTCCATGAACCCGACCATCGCCTCGACGTGACGGGCCATCGACTCGCGCGCCCGCTGGGTGAACCCGGCCGGGTCCTTGGCCCGCTCGGCCGCCCAGTCCTCGAACGCGACGTCCACCGGCAGGTAGGCGAGCGGGTCGTGCGCGGACGTCTGGTCGGTGACGACGTCGATCTCTGCGCCGCGGCGCAGCAGGTCCGGCACCACCTCGGCGGCGTTGCCGAGCACGCCGATCGACAGCGCCCGGCGGTCGCGGCGGGCGTCGGCGGCCAGCCGCAGCGCGTCGTCCACCGACGCCGCCTGGACGTCGAGGTAGCCGTGCTCGATGCGGCGGGTGATGCGTGACGGATCGCACTCGACGACCAGCGCGACGCCGCCGTTCATCGTCACGGCCAGCGGCTGCGCGCCGCCCATGCCGCCCAGCCCGGCCGTCAGCGTCACCGTCCCCGCCAGCGAGCCGCCGAATCCCCGTCCTTTCCGAGCAAATTGTGCGGCGACGGCGGCGAACGTCTCGTAGGTGCCCTGCAGGATGCCCTGGGTGCCGATGTAGATCCACGACCCGGCGGTCATCTGCCCGTACATCGTCAGCCCGAGCGCCTCGAGCCGGCGGAACTCCTCCCACGTCGCCCAGTCGCCGACCAGGTTGGAGTTCGCGATCAGCACCCGCGGCGCCCACTCGTGCGTGCGCAGCACCCCGACCGGGCGGCCGGACTGCACGAGCATCGTCTCGTCGCCGCGCAGCGTGGTGAGCGTGCGCACCAGCGCGTCGAACGACGGCCAGTCGCGCGCGGCCTTGCCGGTGCCGCCGTAGACGACCAGCTCGTCGGGGTGCTCGGCCACCTCCGGGTCGAGGTTGTTCTGCAGCATCCGCAGCGCGGCCTCCTGGGGCCAGCCCTGGGCGGTCAGCCGCGAGCCGTGCGGGGCGCGGACGGGTCGTGGTCCGGACATGGGGTCCTCCTTAGTGCAGCGTGCCGGCGGCCGCCTGCGCGGCGGCGACGATCCGGCCGGTCGTGACGAGGTCGTGGACGGCGGCGATCTCCGGTGCGAGGTGGCGGTCCGGTCCGGGTCCGGCGACGTGCTCGCGGATGAGGTCGCGGACGGCGCCGGTGCCGGCCGCCGGGGCCAGCGGCGCGCGCAGGTCCAGCGCGCGGGCCGCCGTCAGCAGCTCCACCGCGAGCACGCGGCCGACGCCGTCGACGGAACGGCGCAGCTTGCGGGCCGCGGCCCAGCCCATCGAGACGTGGTCCTCCTGCATGGCGCTGGACGGGATGGAGTCGACCGACGCGGGGACGGCCAGCCGCTTCAGCTCCGACACGATGCCGGCCTGGGTGTACTGGGCGATCATGTGCCCGGAGTCGACGCCGGGGTCGTCGGCGAGGAACGGCGGCAGCCCGGCGTTGCGGGCGACGTCGAGGAAGCGGTCGGTGCGCCGCTCGCTGATCGAGGCGAGGTCGGCCGCCGCGATGGCGAGGAAGTCCAGCACGTACCCGACCGGCGCGCCGTGGAAGTTGCCGTTGGACTCCACCCGCCCGTCGGGGGTCACGACGGGGTTGTCGATCGCCGCGGCCAGCTCCCGCCCGGCCACCAGCGCCGCATGGTCCGCGGTGTCGCGGGCGGCGCCGTGCACCTGCGGCGAGCAGCGCAGCGAGTAGGCGTCCTGGACGCGGGTGCAGTCGGGCCCGCGGTGGCTGGCCACCACCTCCGACCCGGCCAGCAGCGCCCGCAGGTTCGCCGCCGACGCGCGCTGGCCCGGGTGCGGGCGCAGCGCCTGCAGGTCGTCGGCGAACACCCGGTCGGTGCCGAGCAGCGCCTCGACGCTCATCGCGGCCGCGACGTCGGCCACCTGCAGCAGGCCGCGCAGGTCGTGCAGCGCCAGCACCAGCATGCCGAGCATGCCGTCGGTGCCGTTGATCAGCGCCAGGCCCTCCTTCTCGGCCAGCTGGACCGGCTCGATGCCGGCCGCCGCCAGCGCCTCGGCCGCGTCGACCAGCGCGCCGGACGCATCGCGCACCGTCCCCTCGCCCATCAGCGCCAGCGCACAGTGCGCCAGCGGCGCGAGGTCGCCGGAGCAGCCGAGGCTGCCGTACTCGTGCACGACCGGCGTGAGGCCGGCGTCCAGCAGCCGCGCGTACGCCGCCGCCGTCGCCGGGCGGACCCCCGTGCGGCCGGTGGCCAGCGTCGACAGCCGCAGCAGCAGGAGCGCGCGGACGACCTCGCGCTCGGCCTCCGGGCCGGATCCGGCCGCGTGGCTGCGGATCAGGCCGCGCTGCAACGCGGCCCGCTTCTCCGCCGGGATGTGCTTCGTGGCCAGCGCGCCGAACCCGGTCGACACCCCGTAGTAGGGCACGTCCGCGACCGCCAGCTGGTCGATGACCTCGCGGCTGCGCGCGACCGCCGCCTGCGCGTCGTCGCCCAGCACGACACCCGCGCCGTCGCGGGCCACCGCCACGAGGTCGTCGAAGGACACCGGTCCGGTGCCGACCACGACGGTCCGGCCGGGGGAGGAGAGCTCGATCGCCATGAGGACATCACAGCGCTCCCGGCACCCCCTCGCAGCACCGACGGAGCTATTTCCGTCTCGGATCTGAGACAATGCGCCCATGCCCAACGCGCCGGCCGCCGCGCACGCGCTGGCGATCCTCACCTGCCTGGCCCGGCACGCCGAGCCGATGCCGGCGGCGGCCATCGCCCGCGAGCTGGGCCTGCCCCGGTCCAGCGTCTACCACCTGCTCGCCGTCCTGCGCGCCGACGGCTTCGTCGCGCACCTCGGTGAGGAGCGGCGCTACGGCCTGGGCGTCGCGGCGTTCGAGCTGGGCTCGGCGTACGGCCGGCAGGCGCCGCTGCAGCGCATGGCGCGGACGTCGCTGGCCCGCCTCGTCGACGAGACGACGCACAACGCGCACTTCGCCGTGCTGCACGGGCGCGACGTGCTCTACGTCATCGAGGACCGCGCCGCCGGCCGTCCGCCGCTGGTCACCGACGTCGGGGTGCGGCTGCCCGGCCAGCTGACGGCGAGCGGGCTGGCCATGCTCGCGGCACTGCCGGCGTCGCAGGTGCGCGCGCTGTTCCCGTCGCGCGACGCGTTCGTCCGCCGCCACGACACCGGCATCACGTCCTCGCGGGAGCTGCGCTCCGCGCTGGCCGAGGTCCGCCGCCGTGGCTACGCGACCGAGGAGGGCACCGTGACCCCGGGGTTCGCCTCGGTCGCCGACGCCGTGCGCGACCACAACGGGCATCCCGTCGCCGCCGTCGCCGTCACCTTCCCCTCCGCCCGGGTCGACGAGCCCGAGCGCGAGCGGCTCGCGGCGGCCGCCGTCCGCACCGCCGCCGAGCTCTCCTCCCGGCTCGGCTTCCGGCCGGCCTAGGCGGACAGGCGGTCGCGCGGTAGCTGCCGTGCCTGGTGCCGGAACTGTGCGGGCGATGAGCCGACCACGCGGCGGAACGCGGTGCTGAACGCGCTCTCGGACCGGTAGCCCGTAGCCTGTGCGAGCTCGGAGATCGACAACGTGTCGCGGGCGAGCGCGTCGCGAGCCAGGCTCATGCGCCATTGGATCAGGTACTCCAACGGCGGCACCCCGACGTGGCTCTTGAAGGCCTGGGCGAACGCGGAACGCGACATGTGGCTGATCTCGGCGAGCTCCTTCAGGCTCCAGGAGTGGGCCACGTCCGCGTGCACGGCGCGCAGCGCGGCGCCGATGCCGTCCTCGTTCAGTGCGCCCAGCCAGCCGGTGGGATGGTCCGTCTGACCGGCGTGCGCGCGCAGCATGTGCACGAGCAGGATCTGAGCGAGGTGGTTCTGCACCAGCGGGCCGCCGGCGGCGGTGACCCCGACCTCGGTGGCCAGGAGATCGATCAGCTGTGCGAGCCGCCTGCCATGAGGATCGGCCACGCGGACGATCACGAGTGGCGGTAGGAGGTCGGTGAGGAGGGCCGCGTTCTGTTCGTCGAACATGATCTGCCCGGCGCAGAGGTAGAGGTCGTCCTCGGACTCCGGGCCGATCCGCACGAACTCGTCTTCGGCGCCCGCCCACACCGGCGCCGCAGGGCGCGGGCTGGCGTCGAGGGCGCTGGCGAGTACGTAGGGCGGGGGGTTGCCCAGCATGAAGGTGTCACCCTCCTGCAGGAGCACCGGCTCGTGCCCGTCGAGGATCAACCAGCACGTGCCGCGCACGAGGCCGCCGACCCGCACGTGCAGGAACGGGTCGAAGCGCAACGCCCACTCACCAACGGCCCGGAGGCTGGGCCCGACCACCG